>JBDRBC010000640.1:0-5177 GCA_043823125.1 bacterium | reverse complement strand
CCGGGAAACGCCGCGCTCCGAGATGTACTCTGGGTACGACCTTCGGGGTACGACCTTCGGAGATGTACTCTGGGTACGACCTTCGAGATGTACTCTGGGTACGACCTTCGGATCACGCTCTGGTTGTACGTGTTGTCCGGGAATATCACCTTCATGGTGCGCGTGCCGCCAGTCGTGTCTACCGTCTCGTAGCGGGTAACGCGGCCCTCAGGTGTGGTGAAGGTCACCCGCTGGAAATCCTCGCTCTGCTCGGTGGTCAAAACCGAGGTATTGGCTTCCGCGTTGGAAACGCGTTCGATGCGGCCTAGCGGGTCGTAGACGTACTTGTGCAGGTAGCCGCGGGCGTCGACCCGGGGTATACAGGTAGCCTCCGGGTCAAGACCTCCCGCGGCGTCCTTACAGCCAGGGTGCAAAACGGAGGAGGGGTTGTCGGCGGGCGAGGTTAATGCTGCATATTAACCTTGTTCAATATGATCCTGGCATCGACTATCGTGATACTTTTTTCATGCACGATTACAGGGTTCAGGTCCATTTCGCGGATTTCCGGATAGGCCTCGATGATCTCCGAGACTGTCAGCAAGAGATCGATGATGGCTTCCCGGTCAACCGGTGGCTTCCCACGTACACCTTTCAGGAGACGAGCCGTCCTTATCTCGGTGACCATTTTTCGCGCAGCATTTCTCGATATGGGCAATACCCTGAACACGACATCCTGAAGAACTTCGACCAATATACCCCCAAGACCAAAGACGATAACCGGTCCGAACTGATCATCGATCTTGGTGCCAATGATGATTTCCAGTCCCTTTCCAACCATGGGGGCGACAAGACATCCGTCGATCTTGGCTTTTTTATTGAACTTTCTTCCATTTCTGATTATGTCGTGGAACGCCGTTCGGATCTTTTGCTCGTTTCGTAGGTTCAAACGGACTCCCCCGGCGTCGCTTTTATGAAGAATATCTACAGAGGCTAGCTTCAAAGCGCATTCTTTTTTAAGGCTCGTCGCGATTTCCACCGCCTCATCGGCAGTCGTCGCCAATCGATCCTTGTTAACCGGCGCTCCGTGAAGGCGTAAGAGTTCCTTCGCGTCGAATTCCGAGAGGGCGCTTCGCTTTTCGCTCAACGCGTTCTCGACGATCGCCCGTCCCCTCGCCTTGGCTTTCGCTCCCCAACTAAAAACGAAATTGGCCTTTTTGTGACTTACGCCCAGATATTCTCCGTACTGGGCCAGGCACCCGATGCATCTACATGCAATATCGAGAGAATCGTAAACCGGTATTTTGTAGTACCTCAGAAGCTCCAGAGAATGCGGTTTGGCGAAGTTATACAAGCTCTGTAAAACGATCGGCTTCTCTACTCTTTTTACAAGCTTTCCCATGCGATGAGCCGCATCCTCTTCGATAAACGTCAGGCTCTTGGCAAAACGAATGCCGTAGCCGCCGAAAAGCCCCACGATCAGCAGACCGCCGATGCCCTTGTCCTCAAGAAGGATCTGGGCGCAATCGGCGAAGATCGCCGGGTTTGTATCGGTGCCACCCGCCACGTCAACCGGATTACGCACAGAGGCATTGGGCGGCAGGATCTCTTCCAACCTATTTCGCGTACTCGATTCCAGAGGTGGAATAGCGACTCCGCAATCCGACAACAGATCGGCCGCTATCGTAGCGTGTCCACCCCCATCGGCCAGGATGGCAATCCGGTTGTTCTTTATCGGCGGCAGGATGGCCAGTGATTCGGCAACCGGGAAAAGCTCGTCCGGGTTTTCAATTGTTATGATGCCCGCTCTCATGAATGCCGTTCGTGCAACTTCCGATATGCCCGCCAGAGAACCGGTATGAGATCCTGCAGACTTTTTTCCGGTAGAGGACCGACCGCTCTTCAGAAGAATAATGGGCTTGGTAAGCGCCGTATTTTGTGCCTCCTGTAAAAACCTCCTGCCGTCTCGCAGTCCTTCAACGTATATTATTATTGCCCGGGTATTCGGATCGCCTCGAAAATACCTAAGGTATTCGTGAAACTTCAGATCGGCTTCGTTGCCCACTCCGACATAATGGGAGAAGCCCTCATTGCTTCTGAGTTTCGCCTCGGTTATCAGATGCAAAGCGACATTACCGCTCTGAGTCAACAACGCTATATTCCCTTTGGGAACGTCCCTGAGCCCCACAAGATTCATCTTGTTGTGAACGCTTATCAATCCGGATGTGTTGGGACCGACAAACCTCAAGTGGTGTTTCCGAGCTGTCTCGGCCATACGGGATTCGACTTTTCGGCCTTCTTCACCGGTTTCCCCGAACCCACCAGCCACGATGACCGCGCCCGCTATACGAGCCTGGCAACACTTATCGATTATCCCGGAAACCGTGGCTGCCGGCGTTGCTATGAATGCGACATCGATCGGCCGATCGATGTCCGAGATGCTTCTGTAGCACCTGAGGCCGAGTATCGAGTCTTCGTGAGGGTTTATGGGGTATATTTGACCTTCATACTTCTCTTCCAGCAATGTTTTGATGACCTGGTATCCACGCTCTCCTTCGTCTTTTGATGCTCCGATAACGGCGACCGACTGTGCTTTGAAAATTCTATCGAGTTCATCCATATTACTTTCCCGTGTAAACCGGTTTTCTCTTTTCCGCAAAGGCCCGGATCCCTTCATGCCAGTCTTCCGTTTCCATACAGGCAAGAATGGCTTCGGTTTCATGTTTCAACGCCGTTTCAATGTCGTACAACCTGGAACTGTGCAGCAAGTTTTTAGCCATTCTCATCGAAATGGGAGCCTTTTCGGAAAGCTCGTTGGCCAGTGACAAGGCAGCTTCCGTCAACTGAGCCACCGGAACCGTTCTGGATGCCAGTCCCAGGGCAAGGGCCTGATTGCCGTCGATTACTTTGCATGTATATATGAGCTCCTTGGCCTTCGTCATTCCTATAAGCGTCGGTAGAAGAGACGTGGAGGCCCCGCCGACAAATGTCCCCAGGCCGACCTCGGTAAAAGCCATGGTCGCAGTTTCGGCCATGAGGATAAAGTCACAGTTGATCGCCATTTCCAGCCCAGCCCCCCTTGCAGGCCCGTTGACGGCAGCGATGGTGGGTTTTGGATAGCTGTATATCATCCGCGTTGTTTCGTGAGCGAGTTCTATATACGCTCTTCTGGCGGCTTGATCCCGTCTTCCCGATGAGTGATCCTTGAGGTCGGCGCCGGCACAGAACGCCTGCTTCTCGACGCAATGTCTTTTCAACACGGATCCGGTGATGATGAGAGATCGGATCTCGTGATCGGCCCCGGTCTTATTCAGCACATCCTGAATCTCGGTGTACATCGCCTCATTTACCGCATTCATTCGCTCGGGACGATTCAATCTGATGATCATCACTTCGTTTTCTCGAGCGATTTCTATTGCTGTATATTTCATTGGTGACTCCCTTTTTGCAAGCACGGTGTCGGGGGAACAACATACCAGAGAAAAAGAAAAGGGGACGGTCCTGCATGGTTGCATAGGCAGTGTCCGGAAGATGCAATTATGCAGGACCGTCCCCTTCTCCCCCTTCTCCAGGGCCGTCGTTCTCTCTTATCTCCCTCCTGCTCGGCCAAACGCTCGACCGGATTCGTAGTCTTGGTACGGACTCTGGACTCGGAGCGGGCTAGCGGACCAGGGTGATGAAGATGCCGGCGGCGACCATGGTTCCGATGACGCCGGCCACGTTGGGGCCGATGGCATGCATGAGAATGTGGCACTTGGGGTTGGCCTCGTTGCCGAGCTTCTGGGAGACGCGGGCGGCCATGGGTACGGCGGATACGCCCGCGGAGCCGAGCAGGGGGTTGACCTTCTCCTTGACCACCAGGTTCATGAGCTTGGCGAAGAGAATACCGCCCGCGGTGGAGACGCTGAAGGCGACCAGCCCGAGCAGGTAGATCTTGATGACGGCCGGGGTGAGGAACTGCTCGCCGCGCATGGTGGAGCCCACGGCGACGCCCAGGAAGATGGTCACGATGTTCATCAGCTCGTTGCGGGCAGTATCGCGCAGGCGCTCGACGACGCCCGAGGTGGCGAAGAGGTTGCCGAGCATGAACATTGAGACCAGCGGGGTGGCCTTGGGCACCAGCAGGCAGATGACCAGGCCGCCGGCGACGGGGAAGAGGATCTTCTCGGTCTTGGTGACCGGACGCAGCTGCTTCATGACGATGCCGCGCTCGGCCTTGCTGGTCAGCAGCTTGATGATGGGGGGCTGGATGATGGGCACCATGGCCATGTAGGAGTAGGCGCTGATGGCGCAGGCGCCGAGCACGGCATCGGAGACGTGCAGGGAGGTGGCGGTGAAGATGGTGGTGGGGCCGTCGGCGCCGCCGATGATGCCGATGGAGCAAGCCTCCCGCAGGTCGAAACCCAGGACGATGGCGCCGAGCAGGGCGACGAACACGCCGAGCTGGGCGGCAGCACCGAGCAGCAGGGTCTTGGGATTGGCGATGAGCGGGCCGAAGTCGGTCATGGCGCCCAGCCCGAGGAAGATGAGGCAGGGGATGACGTCGGTCTTCAGGCCGTACTCATTGAACATGTAGAGCAGCCCCGGGATGGGCTCGTCAGCATTCGGCGCCTGCATGAGGCCGCCGAGCGGGATGTTGACCATGATGACGGTGAAGCCGATGGGCAACAGCAGCAGCGGTTCGATTTCCTTCTTGATGGCCAGAAAGATGAAGACCGCTCCGATCAGCCACATGACGGGGGGCTGCCAGGAGAGCTGGGCGAGGCCGCTCTGGCTGATGAGGGTGACGATGTTGTCCATGGGTGTTCAGGGGTCAGGCGGGCTTGTTCTTCTTCTTGCCGAAGAGCTTGCCGATGGCGATCAGTACGAGCATGAGGACAAAAAGATTGGCAAACACGCCGCCGATGCCGACGGCGACCAGTTCGAGCGCTTGTGAGAAATTGTCCATGCTTGGGTGTCGTTAGTCGTTAGGAACCATAAACTCAAAACGCGTGTAGTGAAATGTGTTCCTGGGCGAGAAAGTAGTTTACCTATTGAATCTTGAACGAAGCCGCCGGGCGGCAGCACTTGTTTGATGGACGTATCGCCAAGTCTTGATGCGCTCCCGCCACCTGTTCATCTGTCCACTTTTTCCAGGCGCCCGTTCAATTAGAAACTCCTGGTTTGAAACCGCCTTTCCCGAGGCGACAACAAACCAGGAG
>JBDRBC010000639.1:0-5133 GCA_043823125.1 bacterium | reverse complement strand
GTCTTTCTGGCGATACTGTGGGGCGCCTTCCGCCGCCGCGGCGAGGACGAGATGCACTCCAGCTGGCCGGTGATCCGCCAGGCCACCACCATCATCATGCTCATCACCGGCGTGTTCTTCCTCTGGACCGGATTGACGCACTCGGGAATCGTGCCTGGTGTCGGCGGCTCAGGCGGATCACGGATCGCCGCGGTCACCACGGCCGGCGGCGAACAGGTGGAGAACTCCGGCGCCGTGGTGTGGCAGCGTGACTACGCCCGCGCCCAGCAGATGGCGCGCGAGCAGAACCTGCCGATCTTCGTGGACTTCTTTGCGCACTGGTGCGCCAACTGCAAGAAGTTCTCCCACGAGGTGGCCGAGCCGGGGCCGTTGCAGGACGCTCTGCTCTCGGTGGTGACGGCCAAGGTGTACGACACCGACGCGGTGTTCGAGACGTTCCAGAACGACCCGCGGTATCCGGAGTTGAAGCGGGGTCTGCCGTTCTTCTTATTGCTGTCGCCGAGTGGGGAGTTCTTGTGGAAGGGCGCTGATTACCGGGCGCATGAGACCATGATCCGGGAGATCGAGTCGGCGGTGGCCGGCAACGATAGGGGCTAGCCGTTTCAAATCACGTTTCCGGTCCGAAGGCGATGGCCTTCATCTCGCCGATGAACTCCAGGTCGACGACGTCGGCCATCTCGCCCGTCTCCAGCGAGAATCGCTTGATCAACACGTCGTCGTACTCGGTCACCGCACCGTCGCCATCGGTGTCGGTCCGTTGCTCGAGCAGAAAATCGCCCGTCGCCTGATCTTGGTGCGTTATAAGTACTCCTGCGCAGCCGGGTACACGCCTTCAAACTCCAGCGCAGGCCAGTGCACCCGGATACACTCGAGTTATTTGCGTAGCATCATCCAGGGGAATCGCTCAGGATTACTCCCGCTTCCGCACCCGGCTGCTCTGCCAGACCACCCCGGTCAGGATCCAGAGCACCAGGGCCAGAGATCCGAACACCACCCGCGCCAGCACCACGTTGACCGAGCCGGGCAGCAACGGGATTCCGCCCGAGAAGGCCCGGCTGTCACCCCACAACGAGACCCAGGTCAGGACCAGCGCGAAGAGCGCCAGGGTCACGGCGATGAAGGCGTTGGCGCTGGCACTGTTGGACGGCAAGAAGGCCGACAGGCCGGCGGACAGCAGCAGCACGCCGATGACGGTCAGGATCCAGAGGGGAACGTTGAGCGAGTCCGGTTCGAGGGGAATCACCCCGGCGGACAGCAGGATGATGGCGACGCCCAGCAGAGTGAGGACGATGGCGGCGGTCCGACGATCGCGAGCTTTACTGGACATGGCACCGGCTCCCCGTGGATCGTGACCGCGACGCCGACGCAGGATCGACGACTCACCCCCGCGTCCGTGTTGAATCGGCGGGCAACCGATCCAACCCATCTGTCTTCTGTTTCGCCCGAACTGACCCGCGCTTGATTCCGCATCGATCACCGGACGGTTTCTTTCAGCCGGTGGAGATATCTCGAACCGCGCCTTCCCCGTTTATCTCTTTGCATCAGCATGTTAATTTAACTTTGTTGTGCGCGACCTTCGCCACCAGGACGACCCCAGAACGTGAACCATGCGGATGAACAATGCGGATCAATAAATACGTCAAATCCGCCACCGTGGCCGAGGCTCACCGGCTCCTGAAATCGGAGACCAACGCCGCCCTCGTGGGCGGCGGCGCCTACCTCCGTCTGAGCAAGCGGCGGATCGGTTGCGCGGTGGATCTGTTCGAGGCCGGCCTCGACTACGTGCGCAAGAATGGCAAGGGCCTCGAGCTCGGCGCCATGGCCACCTTCCGCCAGATCGAGACCGACCCGCTGACCCTCGAGAGCAACGACGGTCTGCTGGCCCGTGCGGTGGGCTGCGTGGTGGGAGTGCAGCTCCGCAACCTGAGCACGGTGGGCGGCAGCGTCGGCGGCAAGTACGGGTTCTCGAATCTGATCACGGCGCTACTGGCCCTCGATGCTGAAGTGGTGCTCCACAAGACCGGCGCCATCGGCCTGGCCGACTACCTGCAGCGCAAGCGCAACCGTCTCGACCTCGTGACCGCTGTGGTGGTCCCCCGGCGGGACCAACGCGCCTCGTTCCAGATCATCCAGAAAACCCACGCCGATTACGGCCTGCTCAACGTGGCCGTCGTGCGGCCGCGGAAATCCACAGGCGACATCCGCATCGCCGTCGGCGCTCGGCCCGGCGTGGCGAAGCTGGCCAGCAAGGCCATGGCGTATCTGGAGACGGTCCTCGGTGATAAAACCACGCGCGGCCGGTCGGTCAAGGCCCGGGCAGCACGAGCAAACGCCGCGGAAGAAGCCGCCCGCCTCGCCGCCTCCGAACTCGCCTTCGGCGACGACGTCCGCGCCTCCGCCTGGTACCGCCGGCAGGTCTGCTCGGTTCTCGTGCAACGGGCTCTCGAGGAGGTGCTGGCGTGAACACGATGAACATCCGGATAACCATCAACGGCCGCCAGCGTGACTGCATCATCGAACCACACGACACGCTGCTCGAGGTCCTGCGTCGTCTCGACATCACCAGCGTCCGCCTCGGGTGCGATACCGCCTCGTGCAGCGCCTGCAGCGTGCTGCTGGACGACAAGCTGGTGCCGTCGTGCGCCGTGCTTGCCGCCCGGGCCGACGGCCACCGGGTGACCACCGTGGAGGGACTGCCCGAGGAGATCATCCAGCTCGGTCAGGAACTGGTGGCCGAAGGCGCCGACCAGTGCGGCTTCTGCGGCCCGGCGCTGCTGCTCTCGGTGTACGCCATGGAGCAGGAGCTGACCCGGCCGACCCGCGACGAGATCAATCACTACCTCACCGGCAACCTCTGCCGCTGCACCGGGTATGCCGGGCAGTTGCGCGCCATCGAGAAGTACCTGGGGCGCGGCGCCGGCAAGAAACGACGGGCGAGTAACCCACGATGAACGAAGTCGGCAAATCACATCCCAAGCTGGACGGACTCGGACTCGTCACCGGCAAGCCGGCCTACACGGACGACCTGGCGCCGGGTGAAGCGTTAGTGGTCAAGGCGTTGCGAAGTCCCCACGCCTTCGCGCGTATCAAGAAGATCGACACAAGTGCGGCGAAGCTATTGCCCGGGGTCGAGGCCGTTTTCACTCACAAGGACGTGCCGCGGGTGGCCATCACCCGGGCCGGTCAGGGTTACCCCGAGCCATCGCCCCACGACTGGTTCGTGCTGGACGAGTACGTGCGTTTCGTGGGCGACGAGATGGCCATCGTGGCCGCGGTGTCGGCGGAGCGCGCCTTGGCCGGGCTCGACGCCATCAAGGTGGAATACGAGGTCTTCGAGCCGGTGCTCGACTTCGAACAGGCCCTGGATCACCCATCGGTGATCCACCCGGAACCCGAATCCCACGAGATGTTCCCCACCGGTTTCGCGCCGGCGCGGAACCTCGTCGCCAGTTACGAGATGCAGGTCGGCGATGTGGCGAAGGTCCTGGGCCGTACGGATGTAGTTCTTGAACGCACCTACTACACCCAGGCCCAGGACCACGTCGCTCTCGAGCCACACACGGCGGTGACGTATCTCGACGTGCAGGGGCGGCTCAACGTCATCTCGTCCACCCAGAATCCATTCCATACCCGTCGCTTGATGGGCGAGGCGCTGCAGATGCCGCTGCACCGGATCCGCGTGCACAAGCCATGCATCGGCGGCGGCTTCGGCGGCAAGCAGATGGTGCACGGCGAGCTGTTCGCCGCGCTGGTCACGCTGCAGACAGGCAAGCCGGCGCGATTCACCTACAGCCGCTCCGAAGTGTTCCAGGCCACCACCACCCGCCACGGCATGCGGGTCACGGTGAAGGCCGGCGCCAATCGGGACGGCACCTTGACCGCTCTGGACATGAACATCCTGTCCAACACCGGCGCCTACGGGGAGCACGCCCTCACCGTGCTCATGGTGGCCGGCGCCAAGACGTTGCCGATGTACAACCGGGTGGAAGCGGTGCGTTTCGCAGGCGACGTGGTCTACACCAATCTGCCGTGCGCCGGCGCCTGCCGCAGCTACGGCGTCATCCAGGCGAACTTCGCCCTGGAGTCGCTGCTGGACGAGCTGGCGGCGGAACTCGAACTCGATCCGGTGGCACTGCGGAAGCAGAACAAGATCCGCGAGGGTGAGACCTCCCCCCTCTTCGCCATCATGGGCGAGGGCACCGAAGGAGTGGCGCAGACCATCGGCAGCTGCAAGCTCGACCACTGTATCGAGCGTGCCCAGGAGATGATCGGCTGGTCGAAGAAGTATCCCCGACAAGAGGTGGCGCCCGGTCGCGTGCGCGGTGTGGGCATGGCCATCGCCATGCAGGGCTCGGGCATCCCGGCCATCGACATGGGCTCGGCGATGTTGAAGCTGAACGATCAGGGCTTCTTCTCGTTGCTGGTGGGCGCCACGGATCTCGGCACCGGCAGCGACACCATCCTGGCCCAGATGGCGTCCGAGGTCCTGCAGGTGCCACTGGAACAAATCACCGTCTACTCGGCGGACACCGACCGCACGCCGTTCGATCCGGGCGCGTACGCATCGAGCACTACTTACGTCACCGGACAGGCGGTGATCAACGCGGCCGAGAACATGAAGGCGTTGCTCGTGACCGAGGCGGCCGCACGGTTCGGCGTGAAGACAGCGAGCATCGTGTATGATGGCGAGACACTGAGCACGAAGAGCGGCAAGCAGTCCGTCACCCTGAGTGACCTCTCCACCGAACTCCTTTACAGCCGCGACCAGAAACAGCTCGTGGCCAGCGGCAGCAACCTGTGCGAGCAGTCGCCGCCGCCGTACATCTGCGGCTGCGCCGAGGTGGAGGTGGACACGGAGACCGGCC
The DNA here is from genome assembly GCA_043823125.1 of bacterium. Taxonomy (GTDB): domain Bacteria; phylum Krumholzibacteriota; class Krumholzibacteriia; order LZORAL124-64-63; family LZORAL124-64-63; genus JBDRBC01. The sequence goes on along the minus strand of JBDRBC010000639.1, from coordinate 268 downwards.
AGGTAACACTCGTCGACTTCGTGGGCGTGGCCGACTGCGGCACCCTCATCAATCCGAACCTGGCCAAGGTGCAGATCGAGGGCGGGCTGGTGCAGGGCATCGGCATGGCGCTGTACGAAGATGTCCGTTACTCCGACAGCGGCAAGCTGCAGACCGGCAACCTGATGACCTACAAGATCCCCACCCGCCGCGACGTGCCGAGTGTTCGGGTGGAGATGGCCGAGAGCTACGAACCCACCGGCCCGTTCGGCGCCAAGTCGGCCGGCGA
>JBDRBC010000638.1:0-5506 GCA_043823125.1 bacterium | reverse complement strand
CCGTTCAATCCCGCGACCAAGCTCCGTTTCCGGCTTTCCCGTGCTGCCCCGGCGGACCTGAGAATCTTCGATGTCCGCGGCAAGCTCGTGGCGATTCTGGTCCGTGAACATCTGGCCGCGGGACTCTACGAGGTGAAGTGGTCCGGAAGGGATGACAGGGGGAAGAAAGTTCCCTCGGGTGTCTATCTGGCCCTGCTGGTTGCCGGCAAGCAGAACAACCAGGTCAAATTGTTGCTTTTGAAGTAAGGAATAATCATGTGACGTATCGGGCCCGGTGTCTCCAGGCACCGGGCCTTTCTTCTTCACTCCCCGTCTGCATGTTCAAGACGGGCAGTAATCCCGTGATCCTCGCCCGCTCTTGATCCACGACCCGGTCCTGAGGTATAATCTCCTCCCATTGAATCCTTAGATTTCCGAACGGATTACCCCACTTCTCCGGGGCCAGTGTTATCCAAACGTGGGGGTTGTCATGGCGCGCCGGCAGTGTTGGTTTCTTCTGGTGGTTTTCACTCTTCTCCAGGTTCACTCAGCCTCGGCTGATTCCGATTCCTGGGAAACTCTGCTCGAGGAGGCCGCCGCCGCGGCTTCGGAGTACGATTTCCCCCGCGCGGTGGAACTGACCGAACAGGCAGTCGATACCTCCGTGGCCGCGCACGGGGATGTCCACGCCGCTGTCGCACGTTGCCTCCACGATCTCGCCAAGTACCAGTTCCGGAACAGTGATCTCCGGGCCGCGGAGACCTGCCGCCGCGCCGTGGTGGTCTGGGAAGCGTTGCCGACCTCCGAGCCGCTCGAGCTGGCGAAGACCCTGAGCAACCTCGGAGTCATGTTGAAGGGGACTGGCCAGATGAGTGAAGCCGCTCCCGTTCTGGAGCGGGCGCTCTCCATTCGCCGGGAACTTCTCCCACCGGAACATCCCCGGATAGCGCGCTCCATCGGCGTGCTGGGGGATCTCTACTACGACCTGGTCGATATCCCGATGGCCATCCGCTATCAGGAGGAGGCCCTGGCCCTCGCCAGAGCTGCGGATCCCCCCGATGAGCGGGCCATTGTTGATCGTCTCACCTCGCTGGCTTTGACATATTACCAGCAATCCCGCACCGCGGAGGCGTTGCGCTTGTGGCGGGAGGCGATTCCGATCTATGAGGCGAATGGTGAGCTGGCCCGGTTCGGGATGTTCGGCAACATGGCTGCCGCGCTGAACATGGAGGGGCATTACGCGGCGGCTGAATCGTTGTGCCGCCGGGGGCTGACCGGCATCGAGGAATCGGGATATCAGGATCCGGGAATCCGGCCTTTTATCCTGAAGAATCTGGCCATTGCCCTGATCGGGCTCGGGAATCACGATGAGGCCCTGCCGGTGCTTCACGAGAATCTGGAAAGCTCGGCCGTCCTTTTCGGCAAGGAAAGCGATGGATATTACCGCTCGGTTCAGAATCTCGCACACTACCACCGGGCCAATAGCGATTTCGCAGTGGCCGACTCCCTCTACACCGAGGCGCTCAGGTTTTACGAGGACGGCTGGGGCCGGGAACACCACCAGGCCATCGCGATCATCCAGAACCTGGGCCTGGTTGCAGCGCTCCGGGGGGACCCGGAGTCGTGGTTCCGGCTGGCGTCCGAGTCCTTTCATCTCCTGGAAGGCGCCTTCCGTCGCCAGGCCCCGGTGCTCACCGAGAATGCTCTGCTGGACTACACGAGACAGACCCGGGAAGCGCTCGATCGTTTCCTGTCGAGTTACCTCGAGTTGAACAACCCGACCGAACAGCAGACCCGGGAAATCGCGCGGGCGATTCTCCAGGGTAAGGGTCAGGTCTCGGACGAGGTGTTCGTGCGTCGTCGGGAGTCCGGCCGTTCATTGTACGGCGAGGCCGCGGCTCTCGATGATTCCCTGCTCGGTCTCCGGAGGGAGCTGGCGGCGACGTTCGCCGGGGGTCGGGGGGATGCGGATCAGGGGACTTTCCGTGCTGTTCTCGACTCCCTCAGCCGCCTCATCTGCGGCATCGAAAACCGGCTCGTGCTCAAGAGTGCGTTTCAGGAGGAGCGATTACAGACCCGTGCGGTCGTTCTGGTAGATGTTGCCCGGGCGATCCCAGAGCGGACCCTGCTGCTCGAATTCCACTGCTTCGACAAGCTCATCGCCGCCGCAGATACGACATACCTGGAACCCCACTATGCGGCGATGACCGTGGACAGCGCAGGACCGATCAGCATCGCCGATCTCGGCGCCGCTGAATCGATCGAGACGTTGATTTCCGAGTACCGGCGCCATCTGCTGAGGGTCGCGGATCTGCCGCACGCGCCACTGACAGCCGACCTGGAAGAGTACTCGCGTCTCGGCTCCCGTCTGTTCTCGGACCTGCTCGGCCCCTTCCGCGCGGAACTCTCAGATCGTGATTGGCTGATCATCGCGCCCGACGCCTGCGTGAACCTGGTTTCCTTCGCCACCTTGCTTGATCCCGAGGGGCGCTATCTGACCGAGCGCTTCGGAGTGCACTATCTCACCACCGGCCGCGATCTGCTTCGGCACTCCGAGTCCTGGGAACCCGGTCGAGGCATGCTGTCCGTGGGGGCGCCCGATTTCGACGCCCCTGCCGAGGAACGACGTCTGGCCCTGTTCGGGGAAAGATCGTCTCCCCCTGATGAGCCCGGCTTCTCCCTGGCCCAGAACACCCGGTTCACTGCCGCCAGCCTGGAGGACTTCGCCGATATCCGTTTCGCTGCGCTCCCTCACACACGGCGCGAGGCCGAGATGGCCGCGACCATGTGGTCGGAAGCCAACCGGGATTCGGCCTGGACCCTCCTGGGCGCCGCCGCCAGTGAGACGAATCTACGTGATCGCTTGCCGGGAAAACGTGCCCTGCATCTGGCCACGCACGGGTACTATCTGATTCCGGGGGACGACCAACCGACCAGGACCGGTTTCGACCTCCTGGCCGACCAGGGAATCTGGGCGGGACACAACCCCCTGTTGCTGTCTGGGGTTGTCCTTGCCGGCGTCAATGCACCCGGAGAGGCGGGGACTCAGTCAGATCTCGAAGACGGGGTGCTCTCCGCTCTCGAGGTCGCCTCCCTCGACCTGCGTGGTCTGGACCTGGTGGTCCTGAGCGCCTGCGAGAGCGGCCTGGGCGACGTGCGTCTCGGGGAAGGGGTCTACGGTCTCCGGCGTGCCTTCCAGCTGGCGGGAGCACAGACGGTGATCTGCGCTCTCTGGCCGGTGCCCGACGACGCCACCGCCGACCTGATGCAGAAGCTGTACCAGCGCTCGGATATTGGCTTTCCCCTGCAGTTGCGGGCGATGCAACTGGAGAGGCTCCACGCCCTGCGTGATGCCGGGTTGCCCGACCACCCGTACTCCTGGGGCGGATTCATCTCGATCGGAAGTCCGGGGGCGGGTCTGTGACCGCCCCGGGATGGCATTGGCAGGCGGAGGGGTCCGATGCTTGATCAGTCCTGGCCCCCCTTCCTCGACCAGCTCGACAGCGATCCCGACCGGGCGTTCACGGATTTTTTCCGCCTGGCGACGGCTGCACTCCTGACTGCACCGCCTCGCCCCATGGTCGGTCTGTCTCGCGCGGATCGTGAGGACCTGATCCAGGACATCATCTATCATTGCGCCAAGGACCGTTTCCGGGTGCTGCGACGGTACGAGGACAAGGGGAAGCCGTTTGCGGCCTGGTTCTACACCATCGCCTACCGGAAATGCTTCGACGTATATCGCTCGCCGCACAGGCAGGTGGCGCCGGTCGACTCCTTCTCCGACGAGCAGGCCGGGCGGGTCTGGGAAGAGACTGCGGTCGACGGCAATCCCGGGCCAGACGAACCGGTCGCCTGGAAGGAGGCCGTAGCCCTGACCCGGGAGGCGATGGGTGAGCTGGACGACAGGTGCCGGCTCCTCATCGAGCTCGCCGCCGACGGGTACGCCCCCAGGGAGATGACGGTTTTTCTGGGACCTGCGGGGCAGGACAACAAGAAGATTTCCGATGATCTGCGATACTGTCGTCGCAGGCTTCGGAATCTGCTGGTGGAGCGCGGCATCGATCTCGAGGAGATTCTGGGGGACTGACGCCGGGTTCGACTCGGGTTAGGCGCCGGGCGACAATCCGATTTTCCGAAACGGGATTCTTGGGCCCGTTAGTATTGCAGTGAACAGATTCCCTCCAGATCGGAGGTAGCGGTTTCGCATGAACGACAAGTTGAATCCGGGTAATAGACCGACTCACGACCAGATCGCCAACGCCCTAGTCAGATCGGGCCGGGCAGACACTGCGGACGGGAGGGAGACGTGGCCGAGCGCTGAAACAGTGGCGGCGTACCTGCTCGATTCCGCATCGGATTCCCAGGTCGAGGAAGTGCAGGCCGCCCTGGCGTCGTCATCCGATTTCCGGTGTGAGCTCAAGCAGATAGCCGCCGATCTGGACGGTTTCCTGGCCAAGGCGTCAGGTGGCGGGGGGATTGATCCCGCCGGGATCGAGCCACCGTCGAGACAAGATTTCATCGCCTCGTGCGAGAAGACACGGTCGAGCATCACGCGGGCCGAACCGGGTGCTTGGATCCGGAAACTGGTCACTTTCTGGCGCCCGGTACCGGTCTTCGCAACGGTGGCCACGATCCTGTTTCTGATCGGAATCATCGGATTGTGGCCGCGGATCGCGAGCCCGCCGGAATCCTCGGGCGAATTGGTGTTGGTGGAGAGTAGCCTGGAGCCGTCTCTCCTGATTGGAAACCGAACGCGAAACGGCGCTGATCGGAGAAACACCGTTTTTTCCACGCCACGTGAAGCGGCGCTCGATGCATATCGAGGCATCTTTCACTTTGTCGGCGGAGAACTGGCGCTGCGAGCTCCGGAGCGGGAGGAGCCGAACCGCGAACCGGGTCAAACTGTCATCGTCAAGCTGACGGACATTGGCGGCAATACCCTTGCTATGGAATCATTCTCAGTTCCCAACGAGATCTCGTCCGAGGATTCTGGGCTGGAATTCTGGGCCGTAACCGGATCTGGCCGGGATCTCTACCGGGCGTCTCTCGAGGGTCCCGTGGTTAACCTGCTCGTTCCGGATCAGCTCGCGGGAACGGTCTGCCTGACCATAACCTATCGGTCAGGAGATGGATACAGGGCCGGGCCCGTGGTCCTGACATCAATCAATTCAGACTAAAGGTACGACTACATTTCTGGTTGGTTCATAATCGTGACGGTTATCGAGTTGACAGCGTGGCACTTATGATGATCGCAGGATTGAATGCCGAGGTTCACGGTACTGAAACCGCCTCAATCCGGTTAGTGGCTCGCTTGTCACAGTTGAGGTTTTGGTTAGTAACACCTGGTTGGAAATGAAAGCCGCATTACGACAGCTCGGAGATGCGACGATGGATGAAGCGGAAGATAGTGCGATGCGCAGGCATTTCTCCCGCATCATCGTCAGGGGGGTGATAATAACAGTAATATTCCTGACGGGACTTTAATCGTACCAGGTGACAGATTAAGCAACGTTATCGCCAAATTGAC
>JBDRBC010000637.1:0-9378 GCA_043823125.1 bacterium | reverse complement strand
CCCGGCAATTCCGGATGCCGGCAATACCGAATGTCTACCGGATTCTCAGCTAATGTCGTCCATTCGGAGCGTTAATTCAGCACGAAATTGGATTGCCGGCGATAATGATGATTCTCGACTGCATAACATATCGTCGATGGTCTGTTTTCGCGAGCAGATTTCTCATCCAGCCGATCAGGCTTCCCAACAAGCTCCTTGGCGTCGCGCTGTCCGGGGGATAGGATGACAGGCGGGTTGTCGTTCCAGCGGAGGAAACCGTGGCCAGTAAAACCGTCAATGCCTGGTGTCTCTACGACTGGGCCAATTCGGCCTTCGCCACCACGGTGATGGCGGCCATGTTTCCGCCCTTTTTCCGCTCCCTGGCCACCCGGGCCGGGCTGGCGTCGGCCGACGCCACCGCCTACTGGGGCTACACCACCGCCATCGCGTTGTTGATCATCGCCGTGCTGGCGCCATTGCTCGGCGCGGTGAGCGACGTCACCGGCCGCAGGAAGTGGTACCTCGCCAGCTTCGCCGGGCTCGGCATCCTGGCCTGTTTCGCCTTCGCCACCATCGGCGAAGGGGACTGGCAGCTGGCCGCCGGGTTGTTCATCGCGGGCAACATCGGCTTCGCGGGCTCCATCGTGTTCTACGAATCGTTGTTGCCGCACCTGGCCGCCGGCGGCGAGATGGATCGTATCTCCACCCGCGGCTACGCCTTCGGTTATGCCGGTGGCGGGTTGCTGCTGCTGGTCAACGTGGTCTGGGTCATGCAGCCGGGCTGGTTCGGTTTTCCCGACGCCGGCTTCGCGCTGAAGGTCTGCTTTATCAGTGTCGGTGTCTGGTGGGGACTGTTCTCCGTGCCGCTGTTGCGGCGACTGCCGGAACCGCCGGCCGCCGCCAGCGCCCGCGGCGGATCCATCAGCGAGGGCCTCACCCGGCTCCGCGGCACGGTGCGGGATCTACGACGGTACCGCCAGCTGTTCATCTTTCTCGTGGCGTACTGGATCTACAACGACGGCATCGGCACCATCATCAAGATGGCCACGGCGTATGGCGACGAGATCGGCATCCGGCTGGTGGACATGACCATCGCCCTGCTCATCACCCAGGTGGTCGGGGTGCCGTGCTCCTTCGCCTTCGGGGCGCTGGCGGGTCGACTGGGCGCCAAGGGAGCCATTCTGGTGGCCCTGGCGGTCTACACCGCCATCAGTTTCGGCAGCTTCTTCATGCGGACGGCGCTGCACTTCTATATCCTGGCATTCCTGGTGGGCACGGTACAGGGAGGGAGTCAGGCCCTGAGCCGGTCCCTGTTCGGCGCCATGGTGCCGAAACACAAGTCGGCCGAGTTCTACGGCTTCTACAGTACGAGCGCCAAGTTCGCCGGTATCGTCGGGCCGGTGCTGTTCGGGGTCGTCAGCCAGCTCATCGGCCACAGCCGGTTGAGTATCGTCTCCCTGATCGTGTTTTTCGTGGTGGGTGGGCTCGTCCTCAAACGGGTGGACGTGGCGGAGGGAATCCGGGTGGCGCGAGCGGCGGAGGCCGAAGTGAGCGGTGGCGCGGCGACCGGTGGTGCGGCGACGACCGCCACCCTGCCGGATCAGTCCACGTAACCGAGGGCTTCCAGACGACGGGCTGTCTCGCGATCCACCGCCTGCACCGACTGCTCCCGGTTGCCGACAGCCTCCAGTCGGCACGACTCCAGCCATGTCTGCAGTTCCCCGTACATGTGGTGGGCCAGCTCACGCAGCTCCAGCCGGGTGCCGTCGGCGCCCAGGTCCGGCCACAGGTTGGTCAACTCGATGGGGTCGACGTCCAGATCGTACAGGTCGGTGATGCCGCTGGAATCGGCCACGATCTTGTACCGTTCACCCACGGCCGCGGCCAGATCCAGGCTGTTGATGCCGGTGAGGGTGAAGACCAACGGCGGCAGGACCGCCGTCGAGTCCGTTTCTGCATATCCAGTGGCCAGCGGTAACGGATCGTAGAAATCAATACTGGCCTGGTCGTCATAATCGATGCCGAGCAGCGCGAAGACAGTGGGTACCAGGGCGGTGGCGGACACCGGTTCGGGCCACACCCTGCCTGCCGGCACCTGGCCCGGAAAGTTGAAAATGAGCGGTACGTGCAGGTTGCCCTCGTGGATCAACCCGTGGTCGAACACCCGGTCCTTTTCGTACAGCACCTCGCCGTGATCGGCGGTGGTGACCAGGAGACTGTTCGCGAGTAGCCCGAGGTCACTCAAGGTGGTCAGGAGCCGTCCCACCTTCCGGTCCGCCAGGGCCACGTCGCCGTCGTAGAGATCACGCAGGGCGGCGACCTCCCGTTCGGTCAACGATCCCATGCGCCGGCGCAACGCCAGGTCGTCCCGGACGGGCGCGCCGTCGGGCTGGTAGAACCGGTCGCGCAACTCCGGGGGCGGATCGTACGGCCCGTGGGGATCCATGATGTGCAGGAAGAGGAAAAAGTCGCCGGCGGGTCGGTGCCGCAACCAGGATATGGCCAGGTCAATGGTATCGTTGTTCCACTGGCCGGGCTCGTACCGGAGACGGTGCCAGAAATGGAACAGGCTCAAACCACGCAACAGGAACTTGGGATTACAATCGGCGAGCTGTGACGCGCGGTACTGATTGATGAACCACTCGAATCCCTGGTCGAATCCGAACCGTGACTCGAGATAGAAGTTGTTGATGAAGGCGGCGGTCCGAAAACCCTCTGCCTGCAACCGTTCGGCGATGGTGAGAACGCTGTCGCTCAGCACGTGCGCGTTGGCCACCACGCCGTGGGTCAGGGAAGGCAGGCCGCTCAACATGCAGGCGTGGCCGGGACCGGAACACGGCTGCTGGATATAGGCCCGGCTGTAGGTGGTGCCGGTGGTGATCAACCTGTCCAGGGTCGGTGTCGTGGGTCGACCGTACCCGAGGCCGGTGAGACGATCCCCGCGCAAGGCGTCGAGGGAGATCAGGATGAAGCCGCGATCAGTCGACGGTTCCTCGTCGCCGATCGCCGGGGTGGTGGTGAGGGCGAACTGCAGGTACAGCACCGGATAGATCAACAGCGCGAGCAACAATCCCGCCAGGGCCCAGGTGCGGCCGAAGCCGGACCGGGTTCGTGATCGACGTGTCCAGGTTGACCAGAGTCGGCTGCCGAAGACCAGCACCAGCAGTGCCGCCACGAACACAGCGGCCAGCCCCAGCAAGACGCCGAAACGACTGGCAAAAAGCGCTACGGAAGAGGTGGTCACGCCGTAAGCGCCGAAGAAACCCACCAAGGCGGCGCCGACGAAACCGAGGGCGAGTCCGCTGGGGGAAGAACGCCACCCGACCGGGAGTAACGGTCTGACCAGACTGCTACAGAACAAACCGAGGGCGAAGAGCAGGCAGGCCACCACCACGTGCAGGAAAACCGAGAACGGCAGCACCACCAGCGATACGGGGTGCAGGGGGAGGGCCAGGGCGTCGAACAGTCCGGCGGCCACACCCAGCCAACCGGCGCCGAGCCAGCCATCGAGACGAGAACCAGCAGGAGTTCGAGTCGAGGAAGACGACATGTTGTCCTTTCCGTCGCCCGGCAGCGCGCCGACGGCGTGGAAATGTATCACTGGACCGGCGGCACTGTCCAGCGAATGCCCCACCCGGGGGCCGGCAACAAGTTCGGGCTGGGGCCACCACCGTCATTCGCGGAGACAGCTCAACCGTATCGACTCATTTGACCAGCATCACCCGGCTGACTTCATGCTGCCATCCCCGCTGCAAGCGGAAGAAATAGAGACCCGAGGCCACACTCCGACCGGCGTCGTCTCGACCGTCCCAGGTGGCCGAGTAGCTACCCGCCGCCTTGCCGCCGGTCCGGGCGAGTTGCCGTACCCGCCGACCCGTGATATCGAAGACGCTCAGCTCCATGGCCCCCGGTTCCAGCAGTCGATAGTGGATGGTGGTGACGGCGTTGAACGGGTTGGGCGCGCAGGTCAACGACGACCCGCGATTATCGGTGGTGGTGGCTTGTTCGCTCGGTTCCGGTTCGTGCTCCACCATGGCGGTCACCCCTGCCAGGTACACCTCCCGGTCGGGCCAGTTGAGAGTGGTGACGGCCGACAGGACCTGGATCTCGGAGATGCCGATGCCGCGTCCGGCCTGGGGCGCGAACCGACATCGGACGTACCGGGCCGTGGGCACGACGTCCGGCAGGAGCCAGAACGGAAAAGCGAGACGGCCGCCGGCAGGCAACTGGGCGAAGGCCGGCGAGCCCTCGAATCCCCAGCGCATCCGGTCGCCGGTTGGTGACCAGACGTCTCGGTGACGGATGGTGCCGATGACCTGGTAGGACACGTCATCACCGGATACCGCCACCACGATGGAATCGGCGTGGCAGTAGCTGCTGTCCGGCTGGTGGGTGGTGATCCGGAGGGCCGCGACCGGTTCCTGTCCACCCAGGTCGATGACCACTTCCAGGTCGTCACCGCCGTCCCAGAGGGCGGTCTGCGGCTGGACCCGGGAGGTGGTGCGGTAGCGGGTGGGTGGGATGATACAGCCGTCTGTCAGTTCCCCGCCGTCGTCGGGATTGAGGGCCGCGGCGGAACGGCTCACCGTGTACGGCTTCTGGTAGGCGATGCTGTCCAGCCAATCGAAGCGATGAACCTGCTTGTTGTAATCGGCGCCGGGTCCCACGTCCTCGCCGTCGCTGTAACCGTAGGTCACCGCGCCACCGCCGGGTCCGTAGCCCGCCAGGTTGATCCGGATCCAGTTCAGGGTGGGATCGCGTTGACCGGCCACGTTGATCTGCCAGGTCTCGCTGTCACTGGTGACGAGCCGACTGTATTCCCGGGTGACATCGCCGTCGGTCCGGTGCTCCGTCCAGCAGTAGGTGACCTCCAGCGGTTCGAAGGTGGCGTCACGTGGTTCGTACAGGACGTACATCAAGGCGTCCTGCACGCCGGCGCTGGTATACGATTGATCGTGGCGGCAGGCGAACTCGTACCGGAGCCAGACGGATTGTTGTCCCGGCGGCGGGCTGTCGACCTCGGCGTACAACCGACCGTCCCAGGTGGCGCTGCTCTCGCCGGTGAAGGTCTCGTCGAGCTGGTAGGCGGCGCCGTCGAAACTGTGCTGTAACTCGATGAAGTCGTCACTGCCGCTGTTGCGCACGATGAAACTGCCGCCGTACCGCAGACCGACGATGGGTGTGGGACAGTCGAAGCGCCAGGTGACCCGAGCGCGTTCGGCTGCCGACAGTGGCCGCAGGACAGCCGAGTAGAACGACTCGGGATCGCTGATGGCATACACGTTGTGGAAGTCGGCGGCGGATCGCTGGTACAGCGGCTCCGGTCCTTCGTCGTGCAGCGGAGGCCAGAGCAGATGCGACGCCGCTTGCTGGCCGAGTTCGAAACGGATGTGATTCCGTCCCCGCACCAGGGCTGGCAGACTGTACCGATTCACCTGGGTCACCGTGTTCAGGGCCAGGTCGTCCAGCCCGCACTGCTGGTTGTCGCCGCTGGTGTACAGAACGATACGGACCAGATATTCATGGGCGCCACCCAGCAAGGAGGCCGGCAGCGTCAGGTCGACACTGAAGTCGCCGCCCGGGTCGGCGCTCCAGACGGATTCCCAGTTGATGCCGGCGTCTCGCGAGAGATCCACCCGGAAGCTGTCGGCCGCACTGGTCCGGCGGCCGGATAGACTCAGCGCCGCCGAGGTGATGACGTTGGCTCCATTGACCTTGAACACCACGGCGGCCGGCGCGTTCGGCGCCGCGGGTCTCAATGCCGGGCCGAGACCGCCGTCCTCGGTCCGATGCACCAAACCCGTTTCGTCATAGATCAGCCGGCGATAGTCGGGAGTGCTCAGATCCGGACTGAATTCCCACAATCCGTTGCCGCGCAGGTCGCCCGGGATATGCAGTTCGTCGGGATCGTCGCCCCGTGAGTTGGGGCGGTAGTAGTCCTCGGTTTCACCGAGGTGACTCCAGTAGCGGGTGTAGACCTCGTGCCGGCGCATCTGCAGGCGGTAGACCCAGCCGTGCCGCACATTGGTCCAGCTGGTGTGGGTCGAAAAGCCGTTGGTGAACGAGTCGGCGCCGTTGCGTAGGGTGCGACTGTGCTCCACCGGGTCGTCGCTGGCGGTGCGGTAACCCCACGGGTAGTCGAGGTCCCCGGCGTGGGCCGGATCCACCGGATTGGTGCCGCATTCCGGTGCGGAGTGATAGAGGTACAGGTGCCCGGGTTCCGGGCCGCTGGCGCCGAGGTGGTCCGACAGGGCGCAGCTGTGGGCGTCCTGGATGTCCGGACACGACGCCACGCTGCCGTCGTGCCTCAAGCAATACATTCCCATGGAGGTGTCGAACATGTGCCAGGTGGCGCCGCCGTCCCAGGAAGCCTCCGCGACGGTATGGTCGCCCAGCTCGGTGTAACGGTGCTTCCAGTCGCCGCCCATGCCGTCCCAGTAGCTGGTCTGGAAGCCGGCCATGTAACCGCAGAAAGTGTTGGCGTAGCTGTTGTAGAACAGAATCGGATCCCAGAGACCGCGACCGTCCTCGAAGGTGGCGGGGCTCTGCCGGTGATGGCGCATGCCCCAGCGCCAGAGGGCGATGGCCTGATCCTGCGGTTCTTGCCAGACCGACGTGGCCGTGGCGAGAAAACTCTCCCGGTCGCAGTAGTCGGGGCTGCTGTCCGTGTAGAGATGGATGTTGTAGACGGCTGCCTGGGCGACGGTGGCCAGCAGGCAAAGGACCAGCCAGGTTACACCGAGGCTGCAGGTGGGGCGGGTGGAAAACCACGCCTTGAAGTCATACTTGGCGGACAGCGGGGGGCGAGTGCCCGAAGTGGAAATCATGGATTCAATCCCAGCGCTGGTGGTGATTGTGGTCGGTGAACGGACCACGACGGCAAATCCGAGCAGCCACTGCCAATCGTAATACTAACACATCTGGTGGGGGTGTGGTCGGAGAGGGGACGGTCGGGAGACAATAGGCAGGAAAAACTCGACCCGGAGCAGCACCACTGCGTCCGGGTCGAGCGAAGAGAGTCGCGTTTCCCCCGGTCAATGTTCCTGGCGGTGCTTCACGATGAGATACACCCCCAGGGCGATGGCGCCCAGCGGCCACCACTCATCGAGCCATTCGAGGGAGTAGTCGAACTTGGTGTGCATGAGGAGCAGCACGCCGAGTACCACCAGGGACACGCCGCCGAACAGCGAGCCCTTGGCGCCGGGCAAAACGAACCCTTCCGGCAGATCCACCTTGCCCTGCCCCGCCAGCACCTGGTTGTAGTGCATGGCGCGTCGGATGGCGTCCACGATGTTGTAGAGCCAGAAGAACGCGAGGAACATGCCCAGCAGCGGTTCCAGACCCCGGAAGGCGCCGCTGGCCAGAATGGTGATGATCGAGGCGGCCACGACGATGTTGATGAATCCGAGCTGGTAGTAGCCGATGTAAATCTGCCCGAGTCCGGGGCAGAGGGACAGCCAACCGGACAGGGCGGGAGATTTCCGTAGACTGGTCTGTTCCGCTGCCTTGGCCTCGGCGGCGGGTTGGGTCGGCGCCGGCGCCGGAGGTGGCGGTGGTGGCGCGGCCTGGGGCGCTACGGGCTGGGGGTTCACCGGCTCCGGTTCCCTCGGAGTTTCGGCGGCCTGGTGCTCTGCACTCCGCTGGGAATAGAGGTCACCTGAATCCTGTTGGTTGTTACTCATGGTCCTGCCTCCTTACCTGCCGTGTATGACGAACTCTTTCTTGTTCACTCTGCCTCTTGGTGACGCTGCATCTCTTTATCATGCTGCGTCTCCTGGTCGCGCTGCGTCTCTTGGTCGCTTTTGGGTTATCTGTCCAGGAGGCCGGGCCTCCGTTATGACCCACTGTCGGTACTGTCCGGTGGACTCCGCCCTTCACTGCCGCACCATTCGGACCAGCAGCGCTGGATCCCGTCGGGCAGTTCACCCAGGTGATGCAGTGACTGGACGAAGTCGCCTTCGCTCAGGGCGTTCAGGAACATCTCGCCTTGCCCGCGCAGTTCCGCCAGGGCGGGGGCGGTGCGTTGCCGGCGTTCCGCGAGACCCGTGGACACGGATTCGATCCCGCCATGTACCACGCCGCTGGTAGCGTCCCAGACCGACTCACCCACGAACGAGAGCTGTCGGCCCAGTGTCGCCACCGGCTGCGTGACGCTGCTGAACAGGTTGGAGGGACCGGCCTGAACCGTGGTCAGCGCCTGCTCCGGCACTCGCTTGAACGGGGAGAGGGGCGTGCCGAACAGTGCGATGAGTACCATAGTGCCCACGTAGGCCGCTTCCAGGGCAAAACGGGGTCGGACGATCTGACGCTGCCACCACTGGCCGAGTCGGGCCAGCAGTTCGAGGGGACGTTCCCGGGCGCCGCTGGTGGCGCGCAGCACATCCGCGGTGAAGGCGGCGTCGGGCTCGATCCGGTCCATGGTCTGCAGTTCCGGCAACACCCAGGTCAGGGTGACCACCAGTTCCTGGCACGGAGTGCAGTGTTCCAGATGGGCCCGCACGAGCTGGGTTTCGGTCGGGGGCAACGTGCCGGCCACCAGATCCCCCAGCAGTTCCTCGGCGCGCCCGCACGGCGAGCCACTGGTCAAGGAGAGGATCTCGTGGGTGAGATCCGTTTCTTCCCGGCTGGAGAGGGTGTCCAGGTTGCCGCGTACGGTGACGAGCAGCTCCTGGCAGTGGCGACAACCGGCCAGATGCTCCCGCGCTTCCCGGAGCTGCTCGGGGGCGAGCTTCTCCGCGAGGAAGTCATCCAGTTGATCTTGCCAGTGCTGGCAATCCATGCCGATCGTCCCCTAGGTGGTCGCCTGGGCGCCGGGCCGACCCTTGAGGGCCTGCACGGCGCGGGCGAGTTCGATGCGGGCCCGGTTGGACCGCGATTTTACCGTGCCCAGGGGGAGATCGAGCATGTTGGCGATCTCCTCCAGGGCCAGGCCTTGCATATCCTTGAGCAGGATGATTTCACGATTGATCTTGCTCAAAGTCTCGAGCGCTCGGTAGACCAGCCGTTTGCGGACGTCCTGGACCCAGAGATCTTCCGGATCCGGGTTGGGGGACGCCAGGTTGTGCATTTCATCCACCGGGATGTCCCGGGCGGGTGGCCGCGCCTTCTGGCGCCGCAGATGATCGATGCAGGCGTTGCGGGCGATCTGGATCATCCAGGCGAGGAACTTGTCGCCGTCACGGCAGCTATCCAGCTTCCGGTAGATGCGGACGAAGATATCCTGGGCCAGGTCTCGCGCTTCGTCGCTGTTACCGGCGTAGGTATAGGCGATGGCGCATATTCTTGCTTGATGCTGTCGCACAAGCACCTCCCAGGCCAGTTCGTCGCCTTCGCGACACCGTTGCAGAAGTTCTGCCAGGTCCATGTTTCGCCTGCTGCTGGTGTTGGTTTCCGCTGGGT
>JBDRBC010000636.1:0-6289 GCA_043823125.1 bacterium | reverse complement strand
TGTCTCATGAACCGCCGTGGTACGTGAACCGTATGCCCGGTGGTGTGGGAGAGCGGGGCCGCGAGGCCCCGCCCTACCCGATTAGAGACCTCGAGCGAGGTCGGTCACTTGACCAGCAGCATCCGCCGGCTGAACGACTGGCCGTCGGCTTCGAGCTGGTAGAAGTAGACGCCGGTGGCCACGGGGCGGCCACGGTCGTTGGTGCCGTCCCAGGTCGCGGTATGGCTGCCGGCCGGCAACTGACCGGTGGCCAGGACCTTCACCAGGCGGCCGCTGACGTCGAACACCTTCAGGCTGACCGGACCGGCCTGCTGCAGGCTGTAGCTGATCACGGTCTGGGGGTTGAACGGGTTCGGCGAGTTCTGGGCCAGGTCGGTGACGTGCCGGACGCCGAGCTGATCGTCGTCCGGGGCGCCGGAGAGGCCGAAGACCGCCACCAGGGAGAAGTCGTCCACGCCCGCTTCCACCAGGGAACCGCTGCCGCTGTCGTCGGCGATGAAGCGGAGCCGCACCAGGCCGGGGGTACCGAAGAAGGTGGACAGGTTGAGGTTCATCTGCACCCAGGCGTTGGTGGGGGTCATGGTGTTTTCCACCATGGTCCAGTTGGCGCCGCCGTCGTTGGAGATGTCCACGTACCAGGTGTCGTTGTTGGGGTCGTTACCGCGATTGTTGGTGTAATATTTCCAGTAGCTGATGGTGACCGACTCGGCGCCCACTAGGTCGAAGACCGGCGAGTAGAGGGTGGTCTTGCCACTGTCCACATCGTTGTCGCCGGCGCCGCCGCCCACCGGAGTGTTCCCGGTGATCCAGCAGATGGTGCCGGGGTCCGAGTGGTCGTCTTCCGGTTGCACCGTGAGGCTGCTGTACTCGGTGCCCACGGGATCGAGCCGCGCCCATAGGCCGCTGGCGGCGTTGTCGTCGAGCGCGCCTGCGATCCAGGCCGTCTGCAGCTCCAT
Organism: bacterium; assembly: GCA_043823125.1. GTDB lineage: Bacteria > Krumholzibacteriota > Krumholzibacteriia > LZORAL124-64-63 > LZORAL124-64-63 > JBDRBC01. Next base: position 5,333 of record JBDRBC010000636.1, on the reverse strand, counting down.
CTCGTCCGTGAACGAATCGTCCACCTCGAAATAGTGCAGGTTCGTCGGCGCGTCGGTGGGGCTGGTGCCCGAGTTGAGCGCATCGTCCTCGGCGGAGATGTAATATTCCACCACACTGCCGTAGGGCTGAACCGGGATGAGTCCCGTGTAGAGACTGCCGCCGGCCGAGGTCATCAGCACGTCGAAGAACGAGCCGCCGTCGAGCCGGTAGTGCAGGTAGACCGAAGCCGGATCGATGACACCCTTGTCCAGGGAGACCACGTCGGCGTCGACGGTGTAGTCCAGCAGGTTCAAGCCGCGATACGGGATGGCCGCGTGGGTGAAGTGCACACCGGTCAGGATCTCGGGGCAGTCGAAGTTGTGATTGGTGGCGCCGGTGCAGTAGGCGGCGTAGTTGGGGGTGCCGTTGGTCAAGTCGCCGTCGTCGTCGTCGGCGAAGAAGGTGGCGAACACCTGGTCGGGCTGGGTGGTCGGCGTCAGCAGGACCCGGCCGTAGTGCCAGGTGGTGGCGGTCATGAGGGTGCCCGTCTCCTGGCCGAAGGCGGCCTGCAGCTCTTCCTTCGCATCCCAGTGGAAACCGGCGATGACCTGGCCGGCGGCGTGAATGGCTACACCGATCACGTCGTCGGGATAGATGAGCGTGTTGTCGGCGTTGCGGATGCCGTCGACGCAGTTGCCAGCGTAAAAGCCGCGACCGCAGATGGACTCTTCGTTGATCAGCATGGCGAGGATGTCCGAGTTGCCCTCGCCGAGCCCCTGGTCGCCCTGCCAGCCGATGATGGCGTCCTGGACGCCGTGGCCGAACTCGTGCTGCACCACGCCCTGGATCTCACCCGTGTTGGCGTAAAGACCGCCGGCGGAACAGAAGTTGATGGTGCCGTCCCACCAGGCGTTGCCCGGACAGTAGAAGTCGGAACGGTTCACGTAGGCGCTGATGCGCGCGTTGGCGTACGCGAATCCCGGGGCGACCTGCTGGAAGAAGTCGTGCACGATGTTTACGCCGTCGAACACGTCCCGTTCGTCGCGGCGGGAGTTGGTGTCGTCGAAGTAGACCTGCAGCGGCACGCCTTCCTCGGCCGTACCCGTGAACTCCCCTTCGACGGTGCCGTCATAGTTGTTGAGGTCGACGTACGGTCCGTACAGGTCGGCGTTCACGGCCCGGGAACCGCTGCCGCCGGAGATGATCCAGGTGCCGTTCTCGTCACTGATCACCGTGCCGACCGTGTCGACGTTGATGCGCAGGTACGGCATGGGGTGGTGCTCGTCGCCGTTGCAGTAGGTGCCGCGACGGACCTCGGAGTCGGTGGTGCCGTCGTAGTCGAAATGGATGTCGTTGTAGCGCCAGATGATCTTGCCGCTGTGAGCGTCCACGTGGGACACCCAGACGCCGAGGGGATCCTCGGTACGCACCCGGACCCGGTAGACCAGGTGGTAAGCCACCTCGTTGACGGCCTGCGGCACCGGCAGGACCAGTAGATCCTGGCCCGATTCCACGCTGTCGGTGGCGGGGTTGAACGGTAGATCACGGCAGGCGATGTCGATGGCCTCGGCCGAGGACAGGCCAGGGAGAAAATCCACATCGATGTTCGGATGGACGTCGGATCCGGCCAGGACCAGCCGGCCGTCGTCGGAGAACGCCACCAGCGCCAGACCCTGCCACACCTCGAGGCCGTGATAGGTCTGCTGGAAGTGAGCCACCCACTTGCCGAGTGCGTGGGGAGTGCTGCGGAGGGCGAGGTCGTCCAGCTTGGCCCGGAAGACAGCTTGATTCTCGTCGAGAACCTGCCGGGCGACCTGTTCGAGCTGGGCCGCATCCGTGATGGCCGTCGCGAGTTTTGCGCCGCCGCCATACATGTAGTGCGGGGTGCTGGTCTGGTGATTCCAGGAGAATACGCGCCAGTCGCCGCCGTATTTTCCGTTCAGGGCCGACACGGCCAGCTGGCTGCCGGAGTCCGCCTCCGGTGAACGGTAGCCGTTCAGATCGAAAACAGGTAACGGGATTTCCAGCATCTCGTTCTGTTGCACGGGTTGCAGTGCCAATGCAGGTGAGCCTGCGAAGCAGAAACAGGTTGCAATAGCAAGAGTTAAGGCAGCGGAACGCATTAACCGGCTAGACATAAAGCGGTTCTCCTTTGTGACGGGAATCCACGAAAGGCTGCGTGAAGGCCAGTGGGAGCCACTCAACACGAATGACGAGCCATTTCGACACCTCGTACCCAAATGGCGGCACAATTATACCACGTATCATATTGTAATGAAAGTGCGCCCCTGGTGGGGTGTCCCTCCGCTGGGGCCTGAGTCAGTGGAGGACAGGGGCGCCGAGATAAGTGAGCTGTTCTGTATCGGACAACTGATGATCAATCACCGAACCATCCCAGCTCGTCCAGTTCGGGGATCCGCTCGGCCAGTTCCTCGGCCAGCTCCTCGATCCTGTCGGCCATTTCCTCGAGGACCTCGCCTTTTTCCTCCAGCTTTTCCGCCTTGGCCTCGAGCTTCTCGGCCTCGCGCTCCATCTCCGCTTCCAGATCATCGGCGTCGTAGTCGGGCGAGAGCAGCTTGACCAGCCTGGTCAGGGCGGTGGCCGCCAGCTTGACCCCCTCGGCACCGATCTCGACCCCGTCCCGGCCGAGGTGCATGGCGAGGACCTGGAGTTTCAGGTTGGTCTTGTAGAAATCCTCGAGCAGCGCGGTCTCCTGGCGGTCGGTCCGGATGTGCTTGTCGTTCACGTACAGATCGTAATCCTCGGTGACCTCGACCAGATCGCCGCGATCGTCGTGTTCGATGGAGAGAGTGCCGTCCTCGATGTCGATGGAGACATCCTGCCAGCCGTCGAGCACGTGACCGGAGATGTCTAGGTGGTGTCCGTGGTGGTGATCCCGGTCGTCCCGGTTGTCCCGATCATCCCGGTCATCCGGATCATCCCGATCAAGGCCGGCCAGGGCAGGTCCGGCGAGAAGCGATACAAGCAGCAAGGAAATGAAAAACAGCCGCATAACTCTCTCTCCTGGTTCAGGAACGGGTCAATTCGCCCGTGTACTACGGCGTAAGGGAGGCCTTGTTGCACGGGGCCTGGCTGCATCCGGGGATCAGGGTGATCCGGGTTGAAACGGGGATAGTACCGGGCTACGGCGTCTCGCCCGCGACGGAAATGGCCGCCTGGTCCTGGCACGTGTGCCGGACGATGGCGCGATGCTTGTCGAAGCAGTGGCGGCAGGCCTCCAGACGGCTATCGAGGTAGTCGTTCCAGAGCTGCCGGTAACGACGGCTCTGGTCGAGCTGGAAGACGTTCAGATCGCTGATGGTGCCCACGGCGAGTTCCTGTTCGAAATCCAGGGAACAGGCACTGACCGTACCGTCCCAGCCCACCACCACCTGCCCGTTCCACATGGGGCAGATGCGGCTCGGCTTCTCATCCAGATCGCGGATGGCGCCGTGCCAGGAGCAGAAGTTGGTGATGAGGATCTCGTCGCCGGGGCGCAGATACGGTTTCCAGTGATCACAGAAGGCGCGGTGCTCCGAATGGTTCAGGGACATGGACACCAGCACCACGCAGACCGGTCCGCGATCGGTGAGTTTCAGGAAGTTGCGGGTGTTGCTCATCACCGTGGCGTGATCGGCGTGGCCGCGAATCTTGCGGTACGTCTCCGGAAATACGGAGTCGAGACCGATGTGGAGCATGTCCAGGTGGACGTCGGCGATCAGGTGGCGAATCTCCGGTCCGAGCATGGTGGCGTTGGTGCTCATGGTGAGCCGGTAGTCGCGTCGTTTACAGCTCGAAAGGATGGTGGAGAGTTGCGGGTGGAGCAGCGGTTCGCCAAAGAAAGAGAGGTCCACTTCTCGACAGCGACCGCGGGCGGCGTCGAGTAGCGACAACGCCAGAGTGGTATCCATGACGCCACGTTTGCGCTGCATGATCCGATGGGGACAGATGGAACACGCCAGGTTGCAGTGATTCGTCAATTCGAGATGGAGGGTGGAGCAGGCCCATGGTCTGGTGGGGCCGGATTTCTTCCTGGGCAGGGGTAAAGTCTGACCACCACTGGCAAGTGTCGATTCGCTGCTGTTCTCGACTGCAGATTGTGCCGCTGGCGGCAGGATTTGCGTGACAGGCATGTTGACCGTCCGGGTGTTGACGCGGTTTGCTCGTGTTACGCGGGGCCGAGCCGGGGAGATGGAATCGGCGCGGTATCTGTACACGGAACCGTGTCGGTGCTTTCGATCTTCTGGTCTGATCCATTGCAAGCCGTATACCGCGCCGCTGTATTTCCGAGGCTGTGTTTTCGGGCGGGACACCCGCGTGGCGAGAGTGGCGTGCGACTTGCAATAGCGTCACTCGATCACTCATGGATGACCTGCGGTGGTGGTGGTTGGGCCCACCCCGCCGCAGGAAATCCAACATATTCAGAAGGAACGTCATGGCGCTGAAGGTTCAAGAACCAGCCGCTCTCATCGAGGAACTGGTGGGAGCCGGCTCGCAGATCCCGTCACTGCCCGCGGTCAGCACCCGACTGCTGGAGATGACGCGGCAACCAATCGACAAGATCAACATTCGCGAAATCGTCTCCCTGGTGGAAACCGACCCCGGCCTCGCGGCGAGGATCCTGCGGCTGGCCAATTCACCGTTCTTTGCCGTGAAGGGCGAGATCCGCAGCCTCGGACGCGCCATCGTGCAGATCGGTCTCATCGAGACCATCAATACCGCCCAGTTCTATCTCTTCCGGCAGTCCATGCCGAACATGCCGGACATCGAGGGTTTTTCCGACGACGCGTTCTGGGCCCACTCCTGGGCCTGCGCCTCCGCTGCCCGCCTGCTCGGGCGTCCGGACTATCACGTGACGGCGCTGCCGGGTGAACTCTACCTGGCCGGCCTGTTGCACGGGATCGGCAAGCTGGTGCTTGCGGTGCACCGTCCGGAGGAGTTCGCCGAGTGCCTGCGGGTGGCCAGCAAGGACCAGATTCCCTTGCACGAGGCGGAACGCGAAATCTTCGGCTTCACCGACTCCACTCTCGGCGCCAAGGTGCTCAGGTCGTGGGATCTGCCGCTGTCGATCCGTGCTGCCGTTGCCGCGTACCGGGCGCCACGAAGTGTCGCGCCCGGGCAACGTGAATTCGTCGCCCTGATCCAGTTCGCCTACATCATCGCCAACAAAACCGGGATCGGGAGGAGCGGCAGCGACTGCGAGGTCGATCTGTCCACAACCTGGATCGTCAGCGAGGGCGCGAGTATCCTGGCGCAGGAGTCGATCCAGCAGCAGATCGTGGCCGAAGTGCAAGCCGGCCTGTCGAAGAAGTCCGACTATTTCGTGGGGGAAGAGCCGGAGCCCGAACCGGAA
>JBDRBC010000635.1:0-8431 GCA_043823125.1 bacterium | reverse complement strand
GGACCGCAAGCAGTGCGAGGCCGCCGGCATGAACGATTTCCTGGCCAAGCCGGTGGTGGGCAAGGAGATGTTCGCGGCCATCGCGCGGGCTTCGGCAATGCAGTGTACCGGTTGACGGGCTCATCAAGGCCCAGCCTGACTCTCTGATTCAATACCCTGCTGGATCGGTCGAACAGCCTGTGCTAGGCTGTTGCCATCCGGTTCGAGCCTGTCCGCGGGATGGGTTCGGGCCGCGATCGAGAACGACTATCCAGGAGACGACCTTGAATCCGCGCAGTATCGACTTCGAGGCCCGCCCCGAGTTGAAACCGTCCCTCTTCGTCCTCAGCTGGCAATTCGGCCTGACGGGTCTGCTGCGCTCCCGGATGATTGCCTCGTTTGTACTGTTCTTCCTGCCCGTCGTGCTCTCCGGCTTCTACCTGCAGTACCGCGAGGGTTTCGTCATCTTCACCCGCGGCATCACCACCATGCTGGTCTGGCTGGGGCTGCCCCGTTCCTCATCCAGTGGGTTTTTCTGCTGATCCACCGGTTCTTCGCGGAACATGCCGAAATCTTCCACAACGAGTCGACCTGTCGCCGGCTGGAGCTGGCGGAACTCCGGCGCTTGCAGTCGCCGCGTTTCTTGCTGTTCGGGATTCCGTGGACCGTGGCGGTGACCGGCCTGCTCTACCTGTCGGATTTCGCGGCGGCGCCGCTTTCCATCCGGATCTGGTGCTGGGTTTCCTTTGGGATCTTCATGTTGCTGGCCGGCGTCGGTTTCAACGGCATCTTCGTGGTGGTGACCATGATATCGCGGCTCTGCCAGGAAGGTATCCGGTTCAACGGCCTGCACCCCGACCGGTTCGGCGGCATGGTGGATGTGGGGAGTTTCGCCGTGAAGATCGCCTTCGCCTTCTCCTCGGGCGCGCTGGTTTTCCCGCAGGTGTTCAACATGCTCGATCGACTGGGCGACGGCGGATTTCTGACCATCGGCATCAGCGGGGTCACGGTGATCTACCTGTCCGTGATGATCGCCGGCTTCATCGTCCCGGTGATGGTGATCAAGAACTTCGTGGACCGGGAGAAGATGGCCGCCATCGCCGCTTCCCGGCTGAAGATGAACGATCTCGTCCAGCAACTCCGTCAGCGGGACGAGTTCGACCCCAAGCTGGCCTCCGAGGTCGCCATCCACTACTTCCTGGAGTACAACCGGCTGTTCGACATCAAGGATTATCCGTTCGATGTGCGGGTTCTGACGGAGTTCCTGCTCTCGGTGGCCATCCCGGTGGCCGTCACCATCATCGAGATTTCCAATTGATCCTGCGGATACGCTCTCCCGGCGTCAATAATCAAGCCTCACAGAACGGCAGGTGCAGTTCCGCGGCAACCCCCGGGAAGAGCCAGGCCGTCACGCGCACGGCAGCCAGAACGAACCAGACCGCGATGAACGACCACTGATACAGACGCAAGAACGGCAGCGGCCAGTCCTGCACCAGGATCCGGCTCGTGACGATCCCCACCAGGATCGCAACCAGCCGGTAGGCACAGTACGGCGCGATGAAAAGGATCAGCGGATTCAGCCGGAAGGCGCCCGGCGGATCCCAGGTGGCGAGGTGAGCCCCGGCGCGGGACAGGCCGCATCCGGGGCAGCTCAGGCCCACGGTCTGCTTGAACAGGCAGAGCGACGGCAAGTCGATCCAGTGCGCCAGCCACGGGCTCAGGAACAACAAAACGCCGACGGCGAGCAGCAGGAACAACACGAGGTCATCGTTGCCGTTCCGGCGGTACCCTCGGCGCAGAAAAAGCATGGGTTACTCTTTCTTGTCGTCCTCCCCTTCCGGCTCCTGCTCGGGTTCGGGTGTGGGCTCGGTCTCTGGCGCAGATTCGGGTTCGGGGGCCGCCGGCTCCTCGACCTTCACCTCGGCCGCGGCACTCGGCATACTGCCACCGGCGTTGAACACCGCCTCGGCATGAACCGGCTTGACGAGCCTAAAGAGGATCTCGAAGCGGTACTCGTGTTCGTCCACCTGTTCGCCCTTGGCGATGGCCGTGGCCAGGGCGTGAATATCCAGTGCCGTGAACACCACGAGCAGGAAGTACACGAGACCAAGGGCGAGCCCCGGTAAGATAAACACCGTGTATCCAAAACTGGCGACGATGCTGACGATGAGAGCCGTAATGATAAAGATGATCGCCTTCTTGGTCTGCCCGATGAGTATGTATCCGAGGCCGCCCAGGCAACAGAAGTTCGCGATGGCAGCGAGAATGGGATTGATATTCTTGTTCTCCAGCTTCGCCATGATTCCCTCCTGGTTGGTACCGTATGTAAGGCCCTGCCTTGAATCGTTATTCCAGGGCCGTGGGGAAATTCAGGTAATCGATGCCTGGACACTAAGTTATCGTATTCAAATCTGTCAATCACTATCTCCCGGCCCAATAGAGGAAAAAGCGTCGAGAAAATGTGGTCAGCAACCTGCTCACACGGTACCATCACCCCATCATGCTGAACGGATTACACTTCTTGCTGACCTACACCTGCCTGTACGAGTGCGACCACTGCTTCCTGTACTGTGGACCCGCGGCCGAGGGCACCTTCACCCTCGACCAGGTGGAGGCGGCCATCGAACAGGGTATCGAGGCGGGGGTCGAGACACTCTTCTTCGAAGGCGGCGAGCCGTTCCTGTATCACCCTTTGCTGGTGGCCGCGGTGCGGCGGGGCAAAAAACGCGGCCTGTCGTGCCGCCTGGTGACCAACTGTTACTGGGCCACCGCGGTGCGTGACGCCGAGTTGTGGTTGGCCCCGTTGCAGCAAGCCGGCCTGGATTCCCTTTCCGTGTCCGCGGACGAGTTCCACGGCGAGGATTCGGCCGAGAGCCCACCGAGTATTGCCCAAGCAGCCGCGCAGCGACTGGGCCTGAACGTCGACAGCATCTGCATCGAGGGACCCACGGCGCAGAAGGGATCGGGGCAGAACAGGGGTGATCCGGTCATCGGCGGCGACGTCCTGCTGAAGGGGCGCGCCGTGGAAAAACTCGTGGCCGATCTGCCGCGCCGATCGTACCGCTGCTTCACCGAGTGCGGCGGCGAGGAGCTGGCCAGTCCCTCACGGATTCATCTGGATCCGTTCGGCAACGTTTTCGTCTGCCAGGGACTGTCCATCGGCAACATCTGGCAGAAACCGCTGGCCCGGATTTTTGCGGAGTACGACCCCGGGGCGCATCCCATCGTCGGCCCGCTGCTCGCCGGCGGACCGGCGGCCCTGGCCGAGCAGTATGGACCGCCCGATGGCGAGCAGTACGTCAGCGATTGCCACCTGTGTTACCTCGTGCGCCGAAATCTGCTGGACCGTTTCCCGGAGACGCTTTGCCCGCAGCAGGTTTACGGAAAGCCCGGAAGCTAGAAGAACACTAGTACGCTTATCACATCCTCGAACCACGGGTAACCGATGCGCTTCCACCGCATACAGCACCGTATCATCCTGCTGTTCGTCCTGTTCGCCACGGTCGTACTCCTGCTCAGCGGCTGGACCCTGCAATGGTCGCTGCGCCAGAGCCTGGAAGCCGAGCTGGGTCACAAGCTGACCGCCGTGGCCAGCGCCGTGGCGGTGCAGTACGGCGAGGAAGAGGTGGCGTATCTGCAGCGCGGCCTCGGCCCCCGGGCCACCGAGCGTATGCGCGAGACCCTGCTGCGCATGAAAACCGAAGCGGAACTCAAGCGGATCTACCTGTTCGACCTGGACGGCCGGAGTTTGCTGGATACCGACGTGGTTCCCGCGGGCGAACCGTATCACCAGCTCCGCTTCTATCAGCAGGAGATGGACGCCATCGGCGCCGGGTCGGCCGCCAGCACCATCCTGTTCCAGGACCGGGAGGACCAGCCGGCCATGACGGGGTTCGCGCCGCTGCTGGCCGGCGGTGACGCGGTGGGCGGGGTCGGGGTGGAAGGGGGCGTCACGTTCCTCGACGCCATCGGCGAGCTGCGGACCCGGCTGTATGTCATCGGACTGTTCGGGGTACTGGCCGCGATCCTGCTGGGCTGGCTACTGGCCCGCACCATCACCCGGCCCGTACACGCTCTGGTGAACGCCTCACGAAAGATCGCCAGTGGTGATTACCGCGCACCTATCGTCACCCGGACCAGTGACGAGATCGGCGCCCTGGCCACCACCATGGAAGAGATGCGCGAGGGCGTGCTGGCGCGAGAACGCGAGCTGAAGGCCATGCTCGCCGGAGTGGCCCACGAGATCCGCAATCCCCTGGGCGGGATCGAGCTGTTCGTCGGCCTGCTCGGTGACGACGTGGCCGGCAACGCGGAAGCGGAACAGCGGGTGGCTCGCATCGGCCGGGAAGTGGGCCAGCTCAAAAACCTCGTGGAGAGCTTCCTGGAGTATGCCCGCCCCAAGACACCGACCGTGGAATCGTGTGGTCTGGGGAATATCATCGGCGAATGCATCTCACTGGTGGAAGATCAGCTCATGGCCCACGGCATCAAGGTGATCGTCGATCTGCCCTCACCCGCACCGGTGGTCCTGGCCGATCCCCAGCATCTGAAGCAGATCCTGCTCAACCTGTTGCGGAACGCCATCCAGGCCCAGCCGGAGGGTGGCGACATCACCTTCACCAGTTCACGGTCGGGGACGACCTGCACGGTGACCGTGACGGATGCGGGCGACGGCATCCCGCCCGAGGCGCAGGAACGGATCTTCGAGCCGTTCTTCACCACCCGGCAGTCCGGCACCGGCCTGGGGCTCGCCATGGTCAAGAGTCTCGTGGAAACCAACGGCGGGAGCATCCGACTCGTCCGCACCGGCAAGGACGGCACGGTATTTGATGTGACCTTGCCGGCGGCCACCGCGAGTTTTCCGGGCCGCCTGAGCTGAATTCGCGGTAGAATGGTCCGGTAAGGTCCGACAAGAGGAATACGGGAGGAAACGAAAGTGCCACACCGTGGCTGACCCCACTCAGACACTCCGGATCCTGGTGGTGGAGGACAACGAATCCATGCGCGAAGGCATGGTGCAGGTGCTCCAGAAGGCGGGATACGCGGTGCGTGAGGCGACCTCCGGCGCCCGGGCCCTCGTCAGCCTGACGGAGCGACCCGCCGACCTGGTCATCACCGATTACAAGATGGCCAGCATGGACGGCCTCGAACTGTTGCAGCGGATCAAGGAAAACGAAAACGGACCGGAAATCATCGTCATCACCGCCCACGGCACGGTGGAGCTGGCCGTGGCGGCCATGAAGGCGGGCGCCTGGGACTTCATCCAGAAACCGTTCTCCCGCGACGAGTTGCAGCTCAAGGTGGAGCGGGTGGGTCAGATGATCCGGGAGCGCCAGGCCGTCCACCGGCTGCAGGACGAGAACCGCTACCTGCAGGAGCAGGTGGACACCCGGTTCAACTTCGGTGAGATCATCGGCGACGCCCCGGCCATGCGCGAGCTGTTCGAAACCATCGGCAAGGTGGCGCCCGGCGACACCTCCGTCATCATCTACGGCGAGAGCGGCACCGGCAAGGAACTCATCGCCCGGGCCATCCACCAGCACAGCCGGCGTCTCGGCCGGCCGTTCATCAAGGTCAACTGCGGCGCCCTGGCCGAAGGCGTGCTCGAGAGCGAGCTGTTCGGCCACGAGAAGGGCGCCTTCACCAGCGCCATCCGCCGCAAGAAGGGCCGGTTCGAGCTGGCCGACCATGGGACGCTGTTCCTCGACGAGATCGGGGAGATCCCTCTGACCACCCAGGTCAAGCTGCTGCGGGTGCTGCAGGAACGGGAATTCGAACGCGTAGGCGGGGAACAGACCGTGCGGGTGGACGTGCGTCTGCTGGCCGCCACCACCCGGGATCTGCTGGCGGAGATCGAGCAGGGACGGTTCCGCGAGGACCTGTACTACCGCCTGCACATCCTGCCCATCCGGGTGCCGCCGTTGCGGGAGCGGAGCGAGGACATCCCGCTGCTGGCCACCCATTTCCTCGGCCGGCTGGAACGGGATTTGCGGAAGCCGGATCTCGTGCTGAGTCGCAACGCCGTGGAGCGGCTGCAGGCCTACCGCTGGCCCGGCAACGTCCGGGAGCTGGAAAACGTGCTGGAGCGCGCCGTGGTCCTGGCCGACGGCCCCGAGATCGACACGGACAACCTGGCGTTCATGCTCGACGAGTCGGCAGGCGGTCACAACGGTGAAGGGGCCCTCGGCCTGAACGAGGCCGTGGCCGCCTTCGAACGGCAGCGCATCCAGGAGGCGATGCGGGCGGCGGGCGGCGTCAAGGCCAAGGCGGCCCGTTTCCTCGGCATCAAGGAGACAACCCTCTACTACAAGCTCGAGAAGTACCAGCTTCTCGACGACCGGGAGAGTTCGTTGTGAGCCGATTCAAGACCCTGCTCTGGGGATTGGCGGGATTGCTGACCGTGGTCGGCGGCCCCGTTATGGCCACCGAGGCGCCTCCGCTGGACCTCGCCGCCAGCGAGGCGACCCTGCAGAACATCACCCAGCAGGTCGACAGCCTCACCGCCAGCCGCCAGGACCTGCTCCGGCAGGCGGACGAGCTGGCCCAGCTCATCGTGACCCTGCGACGACGGGACGCACTGAGCCAGTCCGAACACACGGAGCTGGCGCGGATGCTGCGGGATTCCCAGGGACTGCAAGAGCAGCTGGCGGACGTGGACGCCGCCATCCAGGCACGTACCACCCGGCACGAAAATCTGCTCGCTGATTTACTCCGCGCCCTCCAGCTCGCCATCGACCAGACCCTGACGGAGGTCGAGACGGCGGCGGCCTCCCGAGCCGAGGCGCTGACCACGCAGTTGCGGACCCTCATCGCCCGGAAAGAAGCGTGGGAGGCGCGGCAGCGGCCGCGGTTCCTGGACCAGACCGTCGGTTATCCCATCGCCGACGATCCGACCGATACCCCCCGCCAGCTGCGGATGAAGGCGGACATCCTCTCCGACCAGGCGGATGCCATCGGCCAGGAGGTGGCGACGGTGGAAGAACGGATCCAGGCTCTCGGCGAGGAGAAGCGGGTGCGTGAGAAGGTCCAGGAGCTGGCCAGCGAGCTGGATCTGTTCGACGAGCGGGAGGAGCTGATGGCGCGCGAGTCGGTGCAGGACGAGGGGCGATACGTCGACGGCGGCGAGGTCACCGGTCCCGAGGATCCGGCCGCCATTTTCGCGCCCCAGCCCAGTGACGGGATCGGGGCCGCCTATTCTCTCGAGATCGCCGAGGCCATGAACGACCCGACACCCCGTTCCCCGGCGACGATCCAGGAATGGATCGACCGGCTCGGCAATCACCGGGACTGGATGCGTTCCCGGGCGGACAGCCTGCAGGAAAGAGCGGCATGGTTCCACCAACAGGCAACCGAAAAAGCGGAGTGACGGTAACGTGAAGGCGGCGAACGGGAGACGGTGGGCAGGTTTCGGCCCGTCCCGGTTTCTGTCCGGATTTCGGTCCGGATTTCCATTCGGATCTCTATCCGGATTACTGCCGATACTGCTGAGTACAGCGCTGGTCCCCACGGCGCACGCCGGCGACTGCCGCTGGCAGGAACGGCTCGACTTTTCCCTCATCCACGACAGCAACGTGTTCGAGACGGTCTCCGCTACCAGGAACGACCTGGCCGGTCGTCTGCACGCCACCTTCGCCGGCAGTTGCCACCCGTCGACGGGCCTGTACATCGCTCTGGATTACAACGGCGGACTGGAAATCTACAGCCGGTATTCAGAGGAGAGCCGGCTGGTGAACAGTCTGCGGGCGCGGCTGGACGGTCGCCTCGGCTCGCGGTTCACGGCCGGCGTGACCTGTCATGGGCGAGAGAAGCTATACTTCCAGGCCACGCGCGGTTTCTCGGTGTACCGGGCGCTGCCCCACCTGACCCTGGCCGCCTCGGATCGTTTCCGGACCCGGCTGTTCGGGATCTTCTCCTGGCTCGACCACGACCAGGGTGTGTACTTCGATTTCCAGCAGATCGGCATCGGCCTCGCCCTGGAGCAGACCTTCTCCGAGCAGCTGCTCGGTAAGCTCCAGTTCACCCTGGGCGAGAGTGAGTTCAACCGGGCCGCCGTGGCCTACGAACCGCTGCTTCCCGAAGAGTATCCGTGGCTCACCCTGGCGGAAAAGCAGACCGACAATCGCCGCGAGGCCATGGCCGCCCTGGAGTTCTACGGCTGGGCTTTGCTGCAGTGCGACGTCTCGTACGCCACGAATCGATCCAACGCGTACGGTTACGCCTACAACCTCTGGAAGACCCGGGTCCTGCTGGTCAAGACGTTGCCGTGGGACCTGACCCTCCGCCTGTACTGGACCGCCCTCTACAAGGAGTACACCGAAGATCTCGAGCCGCTGCTACAGGTCCGTCCCGACACGGAGAACGAGGAGAACAGCCACACCCTCGTGGATCTCAGCCGGGATCTGGGGCGGGCGTATTCCCTGCGGATCCGGCTCGGCTGGTACCGCAACGAATC
>JBDRBC010000634.1:0-3980 GCA_043823125.1 bacterium | reverse complement strand
AGGATGGTCAGGCCTCGCCAGCCCCGGCTGACGAAGGCGTAATTATCCTTGTGCGTCACCGCCCAGGAATAGCCTTCGAGAGAATAGAAGTCTCGCTGAAGCGGCGTCGATGGAGTGCTCACGTCGAACACGCGAAAGCCGGCTGTCTGGTCCACCGCGTAGACGAAATCGCCCTGCACGTCGACATCCAGCGGATTGGAGATCATGCCCCAGTTTCCGACTTCCACCGGTGCTGTGGGGTCCGTTACATCGAGGATGTACAGGCCCCAGTACCGGTCCACCAGGTAGGCGTAATCGCCCTGCACCACCACCGAGACGGCGCCGGTGCCGAGGGGATAGGTCGGGGTCTCGAAATAGCCGGCCTGGAACGGCGCGGAGGGATCGCTGATGTCGACGATCTGCAGGTGTCCCGAGTAGGCGGCCACATAGGCGTAGTTGCCATCCACATCCAGGTGGTAAGGCGATCCCGGCAATTCGCAGAAGCCGACGGTTCGGGCGTACAAGGGAGGGCGGCAGTCGACGACCCAGAGGCCGTTGGACTCGTCACTCAGATAGGCGAAACCGTCCTGATAGTCGACGCACTGCAGCAGTCCCGGTGTCCGGTAGTGGTGAAGTTCGGTGATGGTCGGAGCGCTGGCCACGTCGAAGGCATACACGCCGCCCGCCTGGTCGGCGATGTAGGCGATGTCACCCTCGAGATCGAGCCGCCAGGCCTTGGCGGCGGTGTCGTGGTAACCGACCCGGGAGATGGCGGGCAAGCTCGACAGGTCGTAAATGCCGAGGCCCTCCCAGTCGTTGGCCACCAAGGCGTGATCACCCTGCACCGTTATGTCGTACCCCACGTCGTTCATCCAGGCGAAGGCGGTCTCGGCGGGAGAGTCGGGATCGGTCACGTCCACCACCGCAAAGCCGCCGTAGTCGCCCACCAGGTAAGCGCTGCTGCCCACCAGGTCGATGGCCCACGGGGGATCGTTGCCGTCATAGCTGCCCCGGGCAGTGGGGGCCGACGGCGTGCTCACATCCAGAATCAGCAGACCGGAGTTGTCCATGTTCGCCACGTAGGCGAATCCGCCGGCCAGCGCCACATCGGTGGGCGTGCAGTCGATCAGATAGCTGCCGACCTCGCCGGGACTGGACGGACTGCTGATGTCGACGATCCGGAGTCCGTAGTCGAAATCGCACACGTAGCAGTAGTTGCCGTCGACGGTGACGCGGTAGACGTCGCCGTCGGTCTGTAACCTGGCCACTTCGGTTGGTCGGTAGATGTCACTCACGTCCACGACCAGCAGCCCAGCCTGGTAATTGGCCAGATAGGCGTAATTGCCCACGACCTCGATGTCGAAGATGGCCGACAGGGTGTTGAGCTTGCTCCGAAATCTGGGATCGTCGCTCTCGGTGTAATCCCATATTTCCAGGGCGCCGCCGTCGCCGATATACACGAGGTTGCCCACAACGTGGACGGCATAAGCGGGACTGTTACCCCAGCGGCCCTCGAGTGTGACGTTGGTGGCGTCGCCTGGATCGGCGCAGGCGACGGCTGCAGTCAACCCGGCAATCAGGAATAGAATCGAGGTAAGATTCGTTCCGAACGTCCTCATGGTGTGTCTCCCCCTGAGATCTTGGAATCACGCGAGTCTCCCGGAGGTGCTTGATCCGAGAGGTTGCAGAAGCGAGACAAGTATATCCGAAAACATGGGCGGAAACCAGTCTTGTAGCGGGGGAAAAACAGGCCTGGTCCGACCGGTGGGCGGAACCCGGCGCTGACGGATTCAAGGAGAGGGATTGGCGGGTAATACGGAGTCTTGCGGCCCGGGTTACGCGGTGTCTCCGGTGGCGCGGCCGGGATATCGCGTCGCTGGAAAGGTCGGGTCGGTAAGTGGGGGACAGGTACGATCCTTGCCCCGTCTTCCCCCTGCGGATCGATACTTCAACCAGAGGAAAGGCAGGGAAACCACCGGTAACAGCCAGGAAAAACTGATGTCTCACTCTGCAACGCCTCCGTGGCATTCTTCATGTCTCGTGGGTCGGCAGGCTTCGCAAAGTTGTCCTTTCATGCCCGAGTACGCTGTCCAGACGAACCCGGAACCGCTGTCTCATTCCGAACAGCGCAAGGTGAACGAGCTATTACGTATGGCAACCCAGTGTCGCTGGGAGCACGACTACGAATTCGCCGAGGGCCTGCTGTGCAAGGCCTTGGTCCTGGACCCCGATTTTCCGCCGTGCCTGCTCGAGCTGGCGCTCTGCCTGGCGGAGGGGTCGAGCCGGTTCGTCTCGGCCGAGAAACTGGCCCGGCGCGCCATGCATCTGCAACCGGACAATCCCGAAAACTACTTCATCCTGGGCAAGATCAATGAACTGGGCAATCGAAGCGATCGGGCCCACCGCTACTACCGGCAGGCGGTTCGTCTGGCGCCCCACCGGAACGAGTACAAGCTGGCCCTCGATGCCTGCCCCCGGTCACCCGGCCGCTCGGCCGCAGGCCGGCCAGGCCGGACCCTCGGCGACACGGTTCGCCACAAGATCGTCAAGCTGTTCGGTCGCAAGATCTGACGTTGTAAGCAGCGCTCGAGTCACGATACCCTCTGGTTTTCGCCACATCCTGGTGGTAAAATCCCGTAAAACTTGATAAAGTATAGGTCTGGATCTCTCACGATTCCCCTGCGTGACATTCTGTCGGGACGGTCATGTCCGGCGCTGGAAGGATTGACGGCATGGAGCGATACCGTGGTTCGGGTCTCGTGGTGGGCTGGGTACTGGGCAGTTTGATCCTGGGATCGGCCGTTCCCGGCTGGACGCAGGGCTGCATCGAATACAGTGATTATGCGCACCTGGTGGGCAGCGCGCCCACCGAGGACTGGGTGCAGGGAGTGGTGGTGGCCGGAACCGTCGCCTACGGCGCGGATGGCTGGGCCGGCTTGCAGGTGATCGACATATCCGATCCCACCGCACCGTACGGCCTGGGATCTGCCGATACGCCGGGGTACGCCGTGGCCGTGGCGGTTGCCGGCGATTATGTCTACGTGGCGGATGCCGATGCGGGTCTGCAGATCATGGATGTTTCCAGTCCGGCGACGCCGCTCCTGGTGGGAAGCTGGGATTCGCCGGGCAACACCTACGGCGTGGCGGTCTCGGGCGGGTACGCCTACCTCGCGGATGAGAACGCGGGCTTGCAGATCATCGACATTTCCGATCCGACAACGCCAGTTCGGGTCGGGGCCTACGACACGCCCGGGTTCGCCCTCGGCGTGACGGTCTCCGGCAGTTTCGCTTTCGTGGCTGACGACGACGCGGGGCTGCAGGTAATCAGCGTGGCGGATCCGTCGCTGCCGGACCTGGTGGGCTCTCTGGATACCCCGGGGTACGCCAGTGGCGTCGCCCTTTCCGGAAACCACGCCCTGGTGGCCGACCGCTACTCCGGGCTCCAGGTCATCGACATCACCAATCTCGCCGTTCCAGTGCTGGCTGGCGCCGTGGATACGCCCGAGGACGCTCTCGCCGTGGTGGTGGTCGGAACCCACGCTTATGTGGCGGACGACTATGCCGGGCTGCAAGTGATCAACATCGCCGATCCCACCGATCCCGTCATCGTTGGTTCCGTGAGCACCATGAGTCACGCCCAGGCGGTCTGTGTGGTGGGAGCCCACGCCTACGTGGCGGACGGTTTCGCCGGTATCCAGGTGATCGACGTCACCAATCCGGCTGGCCCTCCCGCCGTGGGCGCCGTCGATACCCCGGATTGCGCGTACGGTCTCACCGTGAGCGCGGGGTACGCTTACGTGGCCGATGACGATGCGGGTCTCCGGGTGATCGATATCTCCAATCCGCTGGCGCCGGTGGCCGTGGGATCGGTGGCGACGGAAGGGTATGCACGGAATGTGGTGAGCGTCGGGAATCTGCTCTATCTGGCGGACTGGCATTACGGGTTGAAGGTCATCGACATCAGCCTGCCGGCGGCTCCCGCTATCATCGGTGAAGTGGAC
>JBDRBC010000633.1:0-2876 GCA_043823125.1 bacterium | reverse complement strand
AAGCTGGACAGTGTCTTGGAGACTGCTGGGTCGGATTGCTGAGTTGAGATATCTGCTTTGATCTTCCTTCATACCATCCGCCAGTTTTGTACACGTGTACACTTTGACAACAATCCTCATACTGCTGAACAGGTAGGCGAGTACGAGTCGGTAACAAGCCCCCGACCCGGTTGCACCGTCAAGGACCGGAATTGTCTTACCGGCGGGAATCGACTATTTTCAGTCAGGATATCTGTCGCCCGCATGAATTGAACTTACTCCTGTCTGGTGATCAAGATGATTGATGTAGCCTCCAGTGAAGCGCGGCCTCGGGCCAGGTGGGAACCGTGTGCTCGGATTCCCCGCTCGTGGCAGGCCTGCTTGGTTCTTGTGGGACTGGCGCTGTTCAATCTGGCACTTTCATCGGCGAAAGCCGCCGCCGGTGGCTGGCAAACCGACCTCGTCGTTTCCCAGCCAGTGCACGGGGGCGTCGTTTTTCGTGACACCCTCTTTGTCGGCGACAAGATCGGCGAGGAATCCAACGTACCGGTTCTCAGGGCGGTGGCCCACCGCGTGTTCGGCCAGTGGTTGCCGTGCCAGGATCCGTTCACTCACCTGCCGACCGAGGTGGCGGGTATCGGTAAACTCGTCGTTCACGACGATCAACTACTCGCTGTCGTTCGCATCGAGGTGGAAAGGCCGGGACGGACAGGGTTGCTGGTTCGTGAACAAGGGTGGCGCGAACTCGAATTGTTGTGGTCGTACGCCACGGTCAGGATCGATGCCGTGCTCAGCTACGCTGGCCGGCTGGTCCTCGCGGGCGCCTTCCGGAAACCGGGGGCTGAACTGTGCGAGAACGTCCTGCTCCTCGTCGACGGGGAACTGGAACCGCTGGGCGTAATCCTCGGCTGGGATTACGTGTCGAAGATGACCATACATGGGGGCGAACTCGTCGTGGCCTCGAGCCGTCAGTTCTCCCGCCTGAACGAGCAGTATCTGCGTGAGCAGGTCACCGCTCACATCATTCAACGCTGGGATGGCTCCGGCTGGACGGTCCTGCGCGAGGGCGAGGAGGGCTTCATCGGCACACTGCTGTCGCACGATGAAAACCTCTATGTGGGTTTTGGCGTCAGGCGCATCCCGATGGATTATCCCAGCGTGATCGTCCACGACGGCAACGATTGGCACTCGGTGGGCGAACAGCTTCTGGGCGATTCGCAATCCTCCGCGCAGATCAACGCGTTGGCCTGGCACCGAGGTTTCCTGGTGGCCGGGGGGAAATTCGATTCCAACGACGGTCACTTGGTCGAGAATGTCGCGTTCTGGGACGGAGCGACCTGGCGCCCCGTAGGCAATCTGGTGGACGAGGCATCCGTTCGCTGGCTGGCCTCCACCGGGCAGACCCTGTGGTGTGGACTGCTCGGATACTGGACGAGCGGGAGTTCAACCACTCGTGACGGGAACCAGCGATCCGCTCCCAGCAGCCTGTGCTACTGGTCTGGCGACCTGCCGGTGGCGGCGGATCTGATTCCGCTCGAAACGCCACCGGTGGCGATCCCGACCACGATCCCGGATTCGCTGCAGATTCGGATTCCGTTCCTTAATGGTGATTTCAGCCGCTGGCGGGACGGCGTCCCCGAGGGGTGGGGGAATCCGGTGCGGGAACCGCACTGGGGTGGCCAGCTGGGCGGGCACACCGATCTCGCCACCCTGGTGGAGCCGCTCGAGGGCGGCGGTATCGTTCTGCGCTTCACCGGCGATCCCCGGCAGCGCGTCGTCATCGCCCAGGTATTCCCCACGGATCCCGGGCGCCATTACCGCATGCGAGTGCGGGCGCGCGCGACCGATCTGGTCAGCGACGGTCTGCCGGTGGGCTGGGATTTCCAGCTCGCGGTGGGATCGGTCTGGCAGCGAGTGCCCATCCGATCGGATCAATTTTCGTGGTACGAACTGACACTCCCCGCCCACGAGCGCACCACTTCCGGCCGCGTGACGTTTTCCTGTCTCGCCCAGAGCGGCAGGCTCGAGATCAAACGGGTGGAATTGCAGGAGGTGGATCCCACGTTCGTCGATAACTTCGATCTCCTGGTGGCGGAGATGACGGAATTTTATCCCGGTGTGCGATCGGGAATCGTGGACTGGGATTCCTTGACGGCTCACTACAGACCCATTGCCGCTCGCGCCGTGAACCGCGAGGCGTTCATGAACATGATCCACGAGATGTTAAGGAACTTCGCCGATTCCGAGATTGCCCTCGTGACCAGAGATTCTGATATGATCGGTGTCTGGCCCACTCACGAATCTCCCTCCCGGGAGCGTTTCATTCCCTCCGGAATCGACTACGCCGAACTGGAAAACCGGCTCGATCGATTTCGGCGATACAGCGGATTCACCATCGGTTGGCTGGAAGAAACAGTCGGATACGTCCAGATCAACGACACCTGGCCATATCAGCGGGACATCAGCCAGGAAGAGTTATTGACGGAGTGCCGATCGGCGAAGGGCCTGATCATCGATCTGCGCCTGTTTCTACACGATTCGGGCCAAGTGAGGGACATGGAGGCGGAACTGACCTGGGCGCAAGACTTCGTCACCTCGCTGATTTCCGGTGAACTCGAAGTTGTTTCTCGACAAGCGGATGGCGATCGGCCAGGGCCGCCAGGATTCGTATGGCAGGATTCCGACAGCAAGAGCGTCACCCCGGAATCCATCCTCTGCCTCATCGGGCCCCAGACCGTGAGTACGGGCACCGAACTGGCCAGGATGCTGAGCGCGGTGCCAGAGGTTACAGTTATCGGGCGGCCGACGGGGCCCCCAGCCACTCGTCAACGGCAGCTCAATCTGCCCTGCGGGATAGAGGTGCAATATCCCTCGCTACTTGTCCACAGCGTGGCGGG
>JBDRBC010000632.1:0-2684 GCA_043823125.1 bacterium | reverse complement strand
CCCATATGTCGACATTATTGTACCCCGTCCCATCATCAGCACTGTACAACCCCAACAAGTTCTCCCCGGCCGGCCACTCCGCCGCCGCCGAACTCGGAATCAATAGAGCGAGCATAATCACCCAGCATAATCGCTTCACGGCAATCTCCCCCTGCCATGAGTAATATTCGAATATCTATTCACCCGCGGCCATATCGTACTATGACCATCTTCCGTACTTCGGACTTACCCAAGGCCTCCAAACGGTACAGATACACCCCGCCCGGCAGCCGCCGGCCGGAATCGGTGGTGCCGTCCCAGGATTTCCGTT
The DNA here is from genome assembly GCA_043823125.1 of bacterium. GTDB lineage: Bacteria > Krumholzibacteriota > Krumholzibacteriia > LZORAL124-64-63 > LZORAL124-64-63 > JBDRBC01. The sequence goes on along the minus strand of JBDRBC010000632.1, from coordinate 2,374 downwards.
TATCGACGCCGGCAAGTTCGAAGCCATCGATCACCGTCGCCACCCGCTCGCCACGAACCGTGAAAACCTCCATCTTTACATGCCCGTCGCTCCCCAAGGTGTACACGAAATCCGTGCCCGGATTGAACGGATTGGGCTCGTTCTGACTCAACACAACCACGTTCGGTCCCGGCGGCGTGTCCGGATCCGGATCCTCGTCCTCGATCTCCGGCAGCAGCGGCCGTTCGTACACGCCATTCCCGTACGTCGAGACCCGCAGCATCCGGTTCACCGGGCTGATGGTCAGGTCCATGCAGACGGCGGCTTCGGGCATGCCGGCGAAGAACTCGTTCCAGGTGACGCCGTTGTTGGTGGAGACGTAGACCCCGAAGTCGGTGCCGACGTAGATCTGGTCGGTGAAGTCCGGGTCCACGATGACCGCGTTGGTGGGGATGTCCGGCAGTTCCTGGCCCAGGTCTTCCCAGGTCTCGCCGCTGTCGGTGGTGCGGAACAGGTGGGAGGTGCCGAAGCCGGAGAAGGTCACGTACAGGGTGTGGCTGTCCAGCGGATCGAAGGCGAGGCCCACCGGGTAGCGGTCGGGCAGGTCCCCGGTGATTTCGCTGAACCGCGAGCCGGCGTTGGTGGAGATGAACACGCCGGCGGGGCCGAAGACGGGGGCGGTGGTGGCGGCCACCACATCCGGATCGGCGGGCGACACGGCGAGGGCCACGGCGGGGTTGCCGTCGAATTGCAGGTTGAAGTTGACGATATCCCAGCTCGAGCCGCCGTCCTCGGATTTGAGGATGTGACTGGAGGCGGCGTAGATCACGTCCGGTTGCTGGGCGCCGCCCAGGACGTACGGGGCGATGAAACCGATGGTGCCGGGTACGTCCGGCGGGGTGATGTTTACCCAGTTCTCGCCCCGATCCAGGGATTTCCGGATCACCAGGTTCTGGTAAGACGCGTATATGGTGTCGTCGTCGCGGGGGTCGATGGCGGTCCAGCTGCCGTCGCCGCCGCTGATGCGGAGCCAGGCGTCGGTCCCGTCGTACATCACCGTGCCGTTGTCCTGCAGGCCGCCCAGGGCGTGGTTGGAGTCCTGTTGCGAGCTGGAGAAGCCGGCGTAGAACTGCGTCGTCTGATAGCCGCCGTTGCAGCTCTCGAAGGTCTCGCCGCAGTTCAGGGAGCGATAGACGCCGCCGTCGCTGGCGAAGTAGACTGTGTCGTGATCGGTGGGGTGGAACACGATGTCGTGATGGTCGGCGTGGGAAAAGTCGGGAGATGCTTCCTGCTCGCCCGGCTGGACCTGCCTGCCCTGCGCGCGTCCCGAGAACGACCGGCGTTCCAGGTTCACCCCGCCCGTCAAGGAACGGTAGATGTCGATCCCCGAAGTGATCACCGTGTCGGGGTGCAGGGGGTGGATGGCGACATCGTGGGAGAACCAGCCCTGCCACCGCGAGTAGTCCTCTTCCGAAACGAGAGACCAGGTGAGGCCGGCGTCTTCACTGCGCACCAGCCAGGTGGCGTTATTGTCGACAGTGCCGTCCGGGACCTCGGTGCCGTTGCCGATGCTCGCCATGATGACATCGGGATCGGCTCGGCAGATGGAGAGCAACGCCTTGCCGTTGTAACTGCTCGGGATCGCCGTGTGCGCGACGATCTTGTGCCAGCTCTCGCCGCCGTCGGCGCTGCGGTAGAGGCCGACGCCCGAGTCCGGTTTGCTCAGGCTGCCGTGGGCGGCGACCATGATGTCGGGATTCTCGGTGTGGATCACCAGATCGGTGCACATGGCCACGCTGCTCTTGCGACTCCAGGAGCCGCCCGCGTCGGTGGACTTGTAGATGCCGGCGGTGGCGCCGACCCAGACGATGTCCGGATTGATGGGATCGAGGCGCACGACCTGGATGCCGGTTCCCTGATCGTAGGACCAGTCCAGGCTCTTGAACCAGGTCAAACCACCGTCGATGGTCTTCAGCAGGCCGATGCCGAAGCTGCCGCGGGTCAGGCGCACGGTGATGCCGCCCTGGGTGTTTGTATGGGAGTAGACCTCGCCGGTGCCGATGTACATGACGTTGGAATCGTCGGGCGCGATGGCGATGGCGGCCACGCCAAGCACCGGATGACCGGTTGGCACCTGGTGCCAGGCGGTGGCGCCGACACCTGCACTATACGACCGCCACAACCCGCCGCTGGCCGAGCCGGCATAGATGGTGCGAGGGTTCTGCGGATTGAAGGCCAGGGCCAGGGTGCGCCCGCCGACGTTGTGTGGGCCCAGTTCCCGCCAGGGTGGATTGGCGCCGGTGGTATCCTCGAAGGCCTTGTTGCGCAGATACCGGCGGGAATACTCGTGGGCTTCGACGTAGCCGCGTTTCGGGAACTCATTCCCTGGATAACT
>JBDRBC010000631.1:0-2463 GCA_043823125.1 bacterium | reverse complement strand
AGGATGGTGAACATGGAAGTTAGGCGTGGAAATCGGACAGTGGTCCCAGCAGCCATGTGTGGTCTCTTGCTGGCAGCCGCCTGCCTGGTCTCCTGCGGCAAAACCGCCCGGCCGCCGGTGACGGAAATCCCCGGGTATCTGCAACTCCGCGACGTGGTGGGCGACTACGACTTCACACCACTCCGTGGCCGGCGTATCGTGGTCGATGCCGGACACGGCGGCCTCTTCAGGGGCGCCGTGGGGCTGAATGGATTGAGCGAAGCCGAGGTCAACCTCGGCGTAACCCTCTACCTGCGCGGCCTGCTGGAGTGGGCCGGCGTTGAGGTCCACCTGACCCGCACCGCCGACTACGACTTCCTCACTCCCGCCGACTCTTCCGTGGCGTTCGACTTGGCCGCGCGTATCGCCGTGGTCGATTCGATCCAGCCGGACGTCTTTCTCTCCATCCACCACAACAGCAATAGTGAGCTGGACCGTGACATGAACGAGACCCAGACCTACTACCCGATGGGTCGGGAAGGCGCCGACCTGGACCTGGCGCGGTCCATTCACAAGTACCTGGTGCGCAATCTGCAGATCGAGCCGGCCAAGATCATGGCCGGGAATTTTTTCGTGCTGCGGAACTCGCCGGTGCCGGCGGTGCTGGGTGAGCCGTCGATGATTTCCAATCCGGTCATCGAGGGAAGGCTGTCACAGGCGCGGAGTCTGGAGATCGAGGCGACGGCGTATTTTCTGGGGTTGCTGGAGTACTTTGCGGGGGGGATGCCGAGGTTTGTTTGTGAGTTTGGGGATACGATCGTCGGGCGAGAAGCAGGGCACCAACCAATTTCCTGGTATTTCGAAACGGGATCCGCGGACGCTCCCGGTCTTGATCCAACTTCCATCCTTTTCTCGGTTGACGACCAACCTGCCGATGTCGCCGTTTCAGCGGATGGTCGACTGCTCACCTGGCACCCGGCACAGGAATGGTTGTACGGACAGCACGAGCTTGTTCTCTCCGGCCGCAATCTGCTTGGAAGATCCACACCAACCGTTGGCGCCGTCTGGATCGGTCACGAGCGGTACGGCTTCACCACACAGTTCAGCGCCCCCGCCGACGAAAATACCGAGGGCGATCTCGCTCTGTTTTCCTGGAGCAGCCTGGGGGCACCGTTGTCGGAGTACCCTCACCTGAGTTTGACCGACGCCGACGATCGCAGGGAATCCAGGATCCTCCTGCCAGTGTACCCGGGTACACGCGGGTGGCTGTTGATACCGGTCAAGGATTTTCCGGTCGGCGCTCAACTGCGTCACGCCATTGGAGATGAGATCTCCTTGCATCGAATCGACCTGAGACGGTCGCGTTTACCCGCGCACTGGCACTGGACCATGCTCCAAGGCTGTCGGAAGACCTGGCCCACTCAGGTGGTCCCTGGCGGTGCCTGGAGACCACGTTCCCCTGAGATTATGACACCAGATAATACAGTTTGGAGGGTGGGAGGTAAGCTCACATTCGATCCCACTGCTCCGTTGGTTGAAATCAGGGATGGCACCTCGTTCTGGCTCGAAGCCGACGGCGCCCACCCCATCTTCGCCGACGAACACCACCTCCCCCCCTGGTCCGAACCCGGTACCGCGCCGCCCGACACCTTCCACTGGCGACCGGTCCTCGCCGAACTCATCGACACGACCATCGTGCTCGATCCGGCCGGCGGCGGCAGCGAGGACGACGGCATCGGTCCCCTCGGCACCCGGGGCGCCGACCTCAACCTGCGGGTGGCCGAGAAGACCGCCAGTCTGCTGCGCGGCGCCGGCGCCAACGTGGTACTGAGCCGAACCGACGAACGCTGGCTGCCGGCCGAAGAAAAGGTGCTGCGGACCAACGACGTGGACGCCGACCTGTTCCTTACCATCCGGCGTAATCACGACCCGGCATGCCTGGCCAAATCCGGACACTATCCCAACAGTCGCACCGGCCGAACCTGGGCGCAGCTGTTCGCCCGAGTGGCGGCACCGATCTACGGCACCTCGACCGAAACGGTGGCGGCAGCGATCGCCGCGGCTGCAAACGAAGAAGGCACCACCACCGGCCCCATCCACATCGGTCCCTCCTACGCCTACCTCCTGCGTCACACCGCCTGTCCCGCCCTGGAGGTCGGGCTTGAGCTACCGACCGATTTCGATTCCGAGGATCGCCTCCTCGACCCATCCCACCAGCAGGCCGAGGCGCGGGCGCTGTTCCTGAGTATTGCCAGCTTGCTGGCCGGCGAGGAGATCCTGACCGAGGTAGTGCACCCGGGTACACTCCTGACCGAAAACACCGACCGCTTCCCGCCGCTGGACCGCATCGACTGGATCAAGCTGGACGGGAACTTCCTTTGGTTGCCGCCGCGCTGGTGCCCGCCGGCGACCGACACCATATATTCATCCGTGTCGCCGGGACTTCCCTGCCGCGGTGTGTTGCATACCCTGGAGATTCATGCC
>JBDRBC010000630.1:0-14912 GCA_043823125.1 bacterium | reverse complement strand
GCCACGACGGTCCGGCCGGCCCAGTCGCTGTCCCCCTCGCGCACGAACAGGTTGACCTTGCCTGCTTCCTCGGCGTTCTCGAAGCCGAGAAAGACGAACCGTTCCTTACCGGTGGAAGTGGGCCCGCCCTTCTTGTCCTTGACCCCGCCGACGAAGCAGAACGCCGAGCGGTTGTCGTCCGCCAGGATCTCCTTGATGTAGATATCGTAGCTGACGGTCAGAAAAAACGTCTGCGGCTCGGCGAAGCGCTGGGTGAGATAGGTGTTCAGCTCCGGATGCGCCTTGATCATCGACTTGTGGGTCTGGTTGCCGCCGACCTTTTTGGTGCTGAGCTTGAGCAGCTCTCGTCCCTCGCCGGTGTCCTTGCGGCTCTCGTACCAGTCCTGACCCTTGGCATCGCGGCGCAGATCACTGCCCTTGGTGGAGGTCTCGAAATCGCCGTCGAGGATCAACTCGCCCGCCACCGCCGAAACGGCGAGAAACGACCAGACCAGACAGACCGTCAGAGCAAGCATTCGTAGATATCGTGCAGAGCGTGGCATGACTGCCTCCAGGGTTCGGGATAATCCGGACCGAGCGGTCAGAGGTGGGTCTGTCCCTATTACTTCAGTCGCTGGTAATTCCAGATGATACTTCGGGAGAACGCCCCGGTTCCCCGGGGCGCTCCTTTTCGCGGAGATAATTCTAGCACCTGGGCGGGGACAATCCTATCGAATTCAGTCCTCGGCCGGCGCCTGGATCCGACCGTCGACCACCGCGTCGATGGTCCCGGCCTCCTGCACCGCCGCGACGATGGCGTCGGTCAGGCCGATCCCCACATCCTCGACGTCGAGCACCTGGAAACCGAAGTAGCGCCCGGACATGGAGATCACATAATCGGCGGTGCCCACTCTGTAGACGGCATCTTGCCGGAGCGGCTCGCCACCCACGGTAACGTCAACGAGTTCCACGTGGTCTCCCACCTGGCGAAAACCGTAGCGGAGTCCCGACACCTGCAACCGCGGGTAACCCCGTCCGGCCTGACTCTCGGCGTTGGTGGTCAGAATGGTTGTCAGCTCCGCTCCGGTCAGTTCGCAGGTAACCAGCGTGTTGGAGAACGGCAAGATCTCGTGAATGTCCAGCAAGGTGATGGGTCCGGCCACCAGGTTCTTGCGGATAGTGCCGGAATTGAGAAACGCCACGTCGGCGGCACAGCGTTCGCGGATACGATCGGTGAGCCAGTCGCCGATGTTGCTCTCGCCCCCGTCCCGTCGCCAGTCGCTCACGAGATTGCCGATGACCACGCCGAACTCTTCGTCCAGCCGCTGCTGGTAACTCGACACCAGCGCGGTCAATTCCGGACCGGCAGTGGCGCCGGCGGCCACGAGCTGGATCAGCTCGCCACGATGCGCCACCACCCGGTCGTCCTCCACCCGCAAATCGAGCCGACCGAGATTCTTGATATGCGAGCCCGCCTGGACGATGAGGATATCCCCCACCACCAGCGGCTCGTTCAGTCGCGTATGGCTGTGCCCCCCCACGATGAGGTCGAGCCCCGACCCCACCAGCTCCACCGCCAGTTCGTCGTCACCGTCCACTCCGTTGTGGGTGATGAGGATCAGCAGGTCGGTCGCCGGATCCAGTTCGGCGATCATCTCCCTGACCGCCCGGGCCTGCTCACGCATGCTCAACCCCGCGGTGTGACTGTGTGCGGCCACCGCCAGCAGGCCGGCACAGGAAACTCCCATGATCCCGATCTTCAGACCGCCCCGCTCCCGGATCACCGGCTCGTGCGCAAACTCCGGCTCGCCATTTTCGTCGAGGATATCCGCCGCCAGCAGGGGAAAGGCCGCCACCCCGGGCAACCGCCAGGCATTGTCCCGACCGTTGTCGAACTCGTGGTTGCCGATGACCCCCACGTCGTATCCGATGGCGTTCATCATCTGCACGAATCCGGCCCCCAGCACGTTGTCCTCGGCCATGACACAGATGGGATTGCCGGTCATGAAGTCGCCCGCGTCCAGGAGCAGCGAAGCGGTGGTGGACTGCCGCTGGTCCGCCAAGTGCGAGGCCAGGGCGATCACCCCCCCCACCTCGGCTCGATCGTCCCGCCAGGATGCTGGTTCCGGCAGGAAGGCGCCGTGCATGTCGTTGGTATGAAAGATGGTCAGGTTCCACTCCGGTTCGCCTTCGGCCGCCAGCGAGCCTGACCCCGGCAGCACCCACACGGCGAGCGCCAGTAAAACTACCAGTACGAGTCGAATACAGTGATTTGGGGACCGCATTGGTTGTCTACTCCCGGTCAAGAGGTGTCTTCGACCTCACCATAAATCATCATTATCCCACCCAAGCATTCATACGCGACGCTGCTCGAAACGGCAACCCGATTCGCGGTCCGACCACCTCTGGCAACCACCTGATCGTCAAGTTTAGCTGAAATTTGTCGACTATCCATCTTGCAGGCACCGACACGGTGACCTATGTTCGCTTGCGGATGTGTCGTCCCGTTGTGGTTCGTTGGCTCTGGCACAACCCCGATCACGAAAATCGATCAAGGTCTGATGAAATCCATCAAGGTCCATTCTCCCATTCTGCTACTCATTCTCTGCGTCACCTATGTGGTGTACGGCAAGCTGCTCAGCGCGCCGTTCTGGAGTCCCATCGACCTGCAGATCCTGCGTGAAGCCCATCAGCTCTCCCTGGACCCCTGGCCCATGTTCCAGCACATCGGTACCTACTTGAATCAGCCGGCGCTGCAAGTTTCTTTTCTGGTGGAATTCTACCTGTTCTGTGACAACCCGGCCGGCTATCTCGGTGTCAATCTCTTCATCCACTGCCTGAACGCCTTCATGGTGTACATGTTGGTGAACATGCTGTTCCACCAGGCGCGGATGGCGACTCTGGCGGCGATCCTGTTCGCCCTCGCCGTGGGGAGCTACGGCAAGATCTTCATGTCCGTGGCCAATTTCGAGGCGCTCCTGCTTTCCCATCTCTACCTACTCGTCCTGTACTGTCTCATCCGCAACGATTTTCGGCACGACGGACGGCTCGGCTCGCCGTACTTCCTGCTCGGGCTGGCGTTGTTCGGGTTGGCCAGTCTGACCCGAGCCACCTCGTTTTCCATCCTGGGCTGCTTGCTGGCCTACAAGTTCTTCTTCTACAAGGAGCGGGGCGGGCGGGCGGTGCTTTCGAGGAACATCCTGGTTCTGCTCGGGGTGGGAATCGTCTTCTACGCGGCCCAGAGCAAGTGGGGTAACCAGGCGCCGGTGTTGTTCGGTCACACGGACAGCCCCCTGGTTTTCACCTGGATCTCCTTCAAGAACATCTTCCGGTACCTCAACCTGATGGTCTTCCCCATGCAGACCAGCGCCATGCTGGCAACGGCGCATCCGCTGGTGATTTTGGTCTACGATATCCGGACCTATATCCGGATGTTCCTAACCCTGACCATGGTCTCGTACAGCTTCTTCGGCATCGTCTTCGGCAGCCGCGCGGTGCGTTTTTTCATCGCCTGGACCATCATCTCCCTGCTGCCGTTCACCGGAGTATCCTCCAGCGGCGAGTGGCTCAACGTCACCCATCTCTATCTGGCCTCCATCGGCTTCTGTCTCATCCTGGCCGCTGGCGCCATGGGTTGTTTCAATCTGCTGAAGGCCCGCCGCTGGCGGCGATTCGTGCCGTTCCTGGTACCGTTGCTGTATGCGATTCTGGCCGTCGGGATCACCGACAACATCGATGAAAGGAACCGTCGCGCTGGCCAGGCGCCCGCCATCCAGGAACAGGTGGCCGATCTATCCCGGATCTGTCGTCGCTGACCGTCGCCAGCCCTGACCGGTCCGTAGAATGCCCCCGACGGCCCCGGCCCGCCTCCCGTTTCGAACCTTCTGGCCTTTCCCCACTCTGGATATATCTTTTACCGCGACCGAGCCCTCGCCCCGCGCCCGCTGCCAGCTCCAGCTGGAAACGAGCCCGGTGCGAGGCGGCACTCGGATGCACAAATTCCGTCTCCGCGGGACCGGCCAACCAGTCAGCAACGTGACCTGGGCCGGCCCGAATCAAGCGGAGAAATCGAGACCAGTGGGGGAAGCGAGCGGAGGACCCAGTAATGACGGAACCGACTGGCCAGACATTTTCCGAGAAGATTCTCGGCGCCAAGGCGGGCAAAAAGGTCGTTCCCGGGGAGATCGTCGACGTGACACCCGATGTGGCCATGTCGCACGACAACACGGCGGCCATCGCCAAGAAGTTCCTCTCCATCGGCGTCGACAAGGTCTTCGATCCCGATATGCACGTGATCGTCCTGGATCACTGTGCGCCGGCGGCCAACGAGAAGTTCGCCACCAACCATCAGGAAATCCGGGCCTTCGTGGAAAACCAGGGCATCGAGAACTTCTACGACATCCACACCGGCATCTGCCACCAGGTGCTGTCCGAGCAGGGGTTCGCCCTGCCCGGCCGTCTGATCGTCGGCAGCGATTCGCATACCACCACCTACGGCGCCCTGGGCGCCTTCGCCACCGGCATCGGGCGTTCGGAGATGGCCGTGATCATGGCCACGGGCAAGATCTGGCTCCGGGTCCCCGAGACCCTGAAGATCGAGGTCTCCGGTTTGTTCACGGCCGGCGTCCAGCCCAAGGACCTGATCCTGAAGATCATCGGTGATGTCGGTGCGGACGGGGCATTGTACAAGGCCGTGGAGTTCTGCGGCCCGACCCTGGACGATATGCCGGTGAGCGGGCGGATGACCCTGTGCAACATGACCATCGAGATGGGTGGTAAGAACGGCTACGTCGAGCCCGACACCCGGACCATGGCCTACCTCAACGGCCGCGCCCGCGGCAACTTCGAGATCGTCAAGAGCGACGCCGAGGCTATTTACTGCGATCACCTGGTCTACGACATCGCCGATTTGACACCACAGATCGCCTGTCCCCACACGGTGGACAACGTGTCGCCACTGACGGTAGTGGCCGGCACCCGGATCCACCAGGTGGTGCTCGGGAGCTGCACGAACGGTCGCCTGGACGATCTGCGAGCCGCCGCCGCCGTTTTGCGCGGCCGACAGGTGGCGTCCGGTACCCGCCTGCTCGTTCTGCCCGCCAGCCGCGAGATCTTGCAGGCCGCCGTGGCCGACGGCACCATCGCCATCCTACTCGAGGCCGGCGCCGTCCTGCTCAATCCCAACTGCGGTCCGTGCATGGGTAATCACGAAGGCGCTCTCGCCCCGGGCGAAGTCGCCCTCAGCAGCACCAACCGGAATTTCCGCGGCCGCATGGGCTGCAAGGAAGCCGACATCTATCTCGGCTCGCCCCTGACCTGCGCCGCCTCGGCCGTGACGGGCGTCATCACCGACGTGCGCGAGGTCGTCGAGGACGAAGCCGTGTTGAATGATCTGAGCGGGGAGGAGTGACATGGAACCGATCACGGGCAAGACCTGGAAATACGGCGATGACATCAACACCGACGTGATCTTCCCCGGCAAGTACACCTACCCGGTCACCGATCCCGACGAGATGGCCGCGCACGCTCTGGAGGACCTGGATCCCGAGTTCGCCGGGAACGTGCAAAAAAACGACATCATCGTGGCCGGCAAGAACTTCGGCTGCGGCAGCAGCCGCGAACAGGGCGCCACCTGTTTGGTCTTCGCCGGCGTGGGCGCCGTGGTGGCGCGCTCCTTCAGCCGCCTCTTCTTTCGCAACGCCATCAACGCTGGCCTGCCGCTGGTGCAGTCCAGCGAGGCCGTGGACGCCATCGAAAGCGGCGCCGAGGTCACGGTGGACGTGGCCGCCGGCACGGTGACCACTCCCCGCGGCAGCTTCGAATTCCCGCCGCTGCCCGACGCCGTCATCGGCATCTTCGAAGCGGGCGGCTTGCTGCCGTACACGCGGAAATCGCTGGGGATCGAGGGAGACAGCTAGCGCAGCTTCTTTTCGAGACGGTGCCACAGATCGTTACACAGTCCGGGCCGGAACACCGCCTGCCTGAATGCCGCCAGTTCACGACGGTACATCTCAACCAGAAACTCCCTGCCGTCTTCGAGACCGGACGTGACATTGGCCAGCCGATCGGCGACCTTCACTACCAGGGCCAGTTCGTGATCCGGCGGCACCTGTTCGAGTTTCAGATTGGTCCGCGCCTTCCGATCCCGGCGGTTGGTCCCGGGTTCGTCGGTGACCAGGGCCACACAGGCGGCAATGCTGGCCCCGAACAGCTGCTCGATCTCCGTGAGCGTGACCGAGGTATCCTCGATGACATCGTGAAGATACCCGATGACCTGGGCTTCAGGGCCATACGGCTCGAGCAGGGAGGCCACACGGTCGAGATGTTTCGAGTAGGGTGCATCGCCGTACTGCTGGTCACCGTGGACAGCCACGGCAAAGGTGCGTGCAGCCTGAATGGAATCGTGATTCGCCAAGTGGGATGCCCTTCTCTGCGTTGGGGAAAATAATCAGAATCAGCGGATGAGTGTCACCGTCAAACTCGCCGAGGCAGCTCTCGACTCGGCGCGAACCAGATAGACGCCACTGGCCGCCTGGCCGCCAAACTCACTGTCTCCATTCCAGATCAGAGCCGTCTCGCCGGCTGGTAATGCATCACCGGCAAACAGGATCCGGACCCGGCGCCCCCGGAGATCGAACACGTTCACCGTAACGGACATGGCCTCAGCGAGGATCAGGGAGAGTACGACAGGATGCCCGTCGTCCGCGGAGGATCCGGAGCGTCCACTACCCGGGCCTGCCACAGTGAGACGGAGCAGGGACGCGGTTTCGTCCGCACCGATTCGCGTGAGACCATCACCATCCGCCACCGCCGACAGGCCGAACAGCAGTTCCACCGGATCCACCTCGTGCTCGACTGTCAGGACATACGTGACCGGATCCCAGTGCCAGCCTGGCCCCGGATCATCCGGATCGGGGAGCAGCGGCAGACTCGCGCCGCCCGCCACGACCTCCCTCGGTGTGTCCGCCAGCTTCAACCGCTCCCGCCCGGCGCCGCCGGCAACCTCGTACCGAACCGTGGTGTTCAGTGGCGGATAGACCACGGACCGGACTGCGGAAGTGGCGGACAGCATATGGTATTCATCCCCGGGCGCGAGGTCGGGATCGAGCGCCATCAACTCGAGGTAGTACTTGGCCGTGTTGAAGTTCTGCTCGTACCAGCTCCGGTTTTTGAATTCGTAGATGATATCCTTGATGGTGGTGTACATGCGCCCGTCCGCGGCGATGTCGCGCTGGTTCTGCCCGTGGGAACAGACGGCGGTCATGCCGAAGGCCCACTGCTCCCAGAGCGGATCCTGCAACGGGTCGCCCTCCAGCGCCTGGTAGAGCAGCAGGGCGGTGCGCGCGAACTGCAGGGTCGCGGCGTAGGTCGCTTGCGGCCACCCCTCCCATTCCAGCGTGGCCGGGATGTACTCGGCAAGCCCCTGCCCTGTCTCATCCACCAGAAACTGATCGGCGGTCCAGGTCAGGATATCCACCGCCGACTCACGCCACCCCGGGGGCTGACGATGGATGAGCTCGACGATCATCTCGTTGGCAGAGTAGTGATCCACCTCACCGGTTTGCTCCAGGGAGTCCTGATCCTCGTAAAACGCCTCCCAGCGGTGGTAGAAGTCGCTGGCCGGGTTGGCGGGATTGGCCAGCAGCCACTGCCAGGCTCGATCGCGTGTATCGGCGTACGTCGGGTCACCCAGACGCTCCGCCATGGAGTCGAAGAACCGCACCGCCGGCTGCAGATGGCTGGTGTAGTCCTGACGCACCACCCCATCCGCCGGGCGCACCCGGAACGGCCAGCGGCCGTCGTCCGCCACCTCACCGGCAAGCTGGGTCGCCGCCAGGGTGGCCGCGATCCCCTGGGCCGCCGTCCAGTACAGCGAATCCCCGGTGACATCGAACAGGCGCAGCAGGCGCAGGCCGAACATGGCCGGCTTGTCGGTCATGATGGCGTCGCCGTCCCAGCCGCCGCCCATGACGGCACCGGTCTGGGAACTGTACGGCAGGTTGCCGTACAGATCGCCGGCCGGGGTCCGGTGTTCGATGATCCAGTCGGCGAAAGCGCAGGCCCGCTCGAGAAAGGCCGTGTCGCCGTTATAACGGTGGTAATCGAGGAAGGCGTCGATGGCCACACTGGCGGTGTAGCCCGGATAACTGATGGCGGTGTAACCGGGGTAGGTGGTGACGGCGCTCCAGAGCCGGTTCTCGTCGTAGATGGCGAAGTGATAGAAGTACGGCGGCACCGGATCGCCGTTGGGAATATTGTCGTTGGTCAGGATGCCGCCCCAGCCCACATCGGAATCGAGAAAGGCCATCACCTCGTCCACGAGCTGGCCGTACGGCTTGGCGGGATCCACCTGCGCTTCGACCACTCCCGTGGACAGACAGCAGCAAGCCAGAAGGTGGACCAGGCAGCACAGGACCGGACTACCTCGCCAAGGGAGGGAGTCGGCTCCTTTTACTGGAATCGACCGAGCCATCTGTGCGCCGCCCCGATTCGTCGCGTTAGTGTCCCGGGTGCACTGGCGAGAATCGCCAGAATCCGGTGAATCGAAGCCAGGGTACCAGATTCGAACGGTCATTTCAGTAGAATACACGGCCGAGATCCCACTGGCCTTTCCTGTAACACGACCTATACTTATGCCGCACGAATACCATCTGGGACGCCGCTGTGGCCCGGATTGCTGGCTGAACTCCAGGCTGAGAGGACCACCAAATTGGCCAGATACACCAGCGGTTGGATGCCGGGCGACGGCGTCGGTGTGGATGTCATGGACGCCACCAGGATCGTACTGGACAAGCTCGGTTTCGCCGCGGAATACGTTCACGGCGACATCGGTTGGGAATTCTGGCGCACCGAGGCCAACCCGCTTCCCGACCGCACCATCGAGATGCTGAAAACCGTGGACGCCGCCCTGTTCGGCGCCATCACCAGCAAACCCAAGGAAGAGGCCGAGAGCGAGCTGATCCCCGAGCTGCAGGGAACAGGCAAGGTCTACCGCAGCCCCATCGTCCGGCTGCGCCAGGAGTTCAACCTGAAGACCAACCTGCGCCCGTGCAAGGCATACAGCGGCAATCCGCTGAACTTCAAGGACGGCCTGGACCTGGTGGTTTTCCGGCAGAACACCGAGGGGCTGTACACCGGCGTGGAGTACCATCCGCTACCGCAGCACATCCGCGACGCTTTCACTGCCAGCCACCCCTCCCAGATGGGCAAGCTGGACGACGTGGCCAACGAGGACATCGCCGTGAGCTGCCGGATCTTCAGCCGGCGCGCCTGCCGGGACATCGCCCGCGACGCTTTCGAGTACGCCAAGAAGTTCGGCTACAAGTCGGTGACCGTGGTGGAGAAACCCAACGTCATCCGCGAGACCAGCGGTCTCATGGTGCGCGAGGCGCGCAAGGTCGCCCGGGACTACCCCGGCATCGAGCTGTGGGAGACCAACATCGACGCCATGTGCATGTGGCTGGTGAAGAATCCCCAGGACTACGGCGTGCTGGTGGCCACCAACATGTTCGGCGACATCGTCAGCGACCTGTGCGCCCAACTCGTGGGCGGCCTCGGCTTCGCCTGCTCGGGCAACATCGGCGACAAGGTCGCCGTGTTCGAGCCGAGCCACGGTTCGGCGCCGAAGTACGTCGGGATGAACAAGGTCAACCCCATCGCCATGATCCTGTCCGCCAAGATGATGCTGGACCATCTGGGCGAGATCGACATGGCGAAGAAACTCGACGACGCCGTGGCGGCCGTCATTTCCGAGGGCGCGGTGCGGACGTATGACATGGGCGGTGGCAGCAGTACGACCGACATGGCGGAGGCCATCGCGGCGAAGTGCTAGGGGCGTCAGGTATCAGAACTGACTGGTGAGTTTACAGATGTAAAATGGAACCGGCCGCAGTGGTGATGCCGCGGCCGGTTTATCGTTCATCTCGGCAGACAGCTATTCCAGCCCACTATTTCACGGCGATATCGAGATGGGGAACTCGGCCCGTTCGATCGCCACGACATTCACGGACTCATCCAGAAACTGCCCCGTTCTCGGCAACCCGTGGATCGCCCGCAAGACCTCCATCCCCGCCACGACCCGCCCGAACGCCGCGAACCCCTGTCCATCCGGATTCCTCATCCCGCCGAAGTCCAGGTGCGGTTGCGCGCCGATACAGAAGAAGAACTCCGACGATGCCGTGCCCGGCTCCAGCCGCGCCATGGAGATGACGCCGTCCGTGTGCTGGATCCCGGTCAACTCGGTGGTCTCGTGGGCCACTGGTGGTAACCGCAGGTTACTCTCGGCGAAACCGAGCCCGCCCTGCACCACCTCGATGGTGATGGAGTCGCCGGGTTGATTGGCCAGGGTGACCACCCGGTAGAAATGGGCGCCCGCGAACCGGTCCTCGTCGACATAGCGCAGGAAGTTGGCGCTGGTCAGGGGAGCCCGATCACAGAAGATCTCGACCACCAGGTCGCCGAGAGTGGTCCGCAGGGTTACACACGGATTCTCCGCCGTGGACGGAGTGGGGTTCAGCAGCAGAAGAGCAACCAGCCACAGGGATCCAACCGACAGACGTCGCATCCACTCCTCCCTCACCTGGCGACCGGGGCCGCCGTTTCCGGTACGAGGCAGGAGTGTATCAGATCAGTGGCTTCCCGGCTGCGCCAATCGTTCCTGGATCAGCTCGCGCATCTTCGCCGGTTCGGTGGTGGGATACGCGCAGGCGTGATCGACGCAGACGTAGGCCGTGGCCGCCGCGTCCTGCATGGTCTGCGCCTGGACAAACGGCGCCAGCCGAACCAGGTCGGCGACGCGGGTATCGTCCCGCAACAGCACCACCATACGCGGCGTGTAGCTATCGTCGAGGCTGTCGAGCATGGCGCGGGTATCGGCCGCATCCGGCTCACCGGCGATGACCACCTCCAGCGACGGGCCCACGGCGAAATCGAGCCCCACCAGGAACATGGCGTGTCCGTGGGGCATGCGCGCCACATCCCGGCCAAAACCACTGCCCACCGTTGCGGCGTATTCCTCGAGTTCGACCTGACCGGTGAGCCGCGCCAGTCGCAGCAGGTTCGAGAACGACAGGGAGTTGCCCGACGGGATGGCGCCGTCGTAATACTCCACCGCCCGGACCAGGAGTTGTTCGCCGTCATCGGGGGTCAGGTGGAATCCGCCGCCCGCTTCGGCGGCGAAGTGCTCGATCTGGAGCCGATTCAGCTCCAGCGCCCGTTCCAGGTACACGGGATCGTACGTGGTCTGATACAACTCGATGAGTCCGAAGGTCAGGAAGGCGTAGTCCTCGAGCTGGCCGTCGATACCGGCCTCACCCCCACGGTACCGGTGCAACAGACGCCCGTCCTCTCGCGAGAGCCGGGTGAAGATGAACTCGGCCGCCCGCCGGGCCGCCGCCGTGAACTCCGGTTCGCCCAGAGCCCGGGCGGCGATGGCGAGGGCGCCGATCATCAGGCCGTTCCAGTCGGTGAGCACCTTGTCGTCCAGCAACGGCCGGATCCGCTCGCCCCGGCTGGCCAGCAGCTTCTGCCGGGCCTGCTCCAGCCCGGCGGCCCGCTTCTCGTCCAGCTCGAAGTCCCCCTTGCGACGGATGTGCAGGATGTTCGAGCCGGGCGGCGCACCTCCCTCGTGGAAGTTGCCCTTGGCGGTGACCCCGAACCGGTTGATCACCAGATCGGCGGAATCCACGTGGAGCAGGGAGCGGATGTCTTCCTCCGACCAGAGGTAGAACTTGCCCTCGATCCCCTCCGAGTCGGCATCCTCGGCCGAATAGAATCCGCCCTCCGGCGAGGTCAGGTCACGTGACACGTACTCGACGATCTCGCGGGCGGTGCGGGCGAACAGCTCCTCGCCGGTGGCCTGGTACGCCTCGGCGTAGGCCCAGAGCAACATGGCCTGGTCGTAGAGCATCTTCTCGAAGTGCGGAACGAGCCAGGTCGGCTCGGTGGAGTACCGATGAAAACCGAAACCGACGTGATCGTAGATCCCACCCAGGCGCATGGCGCGTAAGGTCCGGGTGGCCATTTCCAGGGCGTGCGGCTGGCCTGTCCGGAACCAGTAGCGGAGCAGGAAGACCAGCTGGTGGGGAGTCGGAAACTTCGTCTGATTGCCGAACCCGCCGTGGGTGTTGTCGAAGGCTTGCGCCAATCGTTCATACCCCTGATCGAGCAGATCCGCCGTGAGTTCCTCGTCACTGGCGGTGGCGGTGGAACGCGCCAGGGCCGAGGTCACCTGGTCGGCCGCGGACAGCAAGCGCTGCCGGTCGTCGCGCCACAGCCGCTGCAGTTCGGGAATCAGCTCCAGCATCCCCTTGCGCCCGAATCGTTCCCGTTTGGGGATGTACGTGGCCGCAAAAAACGGCGCGCGGGCGGGGGTCAAGACCACGGTCAGGGGCCAGCCGCCACTGCCGGTCATCATCTGGCACGCGGACATGTAGACATTGTCGATGTCGGGCCGCTCTTCGCGGTCCACCTTGATGCAGACGAACGCCTCGTTCAGGAGCGTGGCTACCTGATGGTCCTCGAACGACTCGCGCTCCATGACGTGACACCAGTGGCAAGTGGAATAGCCGATGGAAAGAAAGATCGGTTTGTCTTCCCGCTCGGCCCTGGCGAAAGCTTCTTCACCCCACGGATACCAGTCCACCGGGTTGTAGGCGTGCTGCAACAGGTAGGGGCTCTGCTCCCGCGCGAGTCGATTGGTAGGCCGGGACGATTGGTGGTTCACGGTTTCATTGAGTTTCGGTTCCACTCCGGGCTCCTCGTTCGTATGGTGGTCGCCACACGACGCCACCGGTATCAACAGCATCACGATCAGAATAACGCCGCACCTCGACATGGAATTACATCCTCGGGTTGCTGGCTCGGGTAGTCGTCCAGGTAGCGGACCTGAATAGTATACCAAATTTATCCAGATTTAACAATTTAGCCACCATGGATCGGGAAATGTCGAGATCGGGCAGGAATCAATATCATGCCATTGCAGTATAAATGCTTACACAACTTTTACTTGAATCGATGAACACCTATTCATAAAAGCCCTCGCAAACACGGTCGGCACGTGTTGTGATCGCCCGTCAAGAGTCCCGATCATCATCATCAGGGAGGGATTATTGCGTCTCTCTTGCAGGAATTGAATCGCCTCTACGTCACGCTCTCTCGCCCGGCGGACGGTTTGTAGCACCGAGTCGACCGCATCTTTTCGCGAATACTCCCGCCCGCCCGGGAAATCGGTTGACGTGGCTTTTTATCTTGCTGTCACGTAAGCTGTGGGCAGGGGCTACCCAATTACCTCTCGCGAAACATGGTTCTCCGACATAGTTGACCTGGACCTCCGACAGGATCTGTATTGATGAAGGACTTGATCTCCAGAGCCAAAGCCATCGCCGAGCGCCTCGAGGCCGCGGGCGCCAACCACTGTCTCATCGTGGGTGGCTTTGTTCGCGATCAGCTGCTCGGTCTGGCTCCCGAGGATCTCGATCTGGAGGTGTACGGTCTCGGCTACGACGACATCGTGGCGGCGCTGGCTCCCGACCATCAGGTGAACCTGGTGGGTCAAGCGTTCGGCATCGTCACCGTGGACAACCTGCTCGATGTCAGCATCCCCCGTCGTGACAGCAAGCGGGGACTCGGGCATCGGGGATTCAGTGTTGAACCCGATCCCGGCATGACCCCTGACGAGGCGGCCGCGCGACGCGATTTCACCATCAACAGCCTGGCCATGGATTTCTCGGGCCACATCATCGATCCGTTCGCCGGACAGGCCGACCTGCAGCGGAAGATCTTGCGCGCCACCTCATCGGCCTTCGGTGAAGACCCGTTGCGAGTCCTGCGTGGCATGCAGCTCGCGGCGCGCTTCGATCTCACCCTGGAACCGGACACGGCACGTCTGTGCCGGGATCTGAAAGACGAGTTCGCCACGCTGTCGGCGGAACGGATCTATGGCGAATGGCAGAAGTGGGCCGTCCAGGGGCGGGTTCCCCGGCGCGGTCTGGAATTGCTGCGTGAAACCGGCTGGGTGGACTGTTTTCCCGCCCTGGCCAGCATGGTGGGCACGCCGCAGGACCGGCAGTGGCATCCCGAAGGGGACGTTTTCGAACACACCGGCTACACCTGTGATGCGGCGACGGCCATTGCCGACCAGCTCGACCTCGAGAACGGCGAGCGCGCCATCCTGCTGTTCGCCAGCCTGTGCCACGACCTGGGCAAACCGGAGACCACCACCCGCAGTACCGAGGGGCGCTGGATCTCCCCCAAGCACTCCGCCGTCGGTATCGGTCTGGCCAGGGACTTCCTCGCGGACATGAAAGCGCCGGAATGGCTCATCGACAGCGTGCTCCCGCTCATCGCCGAACACATGGTCCACCTTTCCCACGGCGAAGACGAGAGCCCCAGTCCGCGAGCCGTGCGTCGTCTGGCCAATCGGCTTGCCCCAGCCACCATCAAGCTCTGGGCCGCGGTTTGTCGGGCCGATCACAACGGCCGGCCACCGCAAGCTCCTGGTAATCCGGTGGAGCACTGGCTGGAAATGGCCGCTGAACTGGAGCTGCAAGACGGTCGGCCGCAACCGATCTTGATGGGTCGGCACTTGCTCCAGCTCGATGGATTCGAGCCGGGGCCACCACTGGGTGATCTGCTGCGACGCGCTTTCGAAGCGCAGCTGGACGGCGAGTTCGACACCTTGGCGGGAGCGCTGGAATGGGTGCGTCAGAATAGTTGAACCGTGGCGGCTGGACCGATCAGCCGCCACCCTGGATGAGTCGTCGCCAGACCGTCTCCACCCGCTGGAATACCGACCGCCAGCTGAACTCCGCCAGGGCGGCGGCCATGGTCCTGGCCGGATCGCCGAGGGGCGGCCGGCTCAAGGCGCGGGCCAGTGCGGTCCGCAGGTCGTGGACAAAGGTGGGGAGATCCTCGTCGAACGGGCGATCGGCGTC
>JBDRBC010000629.1:0-3203 GCA_043823125.1 bacterium | reverse complement strand
TTTCGACTGGGAGATCATCTGTGTCATCGCCAGTCCCGTGGCCCAGGAACCGGTGGCTCCGTTGACCATGGCGCGCAACTTCCTAGAAAAACCGGGAGGAACCCACTGCGAGTACACGGCCCGGCAGTTCGCCGAGGCAATCTATTACTGGAGCCGGCGGGCGCGGGCGGCCGATTGATCACGCCGGTGCTTTTGAATTGTCCGGCCGTCAGTGGTTCGTGAACTGCACGCTGTCGGGAGGGGATGGGGGTAGATGCCAATTCGTCTTAGCCATTGACCTCTGAGGGGGGGATTGTCATGAGATCAAAATACCTCTGGCTGGTACCCTGTATCACAAGTTGCTGTTTACTCGTTCCGCCTGCCGTCGCCATCGTCTACCAGGTCCCTGGTTCCTACTCGACCATCCAGGCCGGGATCAACGCCTGTACGCCAGGAGATACCGTGCTCGTTGATCCCGGGACCTATCCGGAATGGATCGATCTTGCTGGCAAGGCCATCCTGGTGGGAAGCTGGTACATCTTGACCGGGGATACGGCCCACGTGCGGCAGACGGTCATCCAGCCCCCGGCGGGTGTCCTGACCAGCGTCGTGTCGTTCATCAACGGCGAAACCCGCTCCACCCGGCTGTCCGGTTTCACGATCACCGGCGGCAACGTGGACAATGGAGGTGGCATCCGGTGCGTGGGCGCTTCGCCCGTTCTCGATCACCTGCGGATTGTCGATAACGTCGCTCTGAATGATGGCGGTGGTATCCACGCTTTTGAGGGTCTGCCGTTGGTCACCGCCTGCTGGATCTCGGGGAACACCGCCACCAGTGGTGATGGCGGCGGCATCTGGTCCCAGTACTCGGGTATCTTTATCGAGGACAACGAGATCCATGGCAACCACGCCTGGTTCCGGGGCGCGGGGATCTTCTGCGAGTACGCCACGCCGACGATCAACGACAACATCGTCACCGGCAACATCATCGACCGGCCTCCCGGCATGTACCGGTACGGCGGCGGCATTGTCAGCCGGGTCTGCGTGTCGGTCATCATCGGGAACTACGTCGCCGGCAATGACGGGGGAGGATTCGGCGGCGGGATCTTCTACTGACTGCCCGCCTCGGGCCGCAGTTGCGGCCCCGGCGATCCCGTGGCGATCTACAAACCCGCGCAGCTGGCCCTGGCCGCCAAGGATATTCCCATGGTGAACGACAACATCATGGTCGAGAATGTGGCCGAGTTCGGCGGCGGCCTGCGATTCTGTTACTTCCACGGCACCCTGCCCGAGCCGCTGGTCCACGGCAATGTCATCATCGGCAACACTGCCTGGGAAGGGGGTGGCGGCCTGAACGCGGAAGACGCCGACCCGGTACTGGACCAGACCACCATCGACGGCAACTGGGCGCAATTTTTCGGTGGGGGCGTGTATGCATTCGACGGCGCCAGTATCACCTTGACCAACTCCATCATCGCCAACAGCACGTCAGGTGGCGGCCTGTACGCGGCGCCGTATTCGGAGATACACTCCAGCTACTGTGACGTCTGGAACAACAGTGGGGGCGATTACATCGGCTGCCCGGCCTCCATCACCAACATCTCCTGTGACCCCGAGTACTGCAACGAGTTCGAGTACGATGTCCGCCTCCACGAGACCTCGTGCTGCCAGGGCGCGGGTGACCACGGCTACGATATCGGCGCCCAGCCGGTGGACTGCTTCACGGTGCCGGACGTGATCTTCTACGACAACTTCAGCGACCAGAACGACGACGGCTGGCACGTGGATACCGGTGGCGCTGGCCAGATCGCCGTGGAGGATGGCACCTATCGTGGTTCGGCGGCGAATCCGGGCGACTGGGCGCGCAGCGTGAACTCCCTGCTGGCCACGCCGGCCGCAGACTACCAGGTCTGGATGGAGGTTTTGCCGGAGGCCGTCACCGTGGAACCGGGTGGCTGGATCGATTGCTACCTGCGCTACCTGCAGGCGTCCCAGCACTACCGGATCAGCCTGAACGGGATGCAAGGAGAGCTGTGGAAGATCACGGACATCGGCATGCAGCTGCTGGAGACATTTCCCTGCCAGCTCCAGGCGGATCACTGGATCACCTTGCGTTTCGTCGCTGTGGACTGGGTGTTACAGGGTTTCCTCACCGATGCCGACGGCGTCGAGCAGTTGCTATTCCATCACGAGGATCTTCTGGCACCGATCCTGACGGGTGGCGTGGGCGTGGGCGTGACGGAGGCCGGACCGGTCCGGGCGCGCTTCGACGATATCCTGGTGGCAAGGTATGAGGAGGGGCTCACGGGACTTCCTGGCGAGGGACAGGCCGGCGCGGCGCTGTCTCGAGCACGACTGGTTGCCAGGGCCAGCCCGAATCCGTTCAATCCGGCCACGACCATCAGGTACGAACTCCCCCGAGCGGGGTGGCTGACCGTGCGGGTCTTCGATCTCCGGGGGCGTCTGGTGCGCACCCTCGTCGACGCGGTCCGTCCGTCCGGCCCCGGATTCATTATCTGGAACGGTGCTGACGAAAACGGTCGGTGGGTTGGCTCCGGTTTCTATCTGTACCGTCTCGCGGCGGCAGCGCAGGTGGTGCAGGGGAAACTGGTGATGCTGAAATAACCGCTCAACGCGCCAGCACGAGCTTACGTGTCCGCACCTCGCGACCGGCACTGATCCGGGCCAGGTAGATCCCCGAGGGCATCTCCTGACCGTGATCGTTCCGGCCGTGCCATGTCACCTGATGATCGCCCGCCGTCCGGAACCCGTCCACCAGGACCGCCACCTCGAATCCCCGTTGATCATAGATCGCCAGCCGCATCGGGCCGTCAGCGGGCAGGCTGAAGAACAGCTCACTGCTCGGGTTGAACGGATTGGGCCGGTTGGGACCGAGTGTCAACACGGAGGGCGTATTCCCAGACGCACTGCTCAACGTGTCGAGAGCCACCGAAACCGTCTGTGACGAGCTGGCGCCGATATCCACCTTGACGTAGCAGACCAGGAATTCGCCCGAGCGATCCGTCTGCAGCAGATCACCGCCGGTGACCTGCACGGTACCGGGTTGGTTGGACAGCAAGAAGCGGAGCCGTCCGTCCTGGAACCGTTCGCCATGATAGTTGACGACCTCGGCGGTGACGGCGTCGTGACTGCCGTCGTTGGCCGGCGTGTAATCCACCTGCACGTACTCGCCGTAACTGCCGGCCTGCAGGGTGAGACGCGGG
>JBDRBC010000628.1:0-12008 GCA_043823125.1 bacterium | reverse complement strand
CCCCGCCTGCGAGGTGGAGCTGGCTGACCTCTCGTCTGAGCTGCCCGCTGATCAGACAGCCGCGAGCAGCGCCTTCGGCGCCAAGGGGCTCGGCGAGTTGCCGGCCAACGGCATCGCCCCGGCCCTGGCCGCCGCCATCGAAAACGCCACCGGGCTGTTCGCCGACCAGTTGCCCATCACCCCCGAGCGGTTGTACGAGCTGTACCTGACTCGTGGCGAGGGGGCGACGCCATGAAGTTCGAGATCAGCGTCAACGGTCGACTGCACAGTCTGAACGTCCCACCGCTGCGGACCTTGCTCGCCATCCTGCGCGAGGACCTCGATCTGACCGGCGCCAAGGAAGGGTGCGGCGAGGGCGAGTGTGGCGCCTGCGCCGTCCTGCTGGACGACCGGCTGGTGAACGCCTGTCTGGTGCCGGCCGCCCAGTTGCCCGGCCGGCGTGTCGTCACCATCGAAGGGCTCGGCGACGGCGACCAGCTCGACCACGTGCAGGAAGCCTTCCTGGATGCCGGCGGGGTGCAGTGCGGGTTCTGTACGCCCGGCATGATCCTCGCCACGTTTGCACTGTTGAAAGAGAATCCCCAACCCGACCGCCACGAGATCCGTGTGGGGCTGGCGGGCAACCTGTGTCGCTGCACCGGCTATGAAAAGATCGTCACGGCGGTGGAACTGGCGGCGACCAGCGGCGGCGTTCTGCAGATCCAGCCGGGAGATGACCCGACGAGCGAGGCCCAGACCACGCCGGACGATCCGTACGAGGTCTACTGGCCGGCCGATCTGGACACGGCGCTGGAAATCCTGCACGAGTTTGGCGAGAAGATCACCCTGCTCGGCGGCGGTACCGACCTGCTGGCGGGGCCGTGTTTCCAGCCAGCCTCACCGGGTGGACTGATGGATTTGAATCGCCTGCGGGGTCTGTCCGGAATCACAGTGAAAGGTGACACCGTGGTGATTGGCGGCGGCACCACCTTCGCCACCCTGGCAGCCGACCCGACCATCCGTACCCACCTGCCGGCGCTGGTCCAGGCGGCCGAGTCCCTCGGGGCGCGGACCATCCAGAACCGGGCCACCCTGGCCGGGAACCTCTGCACAGCCTCGCCGTGCGCCGATTCGGCGCCGCCGTTGCTGGTGCTGGATGCCATCGCACGCCTCACCAGCCGGTCGGGCAGTCGCGACGTGCCGCTGGTCGAGTTCTTCACGGGATACCGACAGACCGCGCGACGGCCGGACGAGCTGTTGACCGCCGTGATCGTGCCGATTCCCAAGGCAGGAACAAAGCAGGTCTACTTCAAGGTCGGCGCCCGGCGGGCGCTGGCGGTGAACAAGGCCAGTGTGGCCGGGCGAGCGCGGATCGGGGAGAACGGCCACCTTGACGAGGTCCGGCTGGCGGCCGGCAGCGTGGCGCCCACGCCGATCCTGCTCACCCGAACTCAGGATTTCCTTACCGGTGGAACTTTAGATCCCAGGACGGTTTCCAGGCTGGCCGCCGAGGCAGGCAGACTGGCCGCGGCGGAGGTCGAACCCATCGACGACATCCGTTCGGACGCCAGCTACCGCCGGATGGTGATCGGCAATCTCGTGGCGCGGTTCGTGACCGAGTTGCGGTGAATACACAAAGGAAGGGCAATCTTCTGGCAAGACACCACCAACACTCATAACTTGCCCCGTCGTGCCGACATAGTAATATTGAGAGCGGTCACCGAGGCCCGGCGTAACCCAGAATCACTACAGCACCTGGAGCAAGGTTGAAAACATCGACCAGCACCATCGTCACCCCATGGCATATTCCTAGTGCGGTTGTAGCAAAAGTGCCGGCGATCCTGCTGATCGGTTGCCTCGGCTTCAACCTCGGCGGTTGCCACCGCCCCCTGGATTCCGCCGCCATGCGGGACCCGGGACGGTTCGAATCTATCGCCGCCACCGAAAATACAGAGGCCGCCCCCACCCCGGCATCCCTGGACACACCGGCCCTCCGGGAACGCATCCTCACCCACCACCCGGCCGTGCAGGCGGCCGCGGCGAAGGTTTTCGCGGCCGCGGCCGAGCAGAACACCGCCCGATCCCTGCCCAATCCGGAACTCGACGGCCGGTACATCAACACCGACACGGGCGGCAATGTGGAGGCCGCGTTGCTTTTTCCGTTGCCGTGGAGTGGACGTCTCGGCGCCGCCGGCAAGGTGGCGGATCTCGACCTCGCCCTGGCGCGAACAGCGTTGCGCGCCACCCGTCTGGCGGTATTGCTCGAACTGGAAAAGCTGCTGACGGAGCTGGCCTGGGCGCGCCACCGTCTCGATCTGGCGACCGAACTGGCCGACCGGTCACAACAGTATGCGTCCCTGGCCGGCGAGCGACGCTCGGCATCCATGGCCGACCCCCTCGATGTCTCGCTGGTCCTGGCCGACGCCGCGCGAGACCAGCGCTTCCTGGCCCGAACCCAGGAAACCGTGCCGAGGCTCGAATCCCGGCTGGCATTCTTGCTGGGGCTCGATGCTGCCACCACCGACTATGTGATTTCGCCCCCCGAACTCGAGCATCGCCCCGTCCCGCAGGATACGCTGCTGGCCCTGGCGGGTCGGCACCGGGACGCCCTGCGCCTGGCCCGGCTCGTGTATCAACGCGCCGAGTGGGATGCGGCGCGGATATCCCGGTCGCGGATTCCCGATCTGGCCGTGGGCCCCGCTTACATCAAGGAGGGCGAAACCGGCAACCTCGGCGTGGCGTTCAGCCTGCCGCTGCCCATCTTCAATCGCGGCGGTGGCGAGTACCGAGCCGCCCTGGCCCGGCGCGATGCGGCGCACACGGCGCTGCAGGTGGAGAAGCGCGCGCTACGATCCGAGATCGACCTGCTCAACAGTCGCCTCGGCACTGTGCAGATCGAATTGGAGGCCCTGACAGGAGAGGCTTTATCGGCCGTGGAAGAGGCCTTCGATCTGGCCCGGGCACGCTACAATGCCGGCCAGATCGATGTCCTACGCCTGCTGTCGGCCCATCGCGCCTTCGCCGAGCTCAAGCTGGAGATCATCGATCTCTACCTGGAACAGCATCAGACCTGGCTGGCGCTGGAGAAAGCCGTCGGCTGGCCCCTCGTCTCCAAACTCGATCCGCGCCTCTGGGAGGTCGATCCATGACACTCCGGATATCCGGCCTGTTCGCCATCGTCTGTCTGCTTGGTTTCCTCTTTCTGGTGGGGTGCGGTGATAAACACCAAGCCGATGATGGCCACGATCACGGCGCGGAGGAAGCCGCAACCGAGGACGGTCATGACCACGGCGCAGAAGAAGCCGCAACCGAGGACGGTCATGACCATGGCGCAGAGGAAGCCGCAACCGAGGACGGTCATGACCACGGCGCAGAAGAAGCCGAAGCCGGGCAGGGTCACGACCACGACACCGAAAACGCCATCCTCCACCTCGATGGAACCGCCATGGCCAATCTCGGCGTGCAGATCCGGACCGCCGAACTCAAGACCCACTACGAACGGATCAAGATTCCCGGGAGCGCCACGGTGGATCCGGATCGACAGGTGGTCGTATCGCTCCCGACGACGGTGCGAATTCTGAAACTCAACGCGCCCCCCCATGCCACGGTGAGCGCGGGCGATCGTCTGGCGGAGCTCGAGCTGGTGGATCCCCAGTTCAATCAGCTCCAGATCCACGCCGTGGAAACCCGGGCCGAGTTGATCGAGGCCCGCACCAATCTGGAACGCAACCGCACCTACTTGACCGCCCTGCAATCCAACGGCAGTCAGAATCCGAGCGAGCAGCGACGGGTGGAGGCCGACCTGACCGTCCTGCAAGCGAGGGTCGAGTCGCTGCAGAGCGGCTTGACGGCCAATCTCGCCGCCCTGGAGATGGCGGGCATGAGCCACAGCCAGCGGGAGGCGCTGGAGCGGGACGGCAGTGTGGCCGCCAGTGTCACGGTCTACGCGCCCCGGCTCCCTGGCTCGCCCGACCTGGAGGTGGCCATTCGGCCGGTGATCCAGGGCGAAACCGTCGCCGCCGGCGCAATCCTGTTCCAGCTCGTGGCCCTTGACGAGCTCCTGGTCATCGGCGACGCCTTCGAGTCCGATCTGCCCATCGTCTCGCGGGCGGCGCGGGAGGGCTTGCCGGTTTCCCTGCTGTTCCCTGCGGAGAACCGCACTGTGGAGGGGCTGCGGATCCTCGCCCTGGAAGGGGCCTTGGACGGCGTCGAACGGATCACCCACTTCTTCGTCAAGTTGCCCAACCGCCCCCTTTCCGAGAAGACCGAAGACGGCGTGCGGTACGTCGACTGGCAGAATCGCGCCGGCGCCCGGGTGCAGATCCTGGTGGCCACCCAGATGGTGGGATTGCGGTTCGTCATTCCCGCCGCCGCCGTGGTGCGGGACGGCGAGCACGCCTGGATCTTCAGGCGGATTTACGACGGCTTCGAACGCCTGGATATCACCGTGGAAGCGTGGGGGCAAGACCTGGCGGTCCTGCCGCTGGAGTGCGGCCTCATGGACGGCGACGAGATCGCCGTGAGCGGCGCCCTGCAACTCAACCTGCTGACGAAGCAGCAACAAAACGAGGGCTCGGCGTCCGATGATTCCGGACACGGCCACGCTCACTGAACCGAATATCGCGAAATGACGGGAGCAGAAGGTAACCCATGCTGAAGCAGCTCATCCAGTCTTCCTTGCAGCACCGGCTGGTGGTTCTGGTCCTGGCCGGCCTGTTACTCTGCTTCGGCGGCCTGCAGCTCTGGCAGCTCCCGGTAGACATCTTCCCCGACCTGAACCAGCCCACGGTGACGGTTCTGGCGGACGCCCACGGCCTGGCGCCGGAAGAGGTGGAGACCCTGGTCACCCTGCCCCTCGAGTCGGCCCTGGGCGGCCTGCCCGGGGTGTTGCGGCTGCGCTCCACGTCGGGCGACGGTCTGTCCATCGTGCGGGTCGAGTTCGACTGGGGCACCGACATCTATCTCGATCGGCAGATGGTGCAGGAGCGTCTGCAGCTCGTGCGCGGTGATCTGCCTGTGGGCGTGGTCCCCGAGATGGCGCCCATCTCCTCCATCACCGGCGAGATCCTCGACCTCGGCCTGGTGAGCCACGACGGCTCCGTGTCGCCCATGGAACTGAACACCCTGGCGGAGTGGGTCGTGCGGCGGCAGCTCATGTCGGTGCCGGGTATCGCCCAGGTGGTGATCATCGGCGGCGACCGCATGCAGTACCAGGTGCTGGCCGATCCCGACCTGCTGCATCGTCACGGGGTCAGCCTGAGCCAGCTCGGCGAGACCCTCTCCGAGGCCACCCGCAACACGTCGGGCGGGTATCTGGTACAGGGCAGCCGGGAACTGCTGGTGCGGAATCTCGGCCGGCTGGAAAGCGTCGAGGAGATCGAGAACACCGTGGTGGCCGGCGAACGGGTGCGGCCGGTGCGGGTCAGGGACGTGGCCCAGGTTCAGATCGGGCCCGAATACGCGCGGGGCGCCGCGGCCATCGACGGCGAACCCGGCGTGGTGCTCGTCATCTTCAAGCAGCCGGACGCCAACACCCTGGCCCTGAGCGAGGCCGTGGATGCCGAGGTGGAGAAGATCAAGGCCGCCTTGCCGGCCGGCGTCGAACTGCGCAACGATCTCTACCGGCAAGCCACCTTCCTGCAGCGCGGCGTGGACAACGTCATCGAGGCGCTGCGCGACGGCGCGTTTCTGGTGGTCATCATCCTGTTCATCTTCCTGGCCAACCTGCGCGCCTCGCTGATCACACTGGTGGCGTTGCCACTCTCCTTCGCCGCGGCCGGCATCCTGTTCCAGATAATGGGGCTGACCATCAACACCATGACCCTCGGCGGTCTGGCCATTGCCGTGGGCGAGCTGGTGGACGACGCCATCGTCGGGGTGGAGAACGTGGTGCGGCGGCTGCGCCAGGCGACGGATTCGAAGGTGACCGTGCTGGAGCGGGTGGCGGCAGCCTCGACGGAGGTGCGGCAGCCGATCTTCACCGGCACTCTCATTGTGGTGCTGGTGTTCCTGCCGCTTTTCGTGCTGTCCGGCATCGAAGGGCGACTGTTCACCCCGCTGGCCATCGCCTACGTGTCGTCGTTGCTGGCGTCCATGGTGATCTCGCTGACGGTGACGCCGGTGCTGTCGTTCCTGCTCTTCAAGAACACGGCCCGATTGCAGGCCTTCACCGAGGCGAAGCCCTCCCTGGCGATGCGGTGGTTGCGGGCGGGCGCCGAACGGGTGATCGACCGCTCCATCCGCTGGCGCAAGCTGGTGTTGATCGGATTCACGGTCATCGCCTTGCTGGCGGCAGCCGGCACCATGCTGCCCGGCAGCGAGTTCCTGCCGCCGTTCGACGAGGGCACCATCCTGGTCATGAGTTTTCTGCCACCGGGCACGTCGCTTGGAGAGTCGGACCGGATCGCCGGCGAGCTGGAGGACCGTCTCGTCGGCATGGACGGCATCCTGTCGGTGAGTCGCTACACCGGCCGCGGGCAGCACGACGAGCACGCGCCGCCGGTGACGATCACCCACCTGCTGCTGACCCTCGATCCCGAATCGGATATGTCCCACGCCGAGATCATGTCCATGGTCCGGCAGCGGCTCGGGCAACACACCGGCCTGACCCTGAACATCGGCCAGCCGCTGGCCCACCGCATCGACCACATCCTGAGCGGCCTGCAGGCCCAGATCGCCATCAAGGTCATGGGGCCCGATCTGGATGTGTTGCGCGAGTCCGCCTCGCGGGTGGCCGGCATCGTCGGCACGGTGCCCGGCGTGACCGATCTGTACCAGGAACCACAGGTGTTCGTGCCCCAGCTCCACATCGACCTGAACCAGGAACGGCTGGCGGAGGTCGGTTTGACGCCCGGGCAACTCGCCGAGGAACTGGAGATCGCCGTCGGCGGTCACGTGGTGGGCAATATCCTGGAGGGCGAACGCAGCTTCGACCTGTTCGTGCGGCTGGCGGAGTCGGCCCGCAACTCGGCCGACGTCTTGCGGCAACTGCCCATCGACCTGCCGTCGGGCGGCTGGGCGCGGCTGGGCGAGCTGGCCACGGTGGAAGAAGCCGGCGGCCCCAACAGCATCTCGCGGGACAACCTGCTGCGCCGGGTGGCGGTGAGCTGCAACGTCGAGGGACGCTCCCTGGGCGAGGTGGTGCAGGACATCCGCACCGCCCTGGAAGATCTGGAAGCCGGTCTGCCCCAGGGGACCTTCCTGCGTCTCGAAGGCCAGTTCGAATCCCAGATGCGCGCCACGCGGCTCATCCTGATGCTGTCGCTGCTCTCCCTGGCCATGGTGCTCGTCATCCTGTACGGGCAGTTCCGCTCCCTGAACCTCTCCTTCCAGGTGTTGATCTGCGTGCCGGCGGCTTTTGTGGGCGGGCTCGGTCTGCTGCTCCTGACCGGGCAGCCGTTCAGCGTGGCGGCCCTGGTGGGCTTCGTCTCCCTGGGCGGCATCGCCACCCGCAACGGCATCCTGCTCGTGTCGCACTACCTGCATCTGATGCGCAAGGAACAGGAGGCGCTGACGCCGGAGCTGCTCATCCGCGCGGGTCGCGAGCGCGCCGCCCCGGTGGTCATGACCGCGTTGACCACGGGCGCCGGCCTGCTGCCGCTGCTCCTGTCGGCGGGCGAAACCGGCCGGGAAATCCTCTACCCCGTGGCCACGGTGGTCATCGGCGGGCTGTTCACCTCGACGCTGTTCGAGTTCATCCTGCGGCCGGCGGTGTTCTGGTCGCTGGGGCGCGGAGCGGCGGAGCGGTTGGCCCGGAAACACGATAACTGATCTCGAATTCTCTCCAACCACTTTTCGGGCAATGCATTGTGTGGGCGGCTTTCTTGATGTCGCCCGCCGAATCCTGTATACTCATGCCGCGACTCAAGGGAGGTTTTTTTGACCGACAGATAACACCGGTACGGCACGTACTCGACCATCAGGCACTGGATATCATATTGCTACCATAAGTCGGACATCCAGGATGCCCGACGAAGCGACAGTTACCTCAGGGGGGAAACCGATGGTACGCTCGTTTCTATCTATCTGTGTATTGCTGATCCTTCTCGCCTGCACCACCCTCTCCGCTCCTGCTGATCGCACCTGGCAGGGCTTCGAACTCAGCCGGGGTGGTATGGACATCCTCACCAATGCCGACTACACCGGATTCGCGAAATCCGGGGTGGACACCATCTGCATGATGAGCCACATCGGCTCACCCGCTGGCGACGAGCTGGAGATCACTCCGGCCGGTCCCGGCAATCTCTACAACGGCGATTTCGAGGACGACTTCGGCCTACCCGCCTGGGACGACTGGTACTGCGTGGACTTCTCCCAGGTGGACGAGTCGGCCTGGCACGTCGACACCTATAACTGCGCCAACCTGGATCCTCTCGTGACACCAAACCACGCCTGGTGGTGCGGCGAGGATTACCCGTCCTGCGGCGGCGGCGATCCCGACGGCGGTTACGGCAACAGCTACGATGAGAGACTCGATTACTGGGCGGAAGTCACCGATGATCTAGCACCCACCAGCATCAATGTGAAGGCGATTCTCAACTACGACAACGAGCCCGGCTACGACTACCTCTACCTGCAGTACGAAACCGGCGGCGGTTTGCAGAACGCGGCCACCTACAACGGAGCCGACACCGGCCTGGCCGTCAACGTCGCCTTGAATTTCGCCGTCGGGGATTACGTGCCACACCCGGACACGAACAACCCGTCGTGCCATATTCGCTGGGTGGGCGAATCGGACGGCGCCTGGTCCGATGCCGACTGCGATTACCCCACGGCCGGTCTGGCACAGATCGACAACATCACGGTGAGTGGCGATAACGGCGTGGTGACTGCATACGAGGACAATGAGGACGCCGACCCCGCCGATAACCTTTGGCGAATTACTCTCCCCCAGGGCGTCGGTGCATTTTGCTGGACCTGGGGACTGCTGGACGAGATCGACGAGTGCTGCTACAACGACTCCCCCCAGATCGCCTTCGTCGACGACGGCAACGTGGTGCCGGGCACCGGTGGCACCATGGGTATCAGCTGGAACTACGGCCCGGACGGCTATGTCGTGAATCCCGTGGGCGGCCTGGCCGGACCGGATTATCACCTATACAACGATGTCTGGTCCCCCGTCCTGGAATGGCCGACGGAGCCCGGATACGACGGCGGTTTCCTCGAATTCACCATCTTCCGGCACTTCGAGCTGGGACCGGTCGCAGCCGGCATGTACTCCCGCTGGGAGGTTCGCTCCACCTCGGGCGACCCGGAAGATATCGAACTGGCGTCCTGGTCAGGCCGCGCCTTCTGCTATTACGGCGGACCGGATTGCATCCGCGAACGGCAGATCATCTCCGACCTGCTCGTACCCGGGCGGACCTACGCCCAGGTCGCCCTCGGTATCCTCGAAGTCGGCTGGCTCTGGGGCTGGGGGGGGATCGACGCTTCGCCGGCGCCGTATTTCGATGACGTCCGGTTCTGCGCCTTCGAATTCGAAGGGCCGGCCATCTACGCGCGTGAGATCGACATCGCCCAGGACAGTTTCCCGGAAAACGGCGACCTGTCCTGCGGCCAGCCGTGTGACATGCACGTCCGTTTCGACATGGCCCGGGATGTCTCGCTGCAAGATGAGCTGTATATGTACTTTGGTGACTCCATCATTTTCAACATCGAGACGATACGCACCGGCACCGAACTGGCCACCATGCCCGAGTTGTGTTACCGGCTCGACCCGAACCCGCTTTTTGATAGCTGCCGCAGCGTGGTGCCGGCTGGCGATGGCAACACGTCGTTCCGCGGCGTGACGCCGGGCGACTCCGCGCGCAGTATCAGCGGTTACGTCCAACGGGATCGTTTCTGCTTCGACCTGCCGGACACCGGGTTTTTCTATCCCGGCGATCAGATCCACTACTATATCCGGGCCGCTGACACGGGTGGCGGCCTAACCACGCTGCCGGGCGATACCAGCGGCTTCAGCCATTATCCCGCCACCAATGATCCAGACTACTTTTTCCCCAAATACCCGAGTTCCTACGTGGTGCGGGCCCTGCCGACCATCCAGGACCTGGGGACCTGTGAACACCCCGCCGTGCTGTGGTGGAACGACTTCGGCAACCGCGGTCTCGAACCGGAATGGATGTGGTCGTGGTGGTATGCCGGATACGAGGATCGCGCCGATTTCGACATCTACTACACCAACGGACCATCCTCCGGCGTGGGCAACGGACTCGGCGGGCGCGCCACGTCGACACAGCTCCTCGGATACAACATGATCGCCTACTCGTCCGGCGATCTCGACCGGTTCACCATCACCGACGTGGACTACGAGACGGACGGCGGCGACGACATCGGCGTGCTGGAAGGGTGGTTCGACACCGGTAACAAGTGCATGTTCTTGACCGGCGCCAATCTCGTGAGCAACCTGAACGACAAGAGCGCCGCCACCATCGCCTGGGAGGACAAGTACATCCAGGTCGAACTGGTGGACGCCAGTCACGGCGACCTGCTCGACAAGTGGAATCCGACGGTACAGCGATATCCGGACGACGACCTGCTCAACCCGGTGTTTCACTGCGCCACCCGCTGGATCGCGGACGGGTACTGCAACCCGATCCTGCGACACTTCGATCTGGTCAACGCCGAGGGATCGCCCGGGCGCGTGGCTGAATTCCTGAACGAGACCTGTGGCACGGACCAGTACCCGTTCGCGGCTGCTGTCTACAACAACAGCTTCGGGAGTATCGAGGGCGGACAGGTCATCTACCTACCTTACGATCTCGGGTACATGGTGCGGGATTCGCGGTGTGGCGGTAATCAGGGACATTGCTCCTACGCGACGGTGCGGGG
Organism: bacterium; assembly: GCA_043823125.1. Lineage (GTDB taxonomy): Bacteria > Krumholzibacteriota > Krumholzibacteriia > LZORAL124-64-63 > LZORAL124-64-63 > JBDRBC01. Next base: position 1,199 of record JBDRBC010000628.1, on the reverse strand, counting down.
GGAACTCCTGCGGGATGTGCTGGTGAGGTGCGGGGAACCGGTTGGTTCCACCCTCCCGCCGCCTGGTGCTGTACCGGAAGCCGAGAAGTTCGCCGTCGACGCCAACTACCCGAATCCGTTCAACCCGAGCACCAGGATCGAGTACCGCATGCCGCGGGCGGGCCAGCTGCAGATCGCCATCTACAACGTGCGGGGCGAGCTGGTGAAACGGCTGCTCGACGAGGTGGTCGAGGCCGGAGAAGGTTTCGTCATCTGGAACGGCACCGATGACGCCGGCACCGAGGTGTCGTCCGGGGTCTACTTCTACAAGACCGCGGCGCTGGGCAAGACGACGATTCAGAAGATGGCGTTGGTCAGATAGATGAGGACGATTGACCAACGCATAGATCGACAATTGGTCACGCCACTGACCAGAGGGGGGAATCCGATGGCACGGTCGATATTTGTATTCTGTGTCTTGATCCTATTCGCCAGCACCACTTCGGCCGCTCCCGCCGGCCGTTCGCTCCAGGAGTATGACGTCGCCCGGGGTGATTTCGACATCCTGACCAATGCCGATTATGCGGGATTCGCGAAATCCGGGTTGGACACCTTCTGCATGCTGAGCCACATCGGCTCACCCGCCGGCGACGAGCTGGAGATCACCCCGCTCGGCCCAGGGAATTACTACAACGGCGATTTCGAGGACGACTTCGGACTGCCCGCCTGGGACGACTGGTACTGCGTCGACTACACCCAGGCCGGCGAGTCGGCCTGGCACGTCGATACCTACAACTGCGCCAACCTGGATCCCACCGTCACCCCCAACAACGCCTGGTGGTGCGGTGAGAATCTGCCGTCCTGCGGCGGCGGCGATCCCGCCGGCGGTTACGGCAACAGCTACGAGGAATACCTGGACTACTGGGCGGAAATCACCAGCGACCTGGTCTCCACGAATATCAATGTGCAGGCCATCCTCAACTACGATAACGAGCCCGGCTACGACTACCTGTACCTGCAGTACGAAACCGTCGGCGGCCTGCAGACCGCGGCCACTTACAACGGCGCCGACACCGGCCTGGCCGTCAACGTCGGCCTGAACTTTGCCGCCGGCGACTACGTGCCACATCCGGATACCGGTAATCCTTCGTGCCATATTCGCTGGTATGGCAGTTCGGACGGCGCCTGGTCCGATGCCGACTGCGATTATCCCACCGTCG
>JBDRBC010000627.1:0-3421 GCA_043823125.1 bacterium | reverse complement strand
GAATCACCCTGTCCCTGGATCGGTTTGGGTGAGGGACGCAACCGAGGAATTATATCATGACAGGCTGTTCATACGCAATTCAGCCACTGTGATACCAGGGAATGCTTTTGTGATTCCCCCGAGGAACCGGCTATATTCCACTGAATCATCCTCGTTCCTTGATCTCGAGGAGCTACCTGCATGAAGTGGCTATTGCAAACGTCTTTGCTCTGCCTGATTGCCGCACTCTTTTTGACCGGCTGCGAGGAAGACCCCGCCCGACCCAAGATCACCGAGCCGTTCCTGGCGTATCTCTCGGGACCGGACCCCACCTTCGACGACATCTGGTGCGCGCCGACCGGTGAGCTGTTCGTGTGCGGCGCCGAGGGGACGGTCTTGCGCCAGCGCGGCAAGGGGTGGGAAAAGATGGACACCGGCACACGCCGCTGGTTGCGGGCCATTCACGGCACTGCCGCCGACAATATCTACACCGTCGGCACCGAGGGGCTGGTGCTGCACTATGACGGTGTCGAGTGGCGACAGCAGTACAGCGACACCCGCGCGTTGTTGTCCGATGTCTGGGTCGCTCCGGACAGCAGCGCGGTGGCGGTCGGACCTTACGGAACACTCATCCGGCGCGATGGCGGAGGCTGGCAGGCCGTGGATCTGGTCCACCCGCTTCCCCTGGTCAGTGCCTGGGGCAGCGGCACCAACGGGTGATCGGCGGCGACCGATCGCCATTTTTTTCTCTTCTGTGTGATTCGTCACCATGAATCGCGTCCTTCCCTGCGGAGAACCCGAATCTCGTAATTCCAGGGGAGTGAAATCATGAATTCCACATCCGGCATCTCGTTGTCGTCGTTTTTGATTCTTGCTTGTGTGTTGTTGGTGACACTGGCTACGCCCGAAATGGCCGCGGCCGGACCGGCGGAGAAAACTCCACCAGCAACCACCGTGAACGTGGCGGCCGTTCCCCAGGATCCGGCCATCGCCGCCAAGGTCGAAGCGCTGCGCGCGGCCAAGCAGGCAGGTGACCAGGATCGGGTCCAATCGCTTTGCGAGGAACTCGGCTGGGGCGCGGCGGAGGACCGGAGCCACGCGGCGAGTGCAGCCGCGGACGCTCCGCACGTCGTGATTCGTCCCGAACTCGCCGGTCGCAACGACACGCCGGGGACCGACGTGCTGGTCAACGATCCCGAATGGCAGTCGAGCAACCCGGCCATGGCCAGCACCGCGGACGGCGTTCTCTATGCGGTGCTGGAAGATGTGACGTCCGGGCATTACTATCTCGATCTCTACTCCTCCGAGAACGACGGGTATGTCTGGACATACCAGCACAGCATTGCCGGAACGGTCGAGCTGTCCAATCCCTCCCTCGCCATCGGGGAAGGCGGCGTCAACCGGTTGCTGATCGCCTACGAGTACGGCACGGGAACGGCCAGTGCGGCCATCCGCGTCTACTGGGAAGATCTCGACACCGGCATCACCGATCAGGTGGTGGTGGAGAACTACCCGCTCTGGATCTACAACCCGCAGATCTGTGTCGACAGTCCGGAATTCAGCGGCTGGTGGCCGTACCTGACCTACACCAAGGGCGTGCTCGCCAAGCAGGACCGATACGACCTGGTATTCACGCGCTCTTATGACTACGGCGACACCTGGCAAACGCCGACCGTGCTGGCGACCGATGTCACCCCGGACTGCAAGCCGGATATCGATTACGGCACGGCGGGCCTCTATATCGTCTACACGAAATATCAGGCTTCCTTCGGGAACGATGTGTACCTGCTGCGCAGCACCAATCTGGGCACCAGCTGGGATCCCGAGCTGGCGCTGACTCACAACACGCAGGACGAAACGGATCCGCGCGTCGCGGCGATCAACGGCGACGGCACCGTCGTCGTCGCCTTCACCCGCGAGTACTCGCCGACCGACACGGACATCGAGGCCTATGTCAGCCAGGACAGCGGCGGCTCGTGGTCCCTGATGTACCTGCCGTGGACGGCCTACGCCGAGACTGACGTGGACCTGACCGTGAGCCGCGAGCTGGGGCGTTTCCACGCCGCTTTCTGGAGCGAGCACGACATCCACTACACCTGGGCGAACTGGGATTCGCCGACCGCCTGGGCGCCGGTCGAGGTGATGAACGACGGCGGCGCCGCCGCCACCGGAATCCGACCGACCGTGGCGGCCAACCCCCGCAAGCCGCAGGAGGGCTGCGTCGCCTGGGTCGATACGCGGATCGAGCTGCAGTACCACGTCTTCTTCGACGCCGCCTACTCGCTGGGGGATTACCTCATCGTCCTCGGCAACGACGGGCTGTTCGGTGCGGTGGCGCCACTGGCGGAATGGAAGGAGCAGCTCGGCTACAATGTGTCCATCGTCACCGTCGACCAGATCTACGCGGCATACGCATACGGTGACGACGCGGAGAGGATCTGGACCTATCTCCACGATCGTGTCAACGGATTGAAGTACGTGTTGCTGGTGGGTGACATCGACACGATACCCATGCGCATGCTCTATCCGGACGGCAACCCGGCCTACGCGCCGTCCGATCCCGGGCATCACAACGGCCTCGGTTACGGCACCGACTATTACTATGCAGAACATTCCGTGATCAACTGGGACGTGGACGGCGACAACCGCTGGGGCGAGTTCACCGACGATTCGTTCGACTACGCCCCGGACCTGTTCGTCGGGCGCTTGCCGTTCAACGATCCGGCGCCCGTCCAGGCCATCTGCAGCAACATCGTGACCTTCGAACAGGACACGGGCGCCTGGAAACAGAGCGCCTTGCTGGCGCACGGTTTCCTGTTCCAGCCGCCCAAGGCGGGCGTGCCGGGTTCCGACTGTGCGTCCATGGCGGAATACCTGCGGACGAACCTGCTGGGGCCGCTCGGCTGGACGACGACCACGCTCTACGAAAAAGGCGGCCTTGGCCCGTCTGCCTACTTTTGCACCGACGGACTGTCGCAGCCCGAATACGAGACCTCCTGCGGGATGCAAACACACGGTGTGGTCAACTGTTCGGCCCATGGCAACGGCACCGGCCTGGGTGGTATCCGCTGGCTGTACGACCTGAACGGCAGCGGCTATTGCGACCTGGTGGAGGAGTGGGCCTACAATACCTTCAGCCAGCGGGACCGGATCCCGTCCCATCCGGCGCAGTCGATCGTCTACCTGAACGGGTGCAGTTCCGCGCCCATCATCGGCGACGATCCGAACTTCGCCGCCTCGCCGTTGCGGTCGCTGTACCTGGTGAGGAATCCACGCCCCGACCTGGCCTTCAAGGACTACCTGCTGCACGGTGCGGTGGGCGTCATCGGCGCGAGCGCCGGATCGGAAGGCGCCAACAACTGGGTTTCGCCCGCCAGCGGCGGTTCGTCGACCTTGAACTACTACTTCTACGAGTACCTGATCGGAATAGGTCTGCCGGTCG
>JBDRBC010000626.1:0-23978 GCA_043823125.1 bacterium | reverse complement strand
CAACAGCAGCAACGGCCAGACGAGAATCGCCCGGGGATTCACGTTGTGGCCAGGTTGCCGGCTCGTCATCTAACCATCCCCCTCACGCCGGCGACGCCCCAGCTCGCGGGCCATACGCCGATCCACATCTTGTTTCGCCTTGTCCTGCCGTTTATCCACGTACCGCTTGCCGCGACCGAGGCCGAGTTCGACCTTGGCCAGACCGTTACGGAAATAGACCCGCAACGGCACCAGCGTCAATCCGCGCTCCTCGATGCGGGGCCGGATCTTGCGGATCTCCCGGCGACTCAACAACAGCTTGCGCCTCCGGAACGGCTCGTGGTTCTCGCGATTCCCCTGCTCGTACGGACCGATGTGCATCTTGCACAGCCACGCCTCGCCGTCGCGGATCTCACCGAAGGCGTCACCGAGGCTGGCCTTGCCGGTTCGCAGCGCCTTCACCTCGGTCCCCACCAGCACCAGACCGGCCTCCCACGTCTGCACGATGTGGTACTCGTGCCGAGCCTTGCGATTGGTGACGATGATCTTGATGCCCTCGTCATCCCGGCGACGGCTCATGCTGCTGCTCCTGGCTGGTTTCCTGTTATTCCAGGTTTCTATCCGGATAGACCTGGATGCGAGAAATTAGCACCTTGCCCGGAGGGTGACAAGGAAGCAAGCCGGACCCGCTGCTTCGGCCTGCCGGCGCCGTGTGTGGGAACGTCGCCGATCTCCCGGAGAACCGTCCGGTTTACACCCCAAAAATGGGGCCCCGAGGTTGACACTCTCCAGATCACGAACTAGATTGGTCGCCCGGTATCGGATGGGTCCGCCAAACCATCCTGCCGTGCAGATTCAGTGCCCGGGTGGCGGAACTGGTAGACGCGCTACGTTCAGGTCGTAGTGAGGTTATCCTCGTGGGAGTTCGAGTCTCTTCCCGGGCACCAACCCAACTTCTGCTCTTCCAGCACCACGGATTACTTGACAGTTACGGCCGCCCACGCGGCCGTTTTTTCGCCTGCAACCGCTACGATCACTCGATGTAACCGAGGGATCGGAGCTGTCGCCTGATCTCCTCGTCCACTTCCGGATCCACCTCGGGTTCGTCCGGCGCCCGGGGCCGTAAAACCTGATAACTCTCCACCCTGTCTGCTGCGAGTTTCCGGACCCAGGCGACGCCCGCCGTAGTGAGGTTTTCCCCCAGGATCACGCCGGGCATCTCCTGGCTGGCCGGGATGCCGAGCAACGCCAGCATACTCGGACAGGTGTCCAGGAGTTCCAGCCGGTTGAATGTGGTGCCGGCTTCGTAGTACGGGCTACGCACGGCGTAGATCCCGAACTGACTGTGTTCCTGGGTCCCGAGCTGCCAGCCGTTGGCCTGGTGCCGTGGACCGTGGAAACCGTGATCGGACAACAGGACCACCGGGTGATCGGGCGGGAACCAGCCGAGCACCTCACCCAGTAATTCATCGGCATAGTTGTAGTAGTTGGGCACCACCAGGCCGAAGATGGCCAGCTCTTGCTCACTCAACCGCTTGGGACTCTTTTCCGGATCGAAGTACGGCCAGAACTTGTGGCTGATCATGTCGGGGCCGCGCTGGTAGAAAATGAACAGGTCCAGCTCTTCTCGTTCGGCCAGCCAACGTGCCACCCGGAAATACGTCACGTCGGAGGCGTAGATGCTGCGGAGGTCGGCCATTTCCCGGGGATACTCCCGCTCGGCCGTTTCCAGCTGCCCTGGCGCGATGAACCGTCCCAGCTCCGCCAGCGTCACGTCTTCAGGACGACAGCGCAGACCGAGGATATCGTCCTGGAGGCTGTCCGGCCAGACCAGCCCGGCCAGTGGCCGCCGCTTATCGTCGCCGTACGGCAGGTAGTCGCTCACCATCACCCCCGGAATATTCCGGGCCGGATAGGTGGCCCACATGCCGATCACCGCGCTGCGCAAGCCCGCTGCACCGGCGATGTCCCAGATGGCGGGCACCCGCCAGGCGCTCCCGCGCACCGGCTGTTGATCCTTTCCCGAGACGAAGCCCCCCACGCCGTGTTGTTGCGGCCGCACGCCGGTGAGGATGCTGGCCCACAGCAACGGCGATTTTTCCAGAGGTCGAAACGACAGCATCTTGCCACAGGCCGCTTCGGTCCGGAACTGCTGCAGGTTGGGCATCAGACCTTGCTCGCAGAGGACATCTAGCAAGGACCAGTCCGCTGAATCCATCCCGATCACCAGGAGCTGGTGCCGCCTGCTCGTCTGCCGCCCATCGCCACAACCAGTCCCGACACCGGCAATCAGCGCCAGCAGCCCCAGACCGAGCAGAATCCACACCCTGCCCGGGCGCCTCGCTCGGTTGGCCGCCGGCTGACTGGTTCCGCGCCTGATTGGCCATCCCTTATCCACTTGGTACCTCCTGCCGCGAACAGACTGGCGCCGCCATGATTGCCGGCCACTCTACAGTCCCGGGGACATCTGCCGAAAAGATAGACACTGAGTGAGGAACGGAACAACCGTGGATTGATACCGCGGCCCCGGCCGCGGATCTGGTGAGAGATAATATGCGTTGGCTCGACATCGAAATACCTACCTCGGACGACAATCCGCAAGTCACCCGTCTGTTGACCCAGGCCGCGGGGCGGTACAGCCAGATCGCGCGGATCCAGCTCAATGCCGGCCTGGACAGCCCGTTGCTGCTGCGGCTCATGGCCGAAATCGGCCAGCTCCTGTTCCAGGCGCTCACCTGTCACGATCCGGAAGCGATGTCACCGGATCGCGAAGGGCCCGGTTGCAACGAGCCCGAGATCGGTTTGCCGGAGGCCGACCTGTTGACAGGGTATCAGATCGTCGTGCCGCCCACCTATCTCCACCTGCCATGGACCTGGCTGCACAACGGCGTCGGGTTCTTGTTGGAGCGACATCCACTGTGCGCTTCGAGTGGGTCATCCGCTCCGTACGAGCAGCAGCCGGTGCGTCCCTGGATGCGCCGAAGCCGGGCGACGCGACTGGAACAGCAGGTCACCGGCGGGCGTCCGTTGCGGGAAACCCTGGCCAATCTACGCCCCACCGAGTGCGCCGATCCCGAGATCCTGTTCGTACCGGGGCACTGCGAGGAGGCCATCCGGCGACTGATCTACCGTGAGGCCGACGCCATCCGCAACGCCCTGAACGCCGGTCCGCTGGATCGTCCCCTGGCACGCCTGCGAATCCTGCAGGAAGCGATCACACCGGTGCTGTTGACCCGACGCGGCGACATCTATCAGGGATTACATTTCGCCGGTTCCACCTCCGAACCGTTGGTCATGGCCGGCGATGATGAAGCGACCTGGCTGGCCGATCTGGTAAACCTCGAACTGATCGGGGATACGACTGAAGAAAAAACCGGAATCGGTCCTGCCCTCGAAGAAGTGGCCGGGGCGGAACTGGATGTCATCGGCGTGGATCCGGTGACGGCGCTGCTGGACGCAGTGTCCGAGACCGTCGCCCGCCGGGGGTCCGCTCCCCCACCGCCCGCGCCACCGCCGCAGACCACGAGCACCGCACTGGCCGAACCCACCTGGCTCCTGGAGGACGGTCCCATCCAGCCCGAGACCCTGGGCCGGGGCGGCAAACTGCCACCGTTGATCTTCTCCAACAGCTACTGCAGCCTGCCCGAACTGGGCGGGCGGTTCCTGGCTGCCGGCGCCTCGGTATTTGTCGGCCCGCTGGTGCCGCTGTTCAGCCGTCCGGCTCGTAAATTCGCCGGCCGCTTCTACAACTTCATGGCCGACGGCCACAGCGCCGCCTCCGCCATGCGGAATGCGGCCCTGGCCTGTCGGGGTGAACTGGGCGTAAATCATCCCGCCTGGCTCAGTTACGGCACGGTGGGATTCGGTTCCCTCGCCCTGCAATACCTCTAGTGTTCTGTCTATCTGATTAATTCGAATCAGATCGAACACTAGCCAAGCGGCTCACTCCGTGATCGGCATCCCCTCGCCTGACACCAGGGCGCGATAGGTCTTCTCGATACGATCCCAGTTCTCCTCGCGGTCCAGCGCCCAGTGCCGGCCGAGGATGGTGACCACCTTGCCGAGTCCGATATCGGCCGCCTTGGTTTCCATTTCGCCCACGTACCGCGCCCCCGCCTCCGGCCGCTCGCCCCGACGACCGAGCAGACCGTGCACGTACATCTCCTGCACGCCCACCGCCTTGGCCATGTCCATCAAGGCGTAGAGATGGTCCAGGGAGCCGTGGGAGCTGAAGAAGGAGACGATGCCGAGCAGGTGCAACGGCTTGCCGTCGCTTACGGCCCCTTCCATGATGCCGCGGAACGCCTCGTTCTGCTGGAAGGCGCCGCTCTCGAGGTCGGCCTCGATACGCATGCGGTCCGAGTAGATCACCCGACCGGAACCGATGTGCAGATGCCCGGACTCCGAGTTGCCCACCGTCCCCTCGGGTAATCCGACCGCGGTACCCGAAGCGGCGAGTTGGGTCCAGGGACAACTGGCGAACAGCTGGTCCAGATTGGGCGTCGTGGCGACCCGGATCAGATCCGCGCCTGCCGGTGCCTCGGGATCGCCGATGCCCCAACCGTCCACGATGAGCAGCAACAGCCGGCGGTCCCGTCCACCGCACACCTTCTCCGCCAATCCGGCCGGCAAGCGACTGCTGCCGGTCATGACGTCTGGCAACGCCAGGCCGAGCAGGTCCAGGGCGGTGGGCGCCACGTCGGTCAGGGCGCCCCCCTCGGCCATGGTCACGTCCGCCAGGCCCCAGTCCTCGGGGGTCACCAGGATGAACGGCACCGGGCTCGTGGTGTGGCCGGTGTCCTTGGTCCCCTCGGGATAGAGCCGGCTCTCCACTGTGCCGTGATCGGCCACCACGAGTGCCGGCATTCCGACCGCTCGCGCCGCCTGGAGCACCTCGCCCGTGCAGCGATCCACCGTCTCCACCGCCTTGACGACCGCCTCATCGTTCTCGATGTGTCCCACCACATCGATGTTGGCGAAGTTGCCGATGACCAGCTTCTGCTCGGGATTGTTCACGTGAGCGATGAGTCGCTTCGCCACCTCGGCGGCTTCCATCTCGGGCCGCTTGTCGAAGAAATCGATGTCCTTGGGTGTCGGTACGAAATCCCGCGTCTCGCCGGGATAGTGCTCCTGCCGCTTGCCGTTGAGGAAGAAACCGAGATGGACCGCCTTCTCGGTCTCCACCACCTTGGCCTGTTTCCAACCGGCCTTGGCCACCACGTCGCACAACGTGTCGGCGATCTCCTCTTCCGGTGGATAGGCCACCCGCACGTCGAGGTCGGGGTGGTATTCGATCATCGTGGCCCACCGGGTCTTGATCCCCTCGTCACGCGCGAAGTGCGTGAACTGCTTGTCGACGAAAGCAGCCGTCAGCTCCACCTCACGCTCGCCGCGGATATCGTAGAAGATGACGTAGTCGCCGTCGGCGATACGCCCCACCGGTTGTTGGTTCGAATCCACCAGAACCAGCGGTTCCATGGCCTCGTCGTCTTCACCGGCGCGGTATTGTTGCAGCACGCCCTCGCTCATGGGGCCGCTGGTGGGAGTCTGGTCGGTCAACTCGGTCATCGGCCGTTTCCTTTCGATTTGGGAAGAGACGGTCACCTCATCGGGAATTCGACCGTCGATGGCTCTATTTGTAGCTTTCTTTCAATCGGTCGATCTCCGCCAGCAGAGGCGGCAGCAACGCGGCCGGCACCCTGGTATCGCCGTCGGCTCCGCGCCCGAGCACGATGCCCGGTTTCACCTGTTCACCGTGATAGTCCGAGCCCCCGGTCTTCAGCAGTCCGTATAGCTCGGCCAGGGTCTCGTATCGTTTTTGCTGACCCACACTCTGGTGCGGATAATACACTTCCAAACCACGTAATCCCTGGGCTGCCAGATCGGCCACCACCCGGGCCAGATGAGCCGCCGCCCGTTGCGGCAGCCCGGCGTCGTCCCCACCCTGCCGACGAGCCCGCTCCAGGTAACTCCGCTCCAGCAGGCACGGGTGGGCGAGCACCGGCACTCCGCCGGCAGCCAGCGCCACCGCGAGGCATCGCTCCGTCGACCATTTCAGCCGTTGCACGTAGGCGGGCCGGCCCCAGTTGAGATACCGCTCGAAGGCGACATCACAGCTCGGTACGTGCCCGTGGTCCACCAGCAACCGCGCCACGTGGGCCTTGCCCACGGCATCCCGACCCGTTTTCCGGCGTAACTCTTCCCAGGAGAGATGGATGCCGATCTTGTCCAGCAACTCCAGCATCCGCGGCCCCCGCTCCTCGCGACTGCGTTGCATGCTGGCCAGCAGTTCCGCCAGGTCCGGGGTGGTGGGATCCGCCCCGTATACCAGCAGGTGCAGGACGCCAGGGCCCGGAAATTCCGCGCTCAACTCCAGGCCGGCGATGGCCGGCAAGGACAGTGCCAACGCTGCGGCGAGAAAGTCCGGAATCCCGGACATGGTATCGTGATCGGTGAGCGCCACGGCTTCGAGCCGTTCAGACCGGGCCGTGCTCACCAGTTCGGCAGGAGACAGTTCCCCATCCGAGGCGGTGGAATGCGCGTGTAAATCGATGTAGCCCAAAAATTTACCTTTTTCGTCCTCAGAATCCGGAAGATCCATCGCCTCCGAGGCACGGGAAACGGCAGTATAGGCATACGTTACCCGAGGGTCAATCCGCCCGAGCGTCCGCCGAACATCCGGTCAGCCGCTTCCTGATCGCACCATGATTCGGTTCTTTCGGGCTGGGCTATGATCGGAATCGAGGCTATAATGCCCCAGAGAAGCGACGGGAACATTTTGGTTTACCGTTCGTTAGCTACCTGTTCCCTCCGTCTGAACACAGCTCCTGAGCACAAGTACTGGAAGGCTCGGATGGCATGACCCCTGAGCGAGCCATACGTCACCCGCTGAGCAAACTGTTTGATCTGTTGTTCTCACGCGGCGCTCATTACACCGTGGGCGTACTGGCGCTGGCTTTCTGTGTCTTTGCTGGGATCGACGCCACCAAGGTCCGTCCCAACGACGGGACCGTCTGGTTACTGGGGCGGCCGGAGTTGACGGTCCTCGACGTACCGATCCGCACCGGCACGGATCCCTCCCCCCTGCAGCCCAACGACCGCATCGTCGGTATCGGCAACATGATCGTGCGGTCGCCCCAGAATGCGGCCTCGCTGCTGCGCAAACAGCAGGTCGGTTCCACGGTCGACTACCTCGTCGAGCGGACCGGCGAGATGCTGGTGCTGCCGGTCCACCTGACCCCGTTCCGGGCCGTCGATCGTTCCTTCGTCTCGAACATCGTCTTGACCGTGGTCTACCTGATGATCGGGTTCGTGGTCTACCTGCGAAGTCGCAACAACCAGTCAGCACAGCTTTTCTTCTGGTTGTGTCTCGCGTTCGCGGTCTTTTTCATGACCAATCAGAACCGCTCCAGTTATTTCTGGGGGGATATCATCACCCAGAACGGCGGTGCGCTGGCGCGCTATTTCCTGCCGGCGCTGTTCCTGCATTTCTTCCTGGTGTTCCCGGAAAAGAAACTCGTGCTGACCCGACATCCGTTCATCGAACCGATTCTCTATCTGTTGCCCGCCATGTTCTACGTCCAGTTCAGCCTGGACCAGTTTTTCGGTGAGCGGGGCGCCAGCATCAGTATCACCGACTGGATCATCCTCAACATCTACTTCAGCTGTGGCCTGATCGCCTTGCTCCACAACTACTTCAGCTATCAGGATCCGTTACAGAAGGAGCGGGTCCGGATCCTCACCATCGGCACCCTCACCGGCGTGGTGCCGTTTCTGATCATCAAGGTGGGGCTGGAAGAACTGATCCCCGGACCGACGGTGAACACTCTCGGCATGCTGCCGTTGCTGGCGATCCCGGTCTCCTTCGGTTACTGCATCGCCCGCTACCGGATCATGCAGATCGAGGTGCTGCTCAAGCGGAGCCTGGTGTATTCGCTGCTCACCGGCACTGTCCTGATCAGCTACCTGGCGTTGATCCTCGGCCTCGGCAGTCTCGTGCTGCAACTCAGTGGTCCCACCAACCAGCTCGTGTCCGTGGGCGCGACCCTGGCCATCGCGGCGGTGTTATGGCCGGCGCGGACCCAGATCCAGAAACTCGTGGACCAGAAGTTCTTCCGCACTCGACAGGATCTCGGGGCGGTGGTACAGGAATTCAGCAAGGAGATCCCGCAGCTCATCCAGCTCGACACGTTGCTCCAGCGCGTGGGCGAACGGCTGTGCCAGACCCTCGACCTCCCGGCGCTGGGCATCTACCTGCGCGTGAACCGTGATGGGCTTCTGCACTGGCAACTCGCGCACCAGGCGGCGCGCGGCGGTGATGGCGGCCGACCCGACCTGCCTGAGCGCGATGGGTATCCCGAGGAGATCAACCTCAGCGCCACCCTCAAACTCATCGAGCGGCGGAATGAACCGTTCTGGGTGGAGGCCCACCGGACGGGAAAAACTGACCAGCACCGCGCCATCACCCGCGAGCAGGCCGAACTGGCCAAACGACACCACGAACAGGAGTACCTCCTGACCGCAGGCATCTCCCTGCTGGTTCCGTTGACCACCCAGGGGCAGCTCGTCGGCCTGTTCGCCCTGCCGACCAAAGCCGGCGACGACGCCTACCGCCTCCAGGAGCTGGAGCTGCTGACCATCGTGGCCGGGCAGATGGCGCTGCAGGTGGAGAACAGTCGACTACTGGTGGAAGAAGTCACCAAGCAGAAACTCGAAGAAGAGATGGCCATGGCCCGCACCATCCAGAGCCGGCTCCTGCCCCGCGAGATTCCCGAGATTCCCGGGGTGGAGCTGGATGCCATCAACATCTCCAGCCGCCAGGTGAGCGGCGATTACTACGACATGATCCGTCGCGAGGACGGCTGCCTCGGCATCGTCATCAGCGACGTCAGTGGCAAGGGCATGCCCGCCAGCTTGCTGGCCTCGAGTCTGCAGGCGGCGATGCGAGCCCAGTGCGACACCGGGGCGTCGCCGGGAACGGTGCTGAAACGGGTCAATCGCCAGCTCCACGACAACACCGATCCGCAGCACTTCGCCACCTTGTTCCTGGCCGTGTATCATCCGGAAGACCGTGGTTTGCAGTACAGCTCCGGTGGGCACAACCCGCCCATATTGCTGCGACAGAATGGATCTATCGAACTCCTGGAAAAAGGCGGCCTGCCCCTGGGCGCCTTCGATTTCGGTGACTACGAGGAGGATTGGGTGAGCCTCGGGCCCGGCGATCTGCTCTTCATGTACACCGACGGTTTGACCGAAACCAAGAACAGCCTCGACGAAGAATACGGTACCGATCGAGTTGAGGAGCTCCTGCGCCAGAACCGCGATTTGCCGCCGAAAGAACTGCTGGAACTCGCCCACGGGGAGGTCCAGCGGTTCTGTGGCAGCACAGAAGCAGACGACGACATCACTCTGATCGTACTGAAGATCTCCGAAATCGAGGGAGACGTACGAGGAGGCACTTCGTGAAATACTCCGCCGTCATCACCGTCCTGGCCTTGCTGCTGCTCGCCTTCGTAATCGCCCGCCAGGGCGGAACGGACCGAGAATTCACAACGACCTCCGACGAGGCTTATGCAGCCTACAAGGCAGGTAACGAGGCGTTGCACTCCTTTCAGTACGGCAAGGCCATCGCCGCGCTGCAACACGCCATCGAACTGGACCCGGATTTCGCCATGGCCCGCGTCGCTTATGCCATTGCGTTGCAGCACACCAACCGGAAGCTATCCAGTGTCAACGCCCAGCAGGCCGACAGCCTCGCGCAGCTGCTGTCTGACGAGAACGAACGGCTACTGGTCCAGCTCCGGCTGGCCAAGTTCCACCTCGTGAAGGACATCAACCGCGACTCCATTTTGACCCTGCTGGAGGCACGAATCCCGCAGCACGAGATCGTCTTGAGCACCAAGGCATACATCGCCACCCAGGAAACCGCCGAAAACGAAAAGGCGCAGAAGCTCTGGCTCGAACTGCTCGAGGTCAATCCCAACTACGCCCGTGCGTACAACTGGCTCGGTTACAACGCGTCGTACATGAGCCGGTACGACGAGGCGCTGGCGTACCTGAACAAGTACGCCTTCCTGGCGCCCGAACTGGCCAATCCCCACGACTCCATCGGCGACATCCTGATGCAGATCGGCAAGTACGAGGCCGCCGAGAAAGAGCTGAAAAAAGCGCTGGAGATCCAGCCCGACTTCTTCGTTTCGCTCATGAACCTGGCCCGGATCTACATGGCCCAGGGCATGATCAAGAAGGGCGTCAATATACTCGAGAAGTTACGAGGTGAGATCGCCGGCACCGGCTACGAGCGTGATATCGACGGCATCCTCATCAGCACGTTCTACCAGTACGACCTGAAGGACAAGCTCACCCAGGCCCTGGAAACCTATTGCGAGCGGTACGCCTCCGAGGAGGACAGCCACTACTACTACGCCTACCTCATGCTCTGCCACGGTGATGTGGATTCCAGCCTGGCCGTCGCCGCGTCGTTCCTGGCCAAGGCCGCCGAGATGACGGATCTGGCGGACAACGAACTGGCCCGGCAACGGCTGGCGCGGCTGGAGCACAGCCATCGAGCGGCGGTGGCCATGAGTCAGCAGGACTACGCAACCGCAGTGGACGAGTGGCAGCTCGTGCTGGCCAACTCACGAGGGGTGCAGCTCTACAAGCAGTTCGGCTCGCTGGCTCGGTACGCCCAGTCCCTCATCGCCATGGAGCAGTACGAAGAAGCCCTCGCACAGGCGAATCTCATCCTCTCCATCAATCCGCGCCAGATCCCCGCCTTGCTGGCGAAGATCGAGGCCCAGATGGGGCTCGAGCAGTGGGAAGAGGCCAACACCACCTTGAAACAGGCGG
Source organism: bacterium (assembly GCA_043823125.1). Lineage (GTDB taxonomy): Bacteria > Krumholzibacteriota > Krumholzibacteriia > LZORAL124-64-63 > LZORAL124-64-63 > JBDRBC01. The sequence continues at coordinate 13,151 of JBDRBC010000626.1, read as the reverse complement.
TCACGGCCTTGAATCGAGCCGACAACGACTTCCCTGCTCTGGCCCGAGCGGACAGTCTCTATCAGGAACTGGTGTCACGGCCGCGGTCCTGATTATGGCAGATATTCCCCGGAAATACCGGCGTTTCGGTATTCTCGCGGTGCAACCCTGCCCGGAAGTCACCGTAGTAACCCTGGTTGTTTAGCAGCATCGGATCACCGGCGAGGAGATTCCACTTGCCAAAATCTGTCTGGATCACCGGGGCGGCTCTCCTGATTCTTGCCGCCGGCTTGGCCATACACGCCACGAGTTCCGGGGATTACACCACTGATTCCAAAGAAGCAAACGAGCTGTTTCAAGCCGGCGAAGAAGCTTTCTACGCCTACAACTGGCCGGAAGCGAAACGGCTGCTCACCAAGGCCGTCGAGCTGGATCTGATTTCGCCATGGCCCAGGCGACTCTTGCCGCAACCATCCAGAACTCCGCCGAACCGGAAGCCGCCTCGAGCGTGGCGTGCACGGCCGACAGTCTGGCCGGTCTCCTCTGCTGTGATGAAGAACGGATGCTGGTCCAGCTCCGCCTGACCAACTTCAACTTCCTGGATCGCGGTTTCCAGGACTCCATCCTGGCCATCATGGCCAAGAAAAAACCGTCGCACCCCATCGTGTTGTCGACGCAGGCACTCCGGTTGACCATCGATCTCGAGTATGAACAGGCCGCCGTGGTCTGGCGCCAACTGATCGCGGTCAACCCGAATCACGCCCAGGCCTACAACTGGCTCGGTTACAACGCCGCCAATCGCGGCCAGTACGAGGACGCGGCGACACTCCTGCACAAGTACGCCTATCTGGCCCCGGGCATCGCCAATCCCCACGACTCCCTCGGTGAGGTCCTCACCTTCACCGGCAAGTATGCCGAGGCCGCCCAGGAATTCCGCAAGGCACTCGAGATCCAGCCCGACTTCTTCGTTTCGATCCTCAATCTGGCTCAGGTCTATGTACAGCAAGGGAAACTCAAGAAGGGACTCAAGCTCCTCCACCAGGTGCGCGAGCAGTTCGAGGGGACAAACTACGCACGGCTGGTGGATTACCAGTTGGTCCGGATCTACTACACCATGGGTTTGACCGACAAATTCCGCACCGCCATAACCGAATTCGTCCACAAGTATCCCGAGGATCTCACCAGTCGCTTCTACAACTCCCTGATCCTGGCGCAAGCCGGACTTACCGAACAGGCGGAGGCCGTCTGTGACTCCTTCGTCCTGGCCATTCACGAAGAAGGTGGAGCCAAAGGGGACGGCGTCATCCAGCAGAGTATCCGGCGTCGTGAACTACAGGCCAAGGCGACCCTGGCTGAATGCCTCGGACGCCATGAACAGGCGGCCGACAGCTGGCGCCAGGTGCTGGAGGTACTGGAACAGTTCCCACCGCACCACCAGTTCGGCGCCCGGTACCGGCTCGGTATCAACCTGGCCCGAATCAACAGTCACCAGGAAGTGCTGGAGCAGGCCCGCGAGATTCTGGCCATCAATCCCAACCTGATCACCGTACTGGCCCTCCAGACCGAATCGGCCCTGGCGCTCCGTGAACTGGAGACGGCCCGCGATTCCTATGGCCATCTGGAGTCCATCCTGGTGGGCGCCGATCCGGATCTGCCGTTGCGCGCCCATGTCGACAGTCTCGGCCAGGTGCTGGTCAGGCTGGCGTTCCCGCCTCCCCAGTAGCGACCTTGTCCAGCGATTCGCTGGTATCTCCCGCCCAGCACCTATGAAAAAACAGCGCCGGATAACTCCGGCGCTGTCCATCTCCTGTCTGCAAACAACCGTCCCCGTCGGCTCACACCTCGTCGAAGAAGTACTCGTGGAGGCACTGCACGATCTTCTCGTAGGTCTCGGGGTAGATGGCCCAGATGGCGGCCGAGACCGAGCTGAGCAGACTGTTGCCGTCCTGGGGTGTGAAGCAGAACCCGGTTATCTCCTTGCCGTCGTCGGAGACATGCAGGCTGTGGTACGGCACGACGGTCTGGTTGAGGATCCGCCCGTAGATGCCGTGATCGCGACCGAAGGAGAAGATGGAGTTGGCCGACTTCTTGTGGGTCATGGCGATGCGGACGTTGGACTCAAGCTTCTCGATGCACTCATCGAGAGAGGTCGGCTTGGCCACCTTCAGGTGGAACTGGATCACGTGCATGAACTGCGTGTTGAGCTTCAAGGCGGAAGAGAAGAGATTCAGATCGTAGCCGAGAGTCTGGAACAGGTGCCAGGCATCGTGGGCGTGGTGGGTGCCGAACTTGGCGTCCTCGTGCTTGCCCACGGTAGGACTCGGCATGAACTTGGCATCCTGGCTGACGTCGTTGGCGCGTCGGATACAGACGAAACGGCCTTCCAACAAGTTGTTTGGTCCTTCGTCCCCGAGACCCAGGGTCGAGATGAGCACCGAGAGGTTGTGGGTATTACAGCTCACAATCTGCAGGTACTTGTCCTTGCCGACCTCGAGGATGGAATCGTTGATGCCGCGAGCGTACGGTTTACCGAAGCCGAATTCACTCCCCTGGGCCACGAACAGCTCGGTGTTGTCCTCAAACTGGGTGTACCATTTCTCCTTCATCTTGTTGCCGGAGGGGGTACAGTCCACCACAACCCGCGCCTCCTCGAGGGCATCGGCAGTGGTATAACTGGTCTCGATACCGATCCGCTTGAAATCCTCCACACTGTCATCGTCGGTGACGAGCTGCGCCCCTTTCTTGAGCAGGTCCACGACCTTGCTCCGGTCCGTCAAAAGCGGGGTGCGCTTGTGAAACAATACCTCATCGATTCCGAGCTGCCCCTTGTAGTGACAGAGCAACCCGATCAAGGGTTCACCGATGGTCCCGGTCCCCACTACCAGAACATTCTTCGAGTTCAACATGATCTCTCCTTCAGGAGGTTCGTCCCATAGGTCCGTTCAGCGCTCACAACTGGACGTCCAGATAGGGCCGCCACAATTCCATTTCTTTGATACCCCACCGTCTCCTGGCGAGGAATAGGAGATTCCAGCGAGGTCGGGATGGACAACTCCTCAGGTTCATGCCGGCTTCGGCCGGAGTTCGATTCCCCTTGCGAGCATTACAATCCAGGCAAGCGGTGACACAGTTTTCCCAGGTATCGATCTGCTCGGACCGATTGGCGCGAAAACGGGATCGCGGTATCACGTGGTCGATGGTCAACGGCGTGTCCTTGCCACCGCAGTACTGGCAGCGCCAACGGTCTCGCGCCATGATGTTGCGCTTGCAGAGATGGACCTTGAAAAAGCGGTACACCTTGTGGGCGACGGAAACCAGCAGTTTGATGACACGTGGGCTCCGCAGGACCAGCTTTTCGGCATGCAGGAGTGCTTGCTCGTCCGCCTGCAAGATGACCGCCTTGCCGGTATAGACGAGCGTTACCGCTCGCTTCAAGTTGACCACATTGACCGGCTGGTATCCGGCATCCAGGACCAACACCGGTCGAGTGAGGTTGATGGCTGACATGGTCGAATTCTAGCACTCCCCGATCGGGTGATCTACCCCGAGTTTGCGTCGAGATCCGATTCTTCCGGCCGGTGTGAGTGAGCCATATCGATCGGGGGGATTACAGCTCCGCCGGCAGCAGCCATTCTTCGTGCGGCAGGACCTCGGCCGGTTTCGCAAAAAACTTCGCCACCGGGTAGTAAAGGAAGTTGCTCACGCGGCTGGTATAGATACAGGCGAACTCCTGGACCTGACTCCCGAAACGACTGGCGGCCCGCCCTTCCTTGAACAGAGAACCCCAGTACTGATTGTAGGCGGCAGACATCTTGCGCTGCTGCACACTGCGGCGGCCGAGGCAGGTCGAGATGGCCGTCTCCAGCTTCCGTAGTCGCTGGCTGGCGCTCGGCTGCTGGACGAGGAGCTGATCCCGCTCCAGAACCAGATCCTCGAGCTCCGCTTCCAGCTCCGCCAGTTGCTGCACCTGGGGACGTAGATGTTGCAAGGCCGCGACCTCTTCCTCGAGCTCGGGGATGATCATGGCCGTGCGCCAACCGACGCTCAACTTACTCCGCAAGATATCGCCGTAGGTGTGGTCGCCGAAATAGAGGATCGCATCGCCGAAAGCCTTGATCTTGGACTCCAGAAAAAAAGCGTCGCCGCCGATGAAGCAGTTCCCGCGTTGATTCGCGAGTAACGGATCCTGGCCGCGGGAGATGGTCTGGCGCCGACTCCGCTCGTGAAAGAAACCCGGTTTCCGGGCGGAACAGATCACCAGATCGAAGATCTCCTCCCACGGTTCGTTCTCCGGACCGAGCAGATAATTCATGACCGCGGCGGTGTAGTCGGCCTCGGAATTGGTCAGCAGGAACAGCCGCTTGCCCGCTTGCCGGAACTTGTGCAGGGTGGGTGCCAGCCGAAGATCCTTGATGAAGTAGCGGTCCAGATCGGCGATGATCCGCCGCTTGAGGGTGCCGTCGCGATGGATGGTGTCCACCGCCTCGCGGATATCGTTGAACAGCACGCGATAACTCGTATCGCGCAGTAGCTCGGGAGAGGAATCCTTGAGCTTGACCAGGGCGGAGTAGATGCAGCCTTCCGGCAGGTCGAACAAGGTATCGAACACCCGGTAGCGTTCACTGCCCACCCGGATCCGCCCTCGCTTGTACATCTCGCGCCGTTCCTCACGCGGCAACAAATGGCCCCCATGCCGCACTCGGGACACGTAATTGTACCCATCGACCTTGACCAGATTACCCAGCCGTTTGTCCACCGTGAGTCCCCGGATTGCCAGGTCCGGTTCGTACCCGATGTCCTGGATCGCGGCGGGGTACCGCTTCCGGTTCACGAGGTGAACGAGGGCCAGATCGAAACAGAGCCGGGAGAAGGTGTCCGTGTTGTACACGGCGAGGGTGTGGTCCATGTCGAAGCCGATGGCTTCGATGGAACTCATGCGCAGGTTCCGGTTGGTATAGATCCGCCGCTGCGGTGAGAGCCCCGGCGCCGTTCTCGCCTCCGGTTGATTCCCGGAGGACATTGGGATGGCCATTGTCTGCGGCTCCTGATCGTTGCGGTTAAACCGAGACCGGCGGCTGACTCGGCTCGTGACGCCCCACCTCCGTCCGCTGGAGCAGTGGATGCTCCGGGAAATGGGTCATCACCTTGCGGCGCCAACTGGCGGCATTGTCGTGAAACTCCAGCTCCTCCAGAAGGGAACTTCCGCGTAGCCAGGCCCGGTGATTCCGTTCATTCTCGGTCACGGTTCTCAGGTAGAGCTTCAAGGCCCGCTTGCGGTCACCCGCGAAACGCGCACATTCGGCCAGCCCGAGCCAGGCGAAGGAGTAGGAGTGGTCGATGGTCAAGGCCTTCTCGAACAGCTCCGCCGCTACGGAAACCTTGCCCTCGAGCAGCGCCAGTTCTCCCAGATACCTTAACGGATACAGGGTACTGATCCGATCCTGGTACAGGGGGCTGGACGTACTCGTTTGGCCCGAACGCAGGGAATCAATATCACACCGAACCCGGGCAAGCAAGCTCGCGGTCCGCTCCGGCTCCAGATCGGGCGCAAATTCCTGCAAGTACCGGGTGTCCGCCGCGATGGCCTGCAACAACAGCAACGGCTGATCCCCGTGCAAACGACGTCCTTCCTCGGCCACCTGACGGGCCTGCTCCAGCCGGGAACAGCAGAGATATACGGCAGTGAGTTTGGCCGCCAGATCGGGTGCGTAGGTCAATCGTAGCCGCTCGTCCGGCTGGAGCGCCTGGATCTTGTGCCACGACCGTTCCAGGTTGTGGAGAGATTCGCTCAGACCGGCCACCGGGAGCACTTCGTCTGCCAGCATCACCAGCATCTCACACGCCATCTGGTATTCGAAATACGGCTCCTGGGGATCGCTCACCACGGCCAGACGCAGAATCCGCAAGTTGCGGTCGCGACGATCGACACTGTTCTGCTGGGGCCGGCCTTCATGCAGGATCATCAACTCGGCTTCACGGATTTCTAGACTTGTCTGCGCAGCCCAGTCCTCCAGAGCGGGTGCTATCTGCTCATGAATCGGATACCGATACTGGATATCGGATTCGTTACGGAACAACCGGACCCGATCGAGGACTTCCCGATTCTGTCCCCCGGCCGATCCGCGAAGTTGCAGGCGGTAACCGGCCACGGTATTGCTCCTGAGCAACCGCTGGAATTCCACCGGCCGCACCGGTTGCAGGCGTTCATCGGCGTCGAGTATGAGTATCCATTCACTGGAAGCTTCCGCGAGACCGGCGTTGCGCGCCGCGGCGAAATCGTCTTGCCACGGGAAGTCGATGACTCGAGCGCCGTACCCCTCGGCGATGATTCTGGTGTTGTCGCGAGAACCGGTATCGACCACGATTATTTCATCGACGAGAGCCATGATGGATTTGACCGCCAGGCCAATGGTAGCTTCCTCGTCGCGAGCGATCATGCAGAGGCTGACTGTTTTGCGTTTCATGCTGTCCGATGTTTCCTTTTACTGGCAGTAGAGCGGCGGATTTATCAAGGTATCGACCTTCTTTGTCACCGGTTTAGCGTCCTCTCTCGTTCAAGGTCAGGGAAATTGATTGAGGCCCGTTTTCCGCGGTCTACTGCCGCCTCTGCGGGGTCAGCGGTTGCCAAATACACCCTCCCGAACCATCATAGGGATCAAGTCTGTCACCCACTGAGCAGAGGCCTCCATCAGGCAGCCTCCGAGGATCCGTCATGACCAGAGAACCGTCAGCCCCGGAACAGACACCTTCGCCATCGGTGGCGCCAAAAATAGCGCCACAAGATAAGCGACCTTTTTTCGGCCTCCTGGACAGCGTGCGCAGCGTCTGGAATGTCGGGTCCATGTTCCGGACCGCCGATGCCACCGGACTCAGCGGCCTGTTTCTGTGCGGAGTCACCGCCACACCACCGCGACCCGACATGGAGAAGACAGCCCTCGGCGCGACCTTGACGGTACCGTGGGATTACTGGGAGAATGCCGTCGAGGCCGTGACCCATCTCCAGCAAAACGGAGTGCGGGTCATCGCCCTGGAACGGACCAACCGCGCGAAACCGTACGACGATTTCGATTACGCCTTTCCACTCTGTTGCGTGGTGGGGCACGAGGTCCGCGGCGTTTCGCCGGCTGTCCTGGCGCAGGTCGATGCGACGGTGGAGATACCCATGTGCGGCACCAAGGACTCACTCAACGTCGCCGTGAGCTTCGGCATATTGACCTACGAGATCCGGAAACAGTGGCTACGGCAGCCTGAGTCAACACCATTCGCTCCGCAGTCTCTTTTTCGGGACATCGCCTCCAGACAGAACCGAGGCGGGAGTACATGACTTTCCAGAGCCCTTGGCGACATCGAGTATTCTGTCTCGGCGTGGAGTTGCTCCGCCGGCTGGCCCCGTTGTTGCCCGGCGGCGAAGTAGCCTTCATCAACCGTCTGGTCCACCAGCACAACCGGCGGATCGAACAGTATCTGCAACAACACCAACCTCGCTTCGTTTTGCTGATCCTGCCGCGTTGCGTCAAGCGGTCCGGCTGCCGGTGCGATGTGCGTCGCGACGGATCGGTGGCCGATGGACGGCAGGGTGAAGCCCACCCCCTGGCTGAATGTCTCGAATGTGATCTCTGTCCCCTGGGCAAAGTCGCCGAGCTGACGGAACGATACGACATCCGCACCTTCGTGGCATTCCGTAGCTACATCGCCTATGCCATGGCCAGACGCGAGCAGCCCGACCTGATCATCGCCACGGCCTGTGGCGACCGACTGATCAAGGCGTTACGCAGCATCCCCGAGATTCCCGCACTGTTGACGCCGCTCTCCACCATGGAACGACCGTGTGTCAACGCCAGCTTCGACCTGCACTGGCTGGAGCAGCAGATGGAAAAGGTCTGCCGGTTGGCGGACTCGTTACCCACCGAAGTGACGGCGGAAGCAGTGTCCGGCCGTGTCCCCGAGCGGCGGCCCCTCACCACTCCCCAGAAACGGATCCATCCGGTCGAGCCGTCTTGATCCCCAGGGAAAGGACTGTCCCGCGTGCGAGGTCGATACTGGGGTCACCGCTGCCTGGGTTCACGCTTCCAGTACCTTTTGTTCCTGCGACCGCGTCAGTGGCCGATCCTGACCTGCCAGCTCCTGGTCAGCGGCTTACTGGCCACCAGTTGCAGCGAGGTGATTCTCGGCAAGACGGCCCTGCCAGCCGGCACGGCGCCCGTTTGGCAGGGGCTCCTGGCCTGGTTCGTCTGGGTGGTCTGTCTGAATGGCGGTACCCTGGCCTTCAACAGCGCCTACGATCAGGATGAAGGCGACGTGGCCTATCTCCGAGCGCCCCCACCGCCACCGGCGCACCTGGTTTCCTGCTCCTTGTTTCTGATGCTGGTGGGGATCGGGCTGGCGTTCCTGGTGAGTGCCGCCTTCGGTTGGATCACTGCACTCTGTGGGGCGCTCTCCATCGTGTACTCCCACCCCCGCACTCGCTGGAAGGGTATCGCCGGCGCCGATCTCGGCGTGAACATGGTGGGGTACGGCGGCTGCACCACCCTGGCGGGAATCGTGGCGGGCCAGACAATAATGGCAGGCGATTCGGCCCTGACCGATCCGACTACCTGGTACCTGGTGGCGGGTTTCGGGCTGCTGTTCGGCTCCTGTTATCCGTTGACGCAGATCTACCAGCTCGACGAGGACCAGCAACGCGGCGACCGCACTCTCGTGGCCGCCCTGGGCCTCCACCGCTCTCTCTGGCTGGCCGTGGCCCTGACCCTGGCCGCCGCGGTTCCGTTCTACTTCGCCACCGCCCCGGATCGCGCCGGCGGAGTAACCTGGCCACACACCGGGCCACTCCTGGCTTTTTTCGCTTGGCTGGTACATCTGGGTTGGTGGCTGGCGCGGGCGGAACGGATGGGTCCATGCGACCACGAGCGCGGCATGTATCGCGCCTTGGGGCTCTGGGCTGTGATGGACATTTCCTTGCTTGCCAGCCGCTACGGCGGTGAACTGCTGGTCAGATATGGATCCGGCGGCGGCGGCTGATTTCCCCCGAAAAGTGCACTCCCAGCGCCTCCAGTTCATCCAGCACCCGGTCGATGAGTCGCGTCTTCTCGGTCAGCGGCAAGAACGCGCTCTTGAAACCGTTCATCACCAGTGTCAGCACCTCTTCCTCCGAGAGATCGAAGGCCTGGACGGCGAGTTCCAGCTCGTGGGTGACGGTGGTGCCCGAGATGAGCCGGTTGTCGGTGTTCAGGGTTATCCGCAGTCCCTCTTCGAGGTACCGGCGGATGGGGTGGCTCTCCAGGTCCGGGATGGCTTTGGTCTGCAAGTTGCTGGCCAAGCAGACCTCCACGGCAATGCGATGGTCGTTGACCCAGGCCATGAGTGCCGGGTCCTCGATCAGATGCGTGCCGTGGCCGATTCGATGCGCGCCACAGTAGTGAATGGCCTGGTGGATGGAAGGAGCGCCAAACGCCTCACCGGCGTGGATGGTGACGTTGATGTTGTTGTTCGCCACCAGATAAATGGCCTGGAGATGGTCCTTGGCCGGAAAATCCTTCTCTGCACCAGCAAGATCGAAACCGACGACTCCACTGCCCTGCCAGCGTACGGCCAGTTCGGCCAGCGACAAGGACGACTCGGGTGAGATATGCCGGATCCCGCAGATGATCTGTCCGGACTGGATACCATACTGCCGCCGAGCTCGATCCAACCCTGCCTGTACCGCCAAGACGATTTCGTCAAAGCCGAGCCCATCGTCGGTATGTAGCAGAGGCGAGTAGCGAACCTCGATGTAGCGCACGTTTTCCTGGTGGGCGTCCTCGGCCAACTCGAAGGCGATCCGGGTGAGCTCGGCCGGCTGTTGCATCAACTTCAAGGTGATATCGAAAACCCGGAGGTACTCTTCGAGGCTGGTGCAATCCTCGGGCACCTGACAGACCTTGCGAACGTCCTCGTCGGTCTGAAAATCGTAGGGTAGTCCGAAGCGGCTCGACAGTTCACGCACCGTGGAAAGCCGCAAAGATCCGTCCAGATGGACATGGAGATCGGTTTTGGGCAGCGCCTGGAGAATCTCCCGGCTGGGAAGGTTATGATTGGACTCGGTCATGGCACCTCTCATCATCACACTCAAAAATCCATCCAGCGCAACAACCTAACAAAAAAACCCGCGATTGCGGGAAATAAATCGATGCGGGCGAGTTGGCCTCTTCCAGAGTGCGACTCGTTCCACTGGAAGTTTGGCCGCCTCGTCAGTTCCGGGGTTCACCCAGGCGAACCACGGACTACCCGCATCGAAATACAGGCTCTGACAACGCTGCCACCCAACTGCGCCACGACTAATAATACAGACACGACCACTGCACAGCAAGGGGCAACCACACCCCTCTGTTGTCGTCCTTCCTTTTTCCGCTGCCCCCCTGGTCAGCATTGGACAGGATCTTGCTGAAGCTATATATTCTTTTCACCGTTACCCATACTCGGCCGGGCCTCGACACTGAATCGGTCTGGCTGGAAAAGACTCGTTACACGTTGTCTTGATCTACCCCAACCTGGTTCCGCCCCCCACGCGAGGAACGGAGATGTGACATGAGGAGATGGGACATGATGCAAGGAATCTTATCCAGGTCCCCGTCAGGCGGCTTCTTATTGACGGTGGCTTGTTTGCTGGTTCTGCTACCGACCCTCACTCAGGCGGCGGATCCGCTCCAGGGTCAGTGGCAGGGATCATTCATCCTTGCTGGCGGTGAAACCATCTCGGTCGTGCTGAAACTCGAGCAGGGATCCGACTCGCGGTGGCAGGGTGATATCCAACCTACCGAGGCCAGTGACGGCGCCACCACACTGCAGAGCCTTGCCATCAGCGGCACGGCAGTCTCCTTCCGTTTCAAGAGAGACCCGCTGCCCGCCGAGATCTTTTTCAGCGGCAACTACCAGAGCTGGAACGATCTCCTCAAAGGCGTCTTTGTCATGTCGCAGCAGACCATGCCCGTCGAATTCGCCCGCGTCGGAGTGGGCGCCGATGCCGCCATGGACTCGCCAGACGCCGCCGACGATCTGCCAGCCGACGACACCGTGCCCCGCGGTTACGACCGGCATGCGGGACGGTTCGCCGTTTTTAGCAGCTGGACCTACACCAACCCGCTGTACATCGTCAAAGAGAACATCCGTAATATCAACGACGTGACCTCCTCATCTTCCGCCCTCAACTTCGGCGCCCGCTGGTATGTCCTGGACGCCTGGGCCGTCTTCGGGCGTTACTATCGCGGCGGACTCGGTTTCGATTCGAAGTGGAAGGACATTCACGATTTCACCGGCGACGAATACCTTTCGCTCGACGGGTACGAATTCGGGTTCGTCTTCTACCTCGGCAACGTCATCATGGGCGACTCCAAGTTCAATCCGTACTTCGTGACCGCTCTCGGCAAGATGGACTGGAGCCTGGGAATCAACGGCCGCGACAGCGATCCGTACACCCTTCTGGACGAACCGGTCGCGGGGAACGACTACTGCGTCGGCGCCGGCTTCGGCAACGAGTATCCCATCACGGACAACATCGACTTCGAATTCGAGTGGTACTGGCGTTACGTGAGGACACAGGACGAGACATTGTGGATCGATACCACCAACCAGTGGACCAACACCCATGTCTGGGATCTCTCCTTCGGCCTGTCGGTGAACTTCTAGCACCGCGGGAGCAGCCCACTCCAACAACTGGAGTGGGCCCGTTGTGGTCAGTACCGATTGGATAATAGCGAGGGCGGCCGCAAGGCCGCCCTCGCTGTTTTCGCAGGTATATCGTGGGGCTAGGTTCCCGCCGCGTAATCGTTCAGATACGCGACCTGCTCGGCAGTCAACTCGTCCAGCCCGGCGCTCATACAGCTCATCTTGATGCCGGCGATATTCTGGTCCTGCTCCTCGGGAATGTCGTGCACGTCCACCGTCAGCTCCTTGCCTTCCCGGGCCAGCCGCACCAGGCTGAGGAACTGGTTGGCGAATGACATGTCCATGACCTCGCTCGGATGCCCCTCGGCAGCGGCCAGGTTCACCAGACGCCCCTTGGCCAAGATGAAGATCTTGCGCCCGTCCTTGAGGGTGTACTCCTCGCAGTTGTCGCGGATCTCCCGTTTCGACTCCGTCATCTCCTCCAGCTCTTGGAGGTTGATCTCGCAGTCGTAGTGGCCGGTGTTGCAGATGATGGCGCCGTCTTTCATCTTCGCGAAGTGCCGACCGACGATGACATCCTTCATCCCGGTGGCGGTGATGAAGATGTCGCCCACAGCGGCAGCATCGTCCATCTTCATGACCTGGTGGCCGTTGAGCAACGCCTTGAGGGCGGCGGTGGGCTTGACCTCGGTGGCGATGACATTGGAACCCATGCCAGCAGCGCGTGAGGCGCAACCGGAACCGCAATGTCCGTAGCCAGCCACCACGAAATTCTTGCCTGCCAACAACACACTGGTGGCCCGCAGAATACCGTCGAGACTGGACTGGCCGGTACCGAATACGTTGTCGAAGTCCCACTTGGTCTCGGCATCGTTCACGGCGATGACCGGGTACTTGAGGGCGCCGTCGGCCGCCATGGCGCGCAGACGGTGGACGCCGGTGGTGGTCTCCTCGGTGCCGCCGATGATGGTCTCCGCCTGTTCGGGATGGCTCTTGTGGACCCGGAAGATCAGGTCGGCGCCGTCGTCCAGGGTGAGGGTCGGCCGAAAATCGAGTGTCTTGTCGATGGCCCAGTAGAATTCCTCCACACTCATGCCGTGCCAGGCGAAGATCGACGCGCCAGCGGCGGCCAGCGCTGCAGCCACATCGTCCTGGGTCGAGAGTGGATTACAACCGGACCAGGAAACCTCCGCACCGGCGGCCAGCAACGTCTCCACCAGGACCGCGGTCTCCTTGGTGACGTGGAGGCAGCCCGCCACCTTCATGCCTTTGAGGCTCTGCAGTTCGCTGTGCTCCCTGCGCAGCTGCATCATCACCGGCATGCGGGACTCGGCCCAGTCGATCTTCATGCGGCCAGCTTCCGCCAGGGCCATGTCGGCCACCTTGTAGTTCTCACCGGAATTGTTCTGGGTAGTCATGTCTCCTCCAAGGATCACCGCCCGCGGGCGGGTTCGGCGGGATCGACCCGCGTGCTGATTCTTCTCGTCTCTGGAAGCGGACCGTGGCCCGCTGTGTCGTTTTCCTCACTGGTC
>JBDRBC010000625.1:0-3108 GCA_043823125.1 bacterium | reverse complement strand
GGAGTTCTGTGATAAGTACCGGCAGCTCATGCAGAGTGCGTACACCAGCTGGCGACAGTTTCCGTCGCATGTGTGTCTCGTCAGTTACGCCGAGTTGACCCGAGAGCCGGAACGGTTGCTCCGGCAACTGTGCGACTTCCTGGGTGAACGGTTCGAGGACAGTATGCTCGAGGAGCGGTCCGCGAATCCGGCCCGCTGGAAGATCGATCCCCACCTTTACGGGAAGCTGGTGACCCGGACCAAGAACTGGGCGGATCATATTTCCCGGGAAGAAGCCGAATTCATCGAGTCCGAGCTGGCGTCGTTGATTCAGGAAATGGGTATGGAGTCGGTGCTGGTGAAGGCGTAACGGCTTGTCCGGAGTGATCTGCCACTATGGAAGATTAGACCCGCCCGGATGCTCACATACAACACGTTCCCGTTGCGGGGCCGTCCTGCCGGAATCCGGTCCCGTCTGCATCCCCTGAACGATCCTGGTGCCACCGGTGTAAGAGCGGGATTGATCGCGCTGGTGGAGGCGGAATACTCGGATGTTGCTATCTGGGCGCCAGGGACCGTCGTGACAGTCAGCGTTGGGTTCAATGTCTGCTTGGTTCAATGTCTGGACAGCGACTGGAACACTGGGTATTCTTGAAACAGTCCCCGAAGTCAAGGTCATATCTTGGCCCCGGGTAGGTCCAACGACGGCGTTTTCAGAAGTCAGATTCGGCAACCGATCCCGTCCGCAACAGTGGCACTTCCCCCAAGAGCTTGTCCGTGTCTATATCGGAATCGAACAACACATCTCGTCCCGGTGACACGGATCTACCGCAGCTCATCGTTGCCTGTCGCCAGGGTGACGAGACCGCCGCGGAGAACATCTGCGATTTGCTCAGCAATCCGCTCCGGCTCGCGGTCCAGCGGTTCTTGCCGGCGGACGGAGACGATCAGGATGACGTTCTGCAGGAAACCCTGATTGCCGTGATCAACTACCTGCGGACCAACAGTGAGTTCTCGGGGAATCTCGTCAAATTCGCGGTGACCATCGCCTGCAATCGCTGCCGCGACGTTCTCCGTTACCGGCAACGCAAGCGACAGGAGCCCATCGAGTCGCTGACGAACTGGATCGCCGATCGATCGCGTTCTCCTCTCGATCATCTCCAGGAGCAAGAGATTCTGGCCCATCTCCGAGCCGCCCTCGAACAGCTCGACCCGAACTGCCGGTCGCTGCTTAGGGACATGTACATCAAGGAGATTCCCCCGGAGAACCTCCGCCAGCAGATGGGGCTGAAGTCGGTGCACGGCGTGTATTATCGCCGGTCGGTATGTCTGAAAAAAGCGCTGCGGATCTTAAGAGACGTATTGTCCGACCGTTCGTTGAAGGGGGACGACCTGTTGTGAACGGTTGCTGGCACGTGAGACCGAGAGGTGTGTGTTGAGCGAGGAGCGCAACGAGAGCACGAGTTACGAGTGCGTGGAACCCGCACTTGGTGAATTACTGTGGCAGTATGATGTGCCGGACGTCGCTCCGGAACTTCGCCGGCAACTGGACAGTCATCTTTCCGTCTGCGCGGCCTGCCGGCTGGAGCTCGCCCTGCGGGACAAGCTGCGGACGGCTGTGGCGCGAGATGAACTGCAGATACCCGATGGGGAATCTCCACTTCGCAGCACCCGGAAAAGTGCTCTCTCACGTGTCGCCATCAGACCCCTGACCTATACCGCGATGGTGGCGCTCGCCGCCAGCGTGGTCCTCATCTTTGGTGGGGAGCCGAGGGCTCTGAACGGGGATCGGATCGTTCGCGGCGACGTCGACTCGCCCCGTTTCCTGCGCCCCGTGGCTGGCGAGGTCATTGTGGACGCCACCCCCCGACTCCGCTGGACCCCGATCCCTCACGCCACCAGCTACCATGTGATCCTGAGCCAGGCCGGTGGCGACTTCCAGTGGTCCACTGAAACCACCGACACCGAACTCACGATTCCTCCCGAGAGCAACCTGCCCGGCGGAGCCCGGATCCGGGCGGCAGTGCAACCGGTGCCGGCACATCTGGCGCCGGCCACAGGTATCACGGTCTCCTTCCACACCGGCGGACCGACCGACTTTCTGGTGTACCGGTGGCGGGCTTCGCCAGTGATCGGCCGGTTGCTGGGATGGCTGGGATGCTTGTTGTGCATCGGCGCCGGTGGGCTCGGGTTGGTGAAGCGTCGGGTGAAACAGGCGCAAGCTGAACAGGTCGGGTGACGGAAACAACTCATAGTCATGAAACAGGTTAAGTACGAGATGAGCTGGGGGACGAGAGATATATTGTTCAAAAAGTCAATTATTTCGTCCACGATTTGCTGTGAGCTCGTTCTTCTTTTGTGTTATCATAATGTGCCCCTACAACATCAGGAAAGGAAGATATCTATGGTGAAGATCGACCTTCGTGGATTACTCCTGTTAGGAGTGTTGACGCTGTGCGGTGCCTGTTCCCAGAACGGTATGTCGCCAGCGACGAACCAGGAAACCGATGTCGATTCAGAGACGGGAATCGCCAAGCGAGGTGTGGTAGTTCCCGATCCCCTACCGATCCTCACGACCTTGACTCAGGCACACATGGAGACCGTGTGGGATAACGAGAAATGGAATCGTGACGAGAGCGATTTCGACATCATCCGTGACTCTGTCAACCTGGTCGATGGCGGTGTAGTGAGTGGCATTCCAGCTTCTTATCCCTCGATCAAGGGTTCCACCTATGAATGCTCGGTCGACATCGAGGCCGGTTCGATCCAGGGAGGGCCTGGCCCATCGGTCGTGATCACTATCGCAGTTCCGGTCTACGAGGGGCAGACCTTCGTGGCCCATCCAGCCTGCTTCGATATCTACACGCATCTCGATGTGGATCTGTATTTCGATCCGCCAGCTACCGTCACGATTTGCGAGTTTCACTGGGCGGATGGCATTGGCGCGCCGCCCGATTTCGAATGTGTGTATCGCATGGATTATGATCACGACACGGAAGTATGGAATTACAGCAATGTGCAGGCCGTTTTCTGCGATCCTGTGACGGGCTCCTTGACGTTCCCGATGTCTTGCATCCCGGGGTATGGTGAGAATTTCGTGCCATGTTTTGATCGCCCTGATCGCGGCGG
>JBDRBC010000624.1:0-30077 GCA_043823125.1 bacterium | reverse complement strand
ACCGCCAGCCGGATCCAGTCGCCGTCACGTTTCGTGGACAGTCGCACCGAGGCGGGTGGCGGCGAGTGGACGATGGCATTGGTGATCAGGTTGCGGAGCGCCAGGGAGAAGTCGAACGACCGGCCCCGAATGAACAGCCCCGCGGCCAACTCCAGGTGCAGCTTGGCGCCGCGCCGTTCAGCGAGGTTGGCCAGGTCCGCCACCACCTGGCGGGTTTCGCTCGCCACGTCGAGCGATTCGGCCAGCGACTGATGACCGTTTTCGAGGTCGGTTGTCGGACCGGCACTGTCCAGATAACCCAGGGCCAGGATCTGTTCCACCAGGTTTTCCAGCCGCTCCAGGTCCTCGAGCATCCGGGGGCGGATCCGCGCCGCATCCGCCGCCGTCAGATCCGGACGCTCCAGCGTTTCGAGATAGAGACGGAGACTCGCCAGCGGGGTCTTGAGTTCGTGGGTAGCGCCGGCCAGGAACAGTTCTCGCGCCTGTTTGAATGCCCGCTCGCTACGATACGCCAGGGTCAAGACGGTGGTGCCGGCGGCCAGCAACAGCAGGAAAAAGATGCCCTCGGCCGTGAACATGCGCTGGCGGCGTCTCGCTTCGTGACTCACGGCAGCCAGGGCGGCGGGATCGATGCTCACGTCGTGGCCGGTGGCGGTGGGGGTGAAACGCAGAAACGGATAGACCTCGCCGAGCTGACCCGCCGGATCCGTTCGCATCGCTTCGAAAGTATCGAGCAACCGGATGGCCTGCAAGCGGTCCAGGCTCATGTGTTGCCGCCGATACTGCTCGTAACTCCGCGCGTCCTGGTTCAGGAAATAGACCCACCAGACGCCCATGACCAGGATGAGCGCCACCAGGATCCCGTACAGGAGACCGAGATGTCGCCGTAATCGCATGTCGCTCCTTTTCCGGAGACTTCGGCGGTGCGGTTTTGCGGAACCGAGCTGTCACCGACCGGGACGCGGAAGTGATCGTCGATATTTTCGGTGTCGATCACGGAAAGCGCCAGCGACAAAATTCCACCGCCACCCAAATTGTGCGTGCCAGTCCGGAAGGCCCGCGGTATTTTCGACCGACCATGAATCATCGACGTCTCATTCGCCTGATAATCGCCTGCGGCATCCTTTTCGCGGGGGGTGTGCTGCTGCAAGGCTATGTCACGGATGACACCTTCATCCATCTGCGCTACGCCCAGCATCTGTTGACCCGGGGCGAGTTCTCCTTCAACCCGGGAGTGAGCACCTACGGCGCCACCAGTCCGCTCTGGATCGTGGGCCTCGTGGCGTTGCTCGAGCTGGGATTGGCGCCGCTGACCGCCGCCTGGGTTCTGGGCTTGATCGCCGGTTTGCTGATGCTGTTCCTGTTCGACGCCATCTTGGCCCGTTTACCGTGGCCGCCATGGTGGCGGGCCGTGCTGCTCTGGCTGGCGGCCAGCGACGCCTGGTTCGTGCGGTGGACCTGGTCGGGCATGGAAACTCCCCTGGCCACGGCGTTGCTGCTTGTCCTGCTACTGCCCCTGTTTGGCCAACCCGCCGCCGCCAGGTCGGTTCGCTGGCGGGTGTTCCTGGCCTGGGGCGGCAGCGCGGCTCTGGCCGGACTCGTGCGGCCGGAGTTCATCCTGCTGGCGCCGCTGGCCTGGCCGTGGCTGCTCTGGCACGAGTCCCGGGTACAGCCTGCCGGTACCACTCGCTGGCCGCGGTTGGTCCTGGCCTCGCTGGTGGGTTGGCTGGTGGTGCTGGGGCCGTGGCTCCTGTTTTCATATCGGGTCTTCGGTCATCTCCTGCCCGGCACCGCCAGCGCCAAGAGTTACGCCTTGACGGTGGCGCCCGATCGGTTGGTGGCGTCAGGGTTACGCTCCTTGCAGCAGCTCGCCGCCACCCAGGGCACACTCTGGTTGGCGCTACTTGGTCTGACTCTCGCCTTTTTGCTGCTCCGGGCCTGGCGGCGTACCCAGACGAATACCAAAACCAACGACGGAACCGACCAGATCCCCGGCGGAGAAGTGGCGTGCTGGTCAACCCGGCAGACGGCCCTCGTCGGGATCACCGTCACCTGGTGTTTGGCGCTGATGGGCGGATACGCCGTCAAGCAGGTCTGGGTCATCTCACGATATCTGGCGCCGCTGGCGCCGCCGCTGTTGCTGGCGCTGGGCGTGGTGGCCCACTGGTTCTGGACGCGGGGGCGAGGTCGTGGGTGTCTCGCGGACACCTGGTTCGGGGGGACCGTCTGGCGCTGGGTATGTACCGTCTGTCTCGGTCTCGGCTGTGTGGTCTGTCTGGCCGTGAACGGTTGGTTGCTGGTGAGCCAGGTACGTCCTCACGCGCAGGATTTTTCACGTGGCGTAAATGACTGTTACCTCGGCATCGGCGAGTGGCTGGCCCGGGAGAGCGCATCTGACGCCCTGGTGGCGGCCCTGGATATCGGGGCCGTGGGGTACGCCAGCGAACGTCGCGTACTCGATCTCATGGGGCTGGTGAGTCCGGAACTCATCGACCTGGGACACGAGATCGGTTTCGAAGAGATGGTGGCCAGTGGCGCCTGGCTGGACGTGGAGCGGCCCGATTACCTGGTGGACCGTACCGTTGGTCCGCCGCGCTGGACCGATCGCCAGCTCAAGGGCGTGCGGTTCGAGCTGCTCGATACCTGCATCATCGAAGGGGTTGGCCTGCGGGAGCCGGAACCGTGGACGGTGGCGTTGTACCGGTTGGTGCCGCTGGATCCGGAGTGAATCCCCGACCGGCTGCCGATCGTGAATCTCACCCGGCTCAGCGGTTGTCGTTCTTGTGCTTCAGGCGGCGCCTGACCACCATCACCGTCACGTCGTCCTCCCACGGCGCGTCCCCTCCGAACTGCTGCGTGGTCTCGAGGATGACGTTCACGATCTGACGGGAACTCCGGCCGAGCTGCTGGCGACAGACCTCGATCAAACCGTCCAGGCCGAACTCCGCCGCTTCGTCGTCGTTCTCCTCGCCGGCCGCCTTGCGTTCCGTGATCCCGTCCGAGTAGATGACCAGGAATTCTCCCGGCCGGAGTCGGGCGTAACTGCGACGGAAACGGGCGTTGGGCAACGGGCCGAGCACCGGCCCGCTGCTCGGCAGTTCGGTCACCTTGCCCTCGGTGTCGAACAGCAGCGGTGGACAGTGGCCGCAGTTGACGTAGAAGATGTCGCCGGTTTTCTCGCACTCCCCGTAGAAGAGCGAGACGAAGCGGCTGGAGAGACCGCTCTTGTGGATGACCCGATTCAGGCGCTGGATGGTGGCGGTGATCTTCTCGTCCTTGTCCATGCCCATGCGCAGACCGACCACCACGTCCCGGGCCTGCAGAGCCGCCGGCAGACCGTGACCGCTGGCGTCGGCCAGCATGACCCCCAGGGTATCGGTGTCCACCCGCTGTACGTCGTAGACGTCGCCGCCCACTTCCTCGGCGGGAATGGTCGCCGCCGCCAGGTCGAACCCTTCCAGTTGCCGGATCCGGCGCGGCAGCAGACTCATCTGGATACTCCGGACCTGTTGCAACTGATTCTCCAGATTGATCTGTCGCAACTTGAGCCCGATGGTGGCGCGCAAGGTCTCCAGGACCACCAGGAGCTGGTCCCGATTCCCGCAGTGGCAAATGCCGAGACTGAGAATGTAGGCCGGGTTCGCACCCACCAGGATGGCGGCGTTTTCGAGGTGGGTGAACTGCGCCTCCAGGACCGGATCGAAGCCGGGTGTTTCCGGGGAGATCTGATAGAGCCGCTTCCGCTCCAGTTTCCGCACGATGGGGTAGTCCTTGCTCACGGTCTTGCCGGTGATGGCGGCGCCGAACTCGCCGATACTCTCGATGAGCACGTAATCCTTGGACCGTTCCCGGTACAGCCGGCCGCTCTGGATGCCGTAGACGTCGGTGGGGGTTTCCAGCAACCATTTCATGATGGCCCGTAACATCTCCTCGGGACCGTGGGAGACGTCAATACTGTCGATGAACCGTTCGATGTCGCGGTAGAATTTCTTGCTCACACCGATTCCTTCCTGTCAGTCCAGGGGCGGTTGCGTGTGCAGCAGGTGCTGCATCTGGAGTTCGGCTGCGGACGGATTGCCCAGAGTGTTCAGCAGGGCCACGTAATTGATGCGTAGCAAGAGATCGTCCGGACGCCGCGCCACGGCGGCGACGTAAGCCTGGTACATCTGCTGCACCCGCTCGGGTGTGGCTCGTTCGCGCAGGGCCGCGAGTTCGGCGTCGAGGGCGGCGAGATTGTCGTCGTGGTCGAGCTGGCCGGTGAACGGGTGGTCCACCAGCAGGGTCCGGAGCTGGGTGAGCATCTGGTACTGGTTCCATTCGGTCAGCACCAGTTCCGCGTTGCAGACCTCCAGACTGGGCGGCTCCGGGTCGTTTTCGCCTCGGGCACGGATCGCCGGCGGCAACCCGGCCACCACCTGCGGCCAGAGGCTCCGGGCCAGCAGATAGTTGCCCTGGGTGGTCAGATGCACGTGTTCATAGAACAGGTCCCGGCCGGGGAGATACGGCGGCGTGGTCGCGTGGGTTGCCAGCAAGCTCACCGCGTCCACGAGCTGGACGGAGGTCTCTGTCGCTGCCTCCGGATTGCCGCCCGCCACTTCCCGGATGATGGCGTTGATCCGGTCGTCGGCGCGGAATCGCAAGGCGTCCAGCTCCCGCGCGCGGACGAAATGCACGGGAGCGCGGCTGGTGTCGCCCGCCGCCAGCAGACAGGTGGCGAGACGGTACTGCAGGTCGGCGTACTGGTCGTCCAGGGCCGCGGCGGCATCCAGACGGTCGCAGGCGGTGGACCAGTCGCCGCGGTTCTGGGCCGACACGCCGGCGGTAAACAGCTCGTTCCACTGCGCCGCTGCCGCCTCGGCGAGATCGGCCCGGTGGACGGCGGCGAACGGGGCGCAATCCCGCAGATTGGTGGCCACCGTGCTGAAGATGACCCGGGCGCCGGAGCCGGTGGCCACCCGGCGGATGTCCAGCAGATTCTGCCGGTAGAACTCGTAGACCCGGGCCAAGCGGGGATCGTCCGCCGAGATCTCGTTCTCGGCGAACATCTGCATGCCGCCCCACTTCTCCAGGATGTTCTCCCGTCCCGAGAGGTTGCCGGCGATCTGTTGCATCAGTTGACCGAGCCGGTAGGTGCGGAGCTTGATCCCGAGGCGGATGGTGCCCAGACTGCCTGACGGCCGGGTCAGGCTCGAACCGATGCCGTAGGGACCGATGACCTCGTTGTTTCCGAGATAGACGATGAAAAGATCCGGTTCGTACCTGGCGCACTCCTTGGCGATGGGCAGCACCACGTGGGAATTGATGGCCACCATGGAGGTGTTGATGACCTCGAACCGTACTTCCGGGAAACGATCCTTCAGCATTACCTCGAGATAGCGGGCGAAGCTGAAGGCGGCGTCCGGATAGCCGAAGGCGGCCGAGGCGCCGAGCACGAAGATGCGGTAAGTGCCGGGTGTTTTCCGCACCGGGAAGTTGATGAACTGCGGCGAGCGCGCGATGGCCCGGGGAAAGAAACGCCAGCCGAACTGCCGGTTGGCGCCGTAGACTCCCTGTCGTTCCACCTCGAGGAACATGCTGGTGGGATAGCCGTACCCGGCCAGCCGTAAACCGCTTTCCAGGCCCGCGAGTAACAGGGTCGGGACCAGGAGTGCCAGCAGTAGCCGGAACCACCACTTCCGCCCCGGTGATGGCGCGGCCGTAACCGCCGAACGGTCACCCTTCCCAGTGCTGGTCGCGGCAGGCGGCTCGGTGCTGGGCGACGGGTTTCTTTTGCGCGCGCGCGATCGCTTCGCCATCGTAACACCCTGGGACACGTCGGCTGTCGTCGACGCGGAGAAAGAATCTGAAAGTTGCCATTCCGGCCAGGCAGGCGTGGCATTCTGCGCGAGAGCTGTTATCCTGCCTGGAGAAAAGAACCGCCAGCAATCTGCCTCGGGTACCAGCGGTGACGCGGGGCACAGTATAATGAGACCGTGATGCCTTGTACAGCGAGGAAGGGAGCAAGCGCTTGAGTGACACCATCGAAACCAGGGATTTACCCGAATTCGAGCAGATGAGGCAGGAGATCGGCAAGGTCTTCTTCGGTCAGGAACAGGTCGTCTCCGAGGTGCTGATCGCGCTGATTTCCGGGGGCCACGTGCTGCTGGAAGGCGTGCCGGGGCTCGGCAAGACGTTGCTGGTCAAGACCCTGGCCCAGGTCACGGGACTCTCCACGTCCCGGATCCAGTGCACCCCCGATCTCATGCCGATGGATATCACCGGCTCCACCATTCTCAAGGAAGATCAAACGACCGGTGAGACGAGTTTCGAGGTGAGCAAGGGTCCCATCTTCGCCAACATGATCCTGGCCGACGAGATCAATCGTACCCCGCCCAAGACCCAGGCCGCGCTACTCCAGGCCATGCAAGAACACGAGGTGACCATCTATCGCGAAACGCACCAGCTGCCCGAGCCGTTTTTTGTGATGGCCACCCAGAATCCCATCGAACAGGAAGGGACGTATCCGCTTCCCGAGGCGGAGCTGGATCGTTTCATGTTCAATACCTTGATCTCGTATCCGGACGAGGCCGAGGAGATCTTCATCGCCGAGAACACCACCCACGTGCCGGCTACCAAGGAAAACGTCACCGAATTCAGCACCGTTCCGCCACCCGCGGAACCGCGACCCGAAATGACGGCCGAAATGGTACGGCAGTTACAACGGCGGGTGCTGGCCATGGGGGGCACGGAGGAGATCTCCAGGTACGCCGCGCGCATCGTCCGGGCCAGCCGGATCGGCATGCCGAGTGAAGCGGAAGTCGCCCGGGAATACCTGGCCTGGGGCGCCGGTCCCCGCGCCACTCAGGCCTTGATCCTGGGCGCCAAGGCCAGGGCCATGCTGATGGGGTACGACACCCCTGCCAAAGAGGACGTGGACGCGTTGGTGCGGCCGGTGTTGCGGCACCGACTGGTGACCAACTTCCGGGCGGCCGTGGACGGGATCAGCAGGGACGAAATCATCGAGCGGTTGCTCGAGGAGGTCGGCTCGTGAGTCAGGCTTTTCTGGAGCCGGAACTCCTGGCCAGTCTCCACTCGCTCGACCTCATCGCGCGACAGGTGGTGAAGGGTTTCCTCAGTGGACTCCACCGCAGCCCGTTCCACGGGTTCTCGCCGGAGTTCGACGAGTACCGACAGTACAATCCCGGGGAGTCCATCACCCACATCGACTGGCGGGTGAACGCCCGGACCAAAAGGTATTACGTCAAGGTCTTCTCCGAGGAGACCAATCTCCGAACCACCATGCTGCTGGACTGTTCCGCCAGCATGACCTACGGCGAGGGATCCCCCCGCTGGACCAAGCTGGAATACGCGCGCAACCTGGCGGCCGCTTTTGCCTATCTCCTGCTGCATCAGAACGACGCCGTGGGGCTGATCACCTTCGACGAACGCCCGCTCTCACGGGTCCCGTTGCGGGCGACCCGTCACCAGTTCTTCCGGTTGCTGGCTGAACTCGAACAGGCGCCCACGGGCTCGGGGACACAGTTGCGGCCGGTTCTGGACGAGGTGGCCGAGATGATCCCGCGCCACGGGCTGGTGCTGCTCTTTTCCGATCTGATGGACGATACCGACGAGGTCATGACCGGGCTGAAGCATCTCCGCTATCGTGGTCACGAGGTCATCGTGTTCCAGGTGCTCGATCCACGGGAGATCGACCTGGCCTTCCGTCACGAGATGGAGTTCGAGGCGCTGGAGGACCCGACCAGCCGGGTGCGGATCGATCCGGCTCACGCCCGGGGCGCCTACCAGGAACAGTTCGAAACGTGGCGGCGAGACCTGCGGCAGAAATGCCACGATCAGTTGATCGAGCTGGTGGATGTCACCACCGAGACACCAATCGAAGTGTCGCTGCACGAGTATCTCGAGCGGCGCAAGCGGATGTACTGAGCGGGGAGAACGGGAACGATGCCCATCACCTTCGCCAATCCCGGTCTGCTGTTCGGCGCTCTGGCGGCGGCGCTGCCCATCATCATTCATCTGCTGAGCTGGCGGCGGATCCGGCGGCAACAGTTCAGTGATCTCCGTTTTCTGGAATCGGTGCAGATCCAGCAGTCGCGCAAGCTCAACCTGCGGCGTCTGCTCCTGCTCCTGCTCCGGGTGCTGATCATCCTCTGTATCGTGTTCGGGGTGGCGCGCCCGCGGGTGTCCGGGTTGGCCGCGCTGCCCGAGGGGGAGCGGTCGGTGCTGTTCATCCTCGACGCCAGCGCCAGCATGCAGACCCAGCACGCCGACGGCGATCGGTTCGAGCAGGCCAAGCGGGTCTGCGCGGACATGGTGACGGAACTGCCCGCCGGGAGCGAGGTCCAGGTCCTGGTGGCCGGCGCCACGGTGGAGCCGCTGTTCACCACCTGGATGCCGGCGGGAGGTCCCGTGGCCACTGCGCTGGCCACGATCCGACCGAGCGACGGACCGTTTCACTTGACCGAGGCGATCCGGATGGTGCGGCCGTGGCTCGCCACCGCCCGCACCACACCGCTGGAGATCGTGTTGCTGTCCGATCTGCAACGGGGGGGGATCAACTTTGGCCGGACGTTCCGGGATGCCGTGGCCGATCTGCTCATGGAGGGACCGGTGGTGACCCTGGTGCGGCAGGTGGGCGAGGTGGTGGCCAACGGCGGTATCCGGGCGGTGAACACACCGCGCCGGGCGATCCGCCCCGGAGAGAGTTTGTTGATCGCCGCCGAGGTGCGACTCGAGCAAGCCGAGCAGGTCTGTCTGCTGGAGCTGGACGGCCGCCGGGTGGCCGAAGCCGTGGCGGCGGGGCCGGCCGGAGCCATCGGCCGGGTGGAATTCGCTCTCACGGCTCCTGGGCCGGGCTCGTATCGCGGCCTGGTGCGCAAGCAGAGTGACCGGTTGCCGGTGGACGACGATCGACCGTTCGTCCTGAAGGTCCGGGAGCAGATCACGGTCCTGCTGGCCCACGGCAACGACCGCGGGCCGGCCGGTCGAGGCGGCTGGC
Source organism: bacterium (assembly GCA_043823125.1). Lineage (GTDB taxonomy): Bacteria > Krumholzibacteriota > Krumholzibacteriia > LZORAL124-64-63 > LZORAL124-64-63 > JBDRBC01. The sequence goes on along the minus strand of JBDRBC010000624.1, from coordinate 21,082 downwards.
GCTATCTGGCCGCAGCCCTCGCGCCGGCGGGTGATGAACAGCCGCTCTTCGTGGTGCGTGATTGCAACACCAGACAACTCGTCCTGGGTGATCTGGCCGCAGCGGATGTGGTGGTTTTTGTGGATCCGGATCCGCTGGGACGACAGCTGCTGGGGGGACTGCTGTCTTGGCTGGCCGAAGGTGGCAGCGCCGCCTTCCTGGTGGGTGATCCGACCCTGAGTTCGTATCTGGGGCAAACCATGCTGCCGGCCCTGGGATTGCCGCCGTTGGTCGAGTACCGGGTGCGGGATGAAACGAATCAGGAACGGCTGGTCCTCCAGATGGAGAACCACCCCATCTTCCAGGGGCTGGACAGTGATCCGCGCCGGACCCTGACCGACATCCCGTGGCGCCGGTTTTTCGAGATCTCCGAAGGCAGCAACCGGGTGGTGATGGCGTTTTCCGGCTCGTCACCCGCGCTGCTGGAAGGCCGGTACGGCCAGGGGCGCTTCGTGCTGGCGCCGTTTAATCTGAATCTGGACAGCAGCGGCCTGCCGTTGAGCCCCATGTTTCTGCCCTGGGCCCAGCGGCTGCTGGGGTACCTGGCTCTGGGAGGAGCCGGGGCCGAAGACGGATCCCTGCCGGTGGGAGAACGTCCGGAGACACGGTTCCGGGGGAGTCAGGTGAAACTGGGCGAGCTGGCCGATGCGGCCGCCCTGCTGTTGTACGGCCCCGGGAACGAGTCCGAGGCGCGCGCGGCCGATCTCGCCTGGCGGCACGGGGTTCCGGCTCTGGTCGGGCCGGTCCTGCGCCAGAAGGGGTTTTACGCGTTCCTGGCGGGCGGTGATACGGTGGGCCTGGTGGCGGCGGTGCCACCCGCGGCCGAGGGCGATCCGCAACTGAGTTCGGTGGCGACGATCCGCCAGCAGCTCGAAGCGGCCGGGTTGGAACATACGGCGGATCTGGGCCGACTCACTGGCGTGGAGTATGGGGCCGCCATGATCGGCAAGGACATCAGCGGCTGGTTGTTCGGGCTGGCAATTTTTCTGCTGTGTCTGGAATTGTATCTCGCGCGTGGTACCGGATCGGTCCGCTCGTCGGTTTAAATATCTGACCGACTCGGTTTGATATTGCAGTATCGTGAACTTGGGTTATTTTTCGGTCAAGAAAGGTCCTCTTTCGGATGAGTAACTGGAAATACCCGCGAAATACCGCCGGATCATTGCAGCGTGATCCTCTGTCCGGTGCGTGACGACCGACAACCGTTCACCGCCGCCATACACGGGAGGCCGACTGACGATGTGGAACTATACCGAAAAGGTCTACGAGCATTTCCTCAATCCTCGCAATGTGGGCGAGGTCGCTGATCCCGACGGCATCGGCGAGGTGGGCTCCATGGCCTGTGGGGACGCGTTGCGGCTCAGCTTCAAGCTGGACGATGAGGGACGCATCACCGAGGCGAAGTTCCAGACCTTCGGCTGTGGGAGCGCCATCGCCTCCTCGTCCATTCTGACGGAGATGATCAAGGGCTAGACCCTGGAAGAGGCCGCCCAGATCTCCAACGAGGATATCGCCGAGCAGCTGGGAGGCTTGCCGCGGGAGAAGATGCACTGCTCGGTCATGGGGCGCGAGGCGCTCGAGGCGGCCATGATCGATTACTACAAGAAGCTGGGCAAGAATATCCCGTGCGAGTTGCTGAGCCAGGGCGTCATGATCTGCCACTGTTTCCAGGTGACGCGTGATACCATCCGTAACGCCGTAATGGCCAACCGGCTGGAAAGCGTGGAAGACGTCACCAACTTCACCAAGGCCGGCGGCGGCTGCGGCGAATGTCACCACGACATCGAGGAGTTGCTGCGGGAGTGCTGGGAGAAGTTGCGCCAGGCGGAGGAGCCGGCGGCCGCCGATCAGCCGGTCACCACGATCCAGACCGCAACCGCCCAGGCTTCCGCGACCCCGGTCGCCGCTCTCGAAGAGCGGATCCGGGAGCTGCTCGTGAACGATGTGGCCCGGGCGTTGCGCACCGACGGCGGCGACATCGAGCTGGTGGCGGTGAGCGGCAAGCAGATCTTCGTCCGGCTCACCGGCGCCTGCGCGGCTTGCCGCGCTTCCGAGGCCACCATCAAGGGCTGGGTCGAACATCAACTCCGTGAACATATCGATGAGGAACTGGAAGTGATCGAGGTGAAGTCGTGAGCGAGAGCACATCAAGCGGAGGCTACGATCTGCTGGCAGGATTGCCGGAAGTGCCGGTCGAAGGGGTCTACCTCGACAACAACGCCACCTCCCGCGTGGCGCCCGAAGTGATCGAGGCCATGCTGCCGTACATCCAGACTTTTTATGGCAACCCGTCCAGCATGCACGCCTGGGGGAGCCAGGCGGGCAAAGGCCTGAGCCGGGCGCGGGAACAGGTGGCCACCATTCTCGGGACGGAAACCTTGTCCGAGATCGTCTTCACCGGCGGTGGATCCGAGAGCGACAACCTGGCAGTGGTGGGGACCCTGCACGCCTATCCCGACAAGAAACACATCATCACCACCAAGGTGGAGCACCCGGCGATCTACGGCCTCTGCCGCGAGCTGGAGGGACGGCACGGGTACGAGGTCACCTTCCTCGGCGTGGACGAATCGGGACGGCTCGATCTTCAGGAGCTCAAAGACGTCTTACGACCTGATACTGCCGTGGTGAGCATCATGGCCGCCAACAACGAAACCGGGGTCATCTTTCCTATCGAGGAGATCGGCGCCGTGGTCAAGGAAGCGGGTACGGTCTTCCACGTGGATGCGGTGCAGGCGGTGGGCAAGCTGCCGCTGGACATGTCGTCTTCCCCGGTGGATCTGCTGTCGCTTTCCGGTCACAAGCTGCACGCGCCCAAGGGCGTGGGGGCCCTCTATGTGCGCAAGGGCACCAAGCTGCGTCCGCTCATCGTGGGTGGACATCAGGAACGGGGACGGCGCGCCGGTACCGAGAACGTGCCGAGCATCGTCGGCCTCGGTCTGGCTTGCGAACTGTCCCAGCAGCATCTGGACGTGGAGAACGGTCGAGTCCGTCAGTTACGTGATCGCTTGGAAGGGACACTCCTCGATACGGTCAAGGACTGCCATCTCAACGGCGATGCCGAAAACCGGTTGCCGAACACGAGTAACATCAGCTTCAAGTACATCGAGGGCGAGGGAGTGTTGCTCCTGTTGGATCGGGCGCACATAGCCGCTTCGAGCGGCTCGGCTTGTACCTCCGGAAGTCTAGAGCCGTCTCATGTGCTGAAGGCGATGAACGTGCCGTTCACCTCCGCGCACGGATCCATCCGGTTTTCCTTGAGCCGGTACAACACCGAGGAAGAAATTGATTACGTGGCGGCCGTCATGCCGCGGATAGTCGAACGACTCCGAGCAATCACTCCCTTCAGCGTGGACAGGGCCACCTTCTGACCCTGATTCGTATTTGAGTGCATGGATACGATGACCGGTAATAAGGCCTCGTCGGGCCTGCTCGATACTTTGTTGCCCAGCGAGTTCCTGGCCGAGGGCGTCGCGAGGGTGGCGTCTGCCTTGGCCGACGGTTCCGCGCCCGACCGGTCCCCAACCGTGTTCACGGGACTGCACGGCGCCTCGGCCGCGCTGCTGCTCGCCGCCTGGTTCAAACGCCAGCGTCGGACGATGCTGGTGGTCGCTCCCGACCGGGAATCCTCACTGCGATTCGCGGACGATCTGGAAACCTGGCTGGGCCCGGACGACGTCGTCTACCTCCCCCAACAGGAAGTGCTCGCCTTCGACCGGAAGTCACCGGATCCGGCCCTGGTGGGTGCGTTTCTGGAAGGCCTGGACCGGCTCCGCAACGGCAAGCCGTGTCTGGCGGTGACCTCGCTCTACGGAATGATGCAGCGGGTGATCAGCCCGGCGCGGCTGAATCAGGCCATCATCAACCTTGGTGAAGGCGACCGGTACGACCGGGACGAGCTGTGCCGTAACCTGACCTAACGAGGTTACCGGCCGGCCGGTCTGGTGACTCGCCCGGGCGATTTCGCCTTGCGGGGCGGTCTGCTCGATATCTTCGCGCCGGGGGACCTGCCGCTCCGCATCGAGTTCTTCGACGACGAGATCGTTTCGTTACGCTCGTTCGACGTGGAAACCCAGCGTTCTTGCGAGAGGAAAACTTCGGCCCGGATGGTGCCGGTCAGTCATCTGTTGCTCGATGACGATGCTGTACTGAACGGTCTGGCCAGGCTGGAGACGGCCCTGCAAGACGCAACGATCGATCAGGACGAACACGACGATCTCGAGGCGCGGATCGAGGAACGACTCCCGGGCGAGGGGCTGGAAACCTACCTGCCGTTTTTCGGCGACACCGCCCTCGTGAGCGACTATCTGCCGTCATCGTCGGTGGTCTGCTGGCTGGAGCCGGTACGGCTCGGCTCACAGGCGGATCTGCTGGCCACCGAACTGCCACGATTACGGGAGACCCGTGCTCGTCGTGACCCGCTGCTGCCCGCCGTGAGTCATCTGATCGCCGATCGATCCGAGCTGGCGACTGTTCATTTTCCCCGGTTGATGCTGGCCACCACCTGGATCACCGGTGACGAGTCGGGATACTGGCTCGAAACAAAAGAACCACACGCGGTGGCTTGCGGCAGCTCACGCCCCGATCTCAAGGGGGGCGATGTCGCCAAGCTGCGGGCCGCCCTGTCCACCTGGGAGAGCGCTGGCGAGACCGTCCTGATGTTGTGCGACAACGCCGGCCAGGCGCGCCGCTTGACGGAACTGCTGGAGGATGTCGACGAGGTCCCACCGGCCACCGTACCGGGAGTGGGCTCCATCTCGGGTGGGTTCATCTGGCCTGAATACAAGCTGGCCTGTATCACCGATCACGAGCTGTTCGAGCGGTATCGTCGTCCGACTCGGGTGCGCCACAAGAGCGCCGGCGTGGTGAAGGATCGGCGCTCGTTACGGGCCGGGGAATTCGTGGTGCATCTGGAGTACGGCATCGGGGTCTATCGTGGCTTGCGACAGATCACGGTGGAGCAGGTCGAGCGGGAATGCATGCTCGTCGAGTACGCCGAGGGCGGCCGGGTCTACGTGCCGGTGGAGAAGATCGACAATCTCGAGCGGTACAGCTCCGATACCGAGGCGAACCCCAAGCTCGATCGGCTCGGCACCACCTCGTGGCAACGGGTGACCAAACGCGCGCTCAAGGCCATCCAGGCCATGGCGGTGGAACTGATCGAGCTGTACGCCACTCGCCAGGCGCTGCCGGGGTACGCCTTCGCCGGCGACACGGCACTCCAGAAAGCGCTGGAAGATTCGTTCCTCTACGAGGAGACCCCCGATCAGCTCAGCTGTATCGCGGAGGTCAAGCAAGACATGGAAACCGCCCAGCCCATGGATCGACTGGTCTGCGGCGACGTGGGGTACGGCAAGACCGAGGTGGCCATGCGGGCGGCGTTCAAGGCGGTCAGCGCCGGCAAGCAGGTGGCGATCCTCTGTCCCACCACCCTGCTGGCCAGCCAGCACGGGGAGACCTTCGCCGAGCGGTTCCGCGATTTTCCGGCCCGGATCGCCACCCTGAGCCGGTTCCGTACACCCAAGGAACAGAAAGAGATCGTGCGGCGGGCGCGTGATGGTGAACTGGATATCCTCATCGGCACGCACCGGCTCCTGTCGCGGGACGTCCGTTTTGCCGATCTCGGCCTGCTCATCGTGGACGAGGAACACCGCTTCGGCGTGCGACACAAGGAACGGATCAAGGAGCTGCGGCGACTGGTGGATGTCTTGACCCTGAGCGCCACTCCCATCCCGCGCACTCTCTACCTGGCGCTCATGGGCGCCCGCGACATGTCCGTGATCAACACGCCACCCCGGGATCGCCTGCCGATCCACACCGAACTGTGCGCCTTCAACGAGGAGATCCTGACCGAGGCGATCCTGCGCGAGTTGCACCGGGGCGGGCAGGTATTTTTCGTCCACAACAGGATCGGGACCATCGAAGCCACGGCGGCCCAGATTCAACGGCAGCTGCCGCAGGCGCGGATCGCCATCGCCCACGGGCAGATGAAAGAGGACCGGCTCGAAGCGGTCATGGCCCGTTTTCTGGCCCACGAGTTCGACGTGCTCGTGAGCACCGCCATCATCGAATCGGGTCTCGACATGCCGCGGGTGAACACCATCATCATCGATCGGGCAGACCGCTTCGGTCTGGCTCAGCTCTATCAGCTCCGGGGGCGGGTCGGGCGTTCCAGCCATCGCGCCTTCGCGTATCTGATGACTCCCGCCGGCGAGCGGTTGACGCCCGAGGCGCGGCGGCGCCTGGCGGCCCTCGAGGAGTTTCAGGCCCTCGGCTCGGGGTATCACATCGCCATGCGTGATCTGGAGATTCGCGGCGCAGGGAATCTGCTGGGGGAAGAACAGCACGGCCACATGGAGGCCATCGGCTTCGATCTGTACTGCCGATTGCTGGAAGAGACCATCCTGGAACTCAAGGGAACCGGCGGCGTTGCACCGCTGGACGTCAAGGTGGATCTACACGTTCCCGCCTACTTACCCGATTCGTACGTGGGCGACGCCGAACAGAAGATGGACCTCTACCGGCGATTGGCGCGTCAACGTGATCCGACCGCCATACCCCGCCTGGGTGATGAAATCGCCGATCGTTACGGCGCCGTTCCGGAGCCGGTGGAGAACATGTTGCTCTTGCAGCGGATCAGGCTGCTGGCGGGTCGGGTCGGGGTCGAGGAAATCAAGTCCAGTCGCCAAGGTGTTGATTTGTTTTTCGCTAGCGGAATGGAACCTCGACCTATTATAATTCGGCGTTTGATGGAAAGTGGCCCCGAGGGGCTGGAATTCAAGGCCATCGATCAGTTCGTGATGCGAGTCCCATCCGCTCGCCAGAAGGCTCTGACCACCGCCATGTCCTCCCTGGAGTTGCTCGACCGCTTGGGGCAAGTCAAGGTGGGGAAGTCGTGAGGTGAGAGCGAGCGTTTCGTTTGCCAAGGAGCTGTCATGTCCGATCCCAAAGTCTTCCCCGTGAGCCGGCACGCCGTCACCCGAGCGGCTGGCGTTGTATTCCTGCTGAGTATTTTCGCCCTGTCCAACCTGGTCCTGGTGACGGGTTGCGGTAAGCAGGCCTCCGATGACCTGGTACTGGCGACAGTTGGCGAGACCCAGATCACCAAAGGGTATTACGAAGAGAGACTCGGGAAGCTGGAATTGTCCAAATTGCCCAAGGACGAGAACGGTGACCCCATGGACACTTCCAGCCTGGAAGGCAAGCTGGCCTTTCTCGACATCATCATCAACAAGGAAGTGATGGCGTTACAGGCCGCGCGCATGGGGTACTCTGAGGAAGAAGATGTGAACCAGGCGCAGCGCGCCATGACGGAGTACCACGCCGGGATGGCCCAGTACAAGGACCTCTTCGACGTACCCGCCAGCAACATCACCCTGGAAGAGCTCAACGAGTATTACAGCAATCTCGGGGAGCAACGCGACTGCAGTTTCATGATCTGCAACTTCCGCGATGACGCTCTGGAGGCGCGCCAGAAGGTCATCGACGGCGCCCTGTGGAACGATGTCGCCGCCGAGTATCACGACGGCGAGAATCCCACCGGCGACTGGGAGATGTCGTTCCAGTGGGGACGCTACTCGGATACCTTCGAGAACGCCATCTTCAGCCTCGAGGTGGGCGAGATCAGCGAGCCGGTGGAGACCGTCTACGGGTACTGGCTCATCCGGTTGAACAACACCAAGCGCATGCCGGTCCGGCCGCTGGAAGAGATCCGGGATCAGGCGCTCAACAGCATCCGCATGCAGAAGATCCGGCTGAAGCAGAACGAATACCTGGAGCTGTGGCACGAGAAGTACGAGGTCGAGCTGGACGAGTCCGCCCTCTGGATCGTGTACCAGGGACTGCCCGAGAACGAGATCATGATCGATCCCGTCACCGACAAACCGACGCCGCGGGAGGAACTGGTCGATCTGGACATCCCGCTGGAGGAGATGGATCGCTTTTTCTACAAGGCGCAGCTGAACGGGAAACTCCAGGTCGTCACCATCGGTGACTTCAAAGTCCAGTTCGACGACATGAACGTGTTCCAGCGACCCAAGCGGTCCGAGATGCTCGGCGGCTTGCGGCAGAAGATCTACGAGTCCATCGATCGCCAGCTCATCGTGGACGAGGCGCGCGAGCGAGGCTACTTCGAGCATCCGGACGTCGTGAGCGAGGTGGCGCCGAGGGTCGAGGAGATGATCGTCTCCAAGCTGTACCAGGACGGCATCACCTACGATCAGCAGGTGACTCCCGAGCAGGTGGAGGAATTCTGGGCCGAGCACCAGATCGAGTACTTCATTCCCGAGGAGCGGAGCGGCTACCAGGTGTTCTGCGATGACGAGGACAGCGCCCGCGAAGCCATGGCCTTGGCCCGTGACGGCGCCGACTGGGCGGAGATCCTCGACACCTTCGACACCGTGGACGAAAATCAAGCCACCGGCGGCGAGACCATGGTGTTCAACGAGACCCACCAGAATCCGGTCAAGGACGCCCTGTTCGGTCTCATGGGATCCGGCGATGTGTCGCATCCCTTCGAAGCGCAAGGCAAGTGGATGGTGGTTCGCCTGGAGACCATCACCGAATCGCATCTGAAGGACATGTCCGAGGTCACCGAGGAGCTCGGCCAGCGGATCCGCATGATCCGCAAGGATCAGGTGCTGACGGAGATGATCGAGGAGTGGAAGGTCGATTTCGGGGTGACCATCAACGAGAGCAACCTGAATTCGGTGCGCCCCTGGGATGACCTGATCGCCGAGCAGGAGCCGGAGGACAGCTAGTCGGTCACGGCTCCGCTACGTTTTGCAACGTTCCGATACGGTCACACCACCAATCTTCTCGCGCCGGGCTCACACCCGGCGCGCTTGGCGAGTGAGGAAGTGCCAACCATGTCCAGTACCGACCTGCAGCGTGAGTCCCGTCCCGTCGTGTTGGGTGTGCTGCTTTTTACCGTGGCGTTTTACTGCTGCTGCCCGGATTCCGGCCGGGCCCAGTCGGCGGCCGAGCCGGAGCTAGTGGACCGCATCGTGGCCATCGTCGACGAGGAGATGATTCTCCAGAGTGATCTGGAACGGGAGATGGAGATCTATCGTCTGGAGCATGAGTATGCCGGCCAGGAAGTGACGGCCAGTGACGCGGAGATCCGCGAGGAGATCCTGGAGCGACTGGTGGAGAGCAAGCTGGTCATCGCCGCCGCCAAGCAGGCCGACATAGAGATCGAGGACGAGGCCATCGAGCAGGGGGTCGACAGCAAGATCGGGCAGCTCGCCGACCATTTCGGCTCCCAGGAGGCGCTAGAACGCGAACTCCTCCGCAGCGGCATGACCGTGGCCGATTACCGCTCGCGGCTGGCGACTCAGCTCCGGGATCAGCACTATCTGCGGGCCGTCATCAGCAGCTTCATCCGGCCCAACGTCGAGGTTCTGGAGAACGAGATCAGTGACTACTACACGGAACATCTGGACGAGATGCCGTCCACGCCGGATAGCCTCACCCTGGCCAACATCCTGGTGCCGATCCAACCCGACGTCGAGACCCAGCAACTGATCCAGCAGAAGGTCGGTGCCGTCTCGCAGGCCCTCGAAGCGGGCGAGGCGTTCGCTGACGTGGCGAGCCGGCTCTCCGAGGGACCCAACGCCGTCCGGGGCGGTTCCATCGGGCTCATCGCCCGCGGCGACCTGTTCGACGCGCGGCTGGAGAACGCGGTGTTCGCCATGCAGGAGCAGCAGATCAGCCAGCCCATCATCAGCACCCGCGGCGTGCACATCGTGCGGCTGGACGCGCTCACCCCCGAGGGTGGACGGGTCATCAGCCAGATCTTCTTCCCCATGCAGGTGACCGAGGCCGACGTGGACGCCGCTGAGGTCCACGCCCGCGACGCCCACCGGCGAATCGTGGTCGGCGAGCCGTTTTCCCTGGTTGCCTCCGAGGTCAGCGGCGATCCCGCCTCGGCCCGTCGCGGCGGCGATCTCGGCAGATTCCAGCTCGGCGATCTGTCCCCGCTGTTCCAGGAACAGCTACTAGAACTCGGCGCCGGCGAGATGACCGAGCCGTTCCCCGCCCCGGCGGGTTTTTACATCTTCCTGGTGAAGGAGCGCACCTTCGGTCGCCGGCTCTCTTTCGAGGAGATCAAGGCAGACCTGCGGGCAGCGCTGGAATCCGAGAAGCTGGAGGCCGAGCTGGCTCGCTACGTCGAGTCGCTCCGGCAGCGGTTCTTCATCGACCTGAAGGGCTGATTCACCCGGCGTTGCTGCAACCCTCGATCTTGGCCCCGCTTTTCCTGGCGGCGGCGAATTCCGCCACCGTTCCCGTACCGGCACGATATGTGCACATCAAACTGCTCGAGACCGCCGATCATGGCCCTGACCTGAGGTCGGTATTGCAGATCCAGTCCCACAATATCAGTGAAGATAAGGGAATAGGATCCGGGCGGCTGAACGGGAAGAGGTTGGCAACGGGTGAAAGTCGATCATAAGATTTACAAAGGACCGCTCGATCCCCGGACGGTGATTGGCTTCTATCATGTCGATCTCAGGTTCGGCAAGACGTCGGCCCTCTCCAACGTCAGTTTCAATGTCAGCAACGGCGAGTTCCTCTGCCTCACCGGTCCCAGCGGCGCCGGCAAGAGCAGTATTCTGCGCCTGGTCTCCATGGACACCTTCCCCACCAAGGGACAGGTCATCGTCCGGGGCATGGTCTCCACCAAGATGAACCGCAGCCGGATCCCGCAGTTGCGGCGGGAGATCGGATTCGTTTTTCAGGACTTCCGGCTGCTCGATGATCGCAGCGTGTACGACAACGTGGCTTTCGCCCAGCTCGTGGTGGGGGTGCCCGGCAACGCGATCAAACGAAACGTGACGCGGGTGCTGACCCAGGTCGGTCTCTGGGAAATGCGCCATCGCAAGCCGCCGACCCTTTCCGGCGGTGAGCAGCAACGGGTCGCCATCGCCCGGGCCATGGTGAACAATCCCAAGATCCTGCTGGCCGACGAGCCCACGGGGAATCTCGATCCCCTGGTGGCCCAGGATGTCATCGATCTGCTGTTCCACATCAATGACGGGGGGACCTGCGTGGTCTTCTCGACCCACGACCACGAGATCGTCAAGAGCTTCGGTCAACGGGTCATCGTCCTGCAGGAGGGGCGGATCATCTCCGACGAGGAACGGTACATTCCGGAGCGGCGCAAGATGCGGCTCCAGGACCACATGTACCGCCCGTCATCCGAGCGGGAAACATCCGCCTCGGTGGCGGACTCCTGGGTGCAGCGGAGGGAGAAATCGCATGTTTAAAAAGGCCCAGGTGGGTTATCTGGTCCAGGAGGCGCTGGCGGGTTTCCACCGGCGTAAACTGACCACCGGTGTCACGGTATTGATCATGGGGTCGGCGCTGCTGGTGCTGGCGTTGTTCACCCTGGTGACCCTCAATCTCGGCTCGTTACTCTCCAGCGCGCACAGCGGTATCGACCTGCGCGCCTTTCTCCTGACGGAACCCGGTCTGGAGCAGCAGGCCGAGCTGCAGGGGCGCCTGCTCGCCATACCGGGGGTGGAGAGTGTGGTGTACATCTCCAAGGAACAGGCCCTGAACGAATTCAGCCGGGAACTGGGGGACGACGCGGAGCTGCTCACCTCCCTGGACGAGAATCCGCTGCCGGCCTCTTTTCATGTCACGCTGCTGCCCGAGGCGCGTAATGCCGCCACGGTGGGCGCCATCAGCGAGGAGATCGCCCTCTGGTCGGAGATCGACGACATCGTGTACAGCCAGGCGTGGGTCGAGGTGCTGGAGCAATGGGCATTCGTCTTCCGCATGGCGAGTCTGGCGGTGGGACTGGTGGTCTTCATCGCCGCCGTGTTCGTCATCTCCAATACCGTCAAGCTGACCGTGGCCGCTTCGGCCCGGATCATCGAGGTGATGAAGCAGGTGGGCGCCACCAACACCTTCATCCGCACCCCGTTCCTGTGGGAGGGGATGCTCGAGGGGTTACTCGGCGGCATCGTGGCCATGTCGATTCTGGGCGGCACCTACTCGTTCCTGGCTCCCCAGATCGAGGGTCTCATCTTCTTCACGCCGATGCAGATCGCTGGATTCATCACCTTCTGCGTGGTGCTCGGTTTCCTCGGGAGCTGGGCCGCCCTGCGAAAATATCTCAGGTTGTGAGGTAACATGTTGCGGACGACCGGGAAATCCGCCGTGGCGTGCCTGGTGCTGGCAGCCGGGATCGGTTGGTCCGGGGGGGCAACCGACAGCCCGGCTCGGGGCGCCGGGGAGTTGATGCATCAGATCGACGCGAGCAGTACGGAACTGGCCACGATTCGTGGTCGGATCGAAGAGCATCGGCAGCAGCTGCAGCTCCTGTCCGATGACGAGCACGCCATCGCCGAGAAGCTGGCGCATCTCGATCAGGAGATGGGTCTGATCAAGGACCTGCTGGCCAGGCTGGACGAGCGGGAAAAGATGCTCGGCGACCAGAGCGAGTCGTTGCAGGCGATGCTGGGGGAACACGAGAGCACCTATCTACAGCGGCAGGACGTGCTCGGGGACCGCCTGAGAAGTCTCTACAAGCGCGGTCCGACCCGGCACCTGGAACTGATCCTCACCGCCGAGAGCTTTTCGTCCTTGATCACGCGCCTCAAGTTCACCACCACCATGGCACGGCTGGAAGGCCGTTTCATGGCGTCCACCCGCGACCAGAAGACACAGATCCTCGCCGAACAGCAACAGCTGCAGGCGGCGCTGGCCGGTATCTGGGAGACGCGGGAGGAGACCACCCAGGAACAGATGCGTCTGGAACGAGTGGACGGGGAACGCCGCGCCATGCTCGATGAGTTGCGTCGTCAGAAGGAGGCCAAGGAGGCGGAGCTGGTGGATCTGCAGGGGGATGCCCGGCAGCTCACCGATCTGCTGGCGGGTCTGGAGCTGCAACGCCAATCACACTCCGTGCCTGAAGGGACCCCGCTGCCCGAGTGGGCGCTGCAGATCGGGGACCTGGACTGGCCGGTACACGGCGAGGTCGTGAAACCGTTCGGTCGGACGGTGCATTCAGAATTCCAGACGGTCACGGTGAACAGCGGTCTCAACATCGCGGCGCCGCAAGGCGCCCCGGTGTTCGCCATCGCTCCGGGACAGGTCGAATTCGCAGACTATTTGCCCGGTTTTGGACTGTGCGTTATCCTTGACCACGGAGCCGGGTACTATTCCCTCTATGCCTATCTCGACCAGGTGTTCGTGGGCCAGGCGGGACAGGTGAGTCAGGGCGAGATTCTGGCCGAAGTGGGCAGTCCGCCCGGGGAGGGCCGCTCCCAGCTCTACTTCGAGATCCGGCAGGGCAAGTCACCGCTGGATCCCACTACTTGGTTGAAACCTCGCTGATCCGGATCTCCCCGGGGAGCGCCGGGGCTGGCGATAGAGAAGGTACCCGTCTTGTTGCCGGTGGCTTTCCCCGCACGGCCGGCCGTGCTCGCGCAGTTCAATCACATCATGCAGGCTGGCAATCTGGGCCAGACCTACCTGTTCGTCGGTCCGCAAGGGGCGGGCAAAGAGGTCACGGCGCTGGAGATCGCCCGGCTGGCCAACTGCCCCCGGGATCCGATCTGTAACGGCCCGACCCTGTGCGAGAGTTGCCAGAAGGCCGTCACCTTCCAGCATCCGGATATTCGCTGGCTCTGTCCCGCACCGGCAAACGTCGACGCCAATCAGGTTCGCGAGATCCTGGAACGTAAGCGGGAGGATGTCTTCTACCAGCCGAGTTTCACGGCTTCGGCGCGGATCTCCATCGGTCATCCGGACGATCCCGGCCCGTTCACCATCCGGGCGTTATTGCGTTTTCTGCGGGTCCACGCCTTCCAGGGGCGGTACAAGATCGCCGTGGTCTCGGACGGCCACCGCATGACCAACGAAGCCGCCAACGCATTCCTCAAGACCCTGGAGGAACCATCGCCGGCCTCGCTGATAATGCTGCTCACTTCCAACCGTACCGGTTTGCTGCCGACCATTCTCTCCCGCTGCCAGCAGATTCGGTTCGATCCGTATCCGGAGGCGGAACTGGTGGAACTCCTCGGCAGTCGACGCCAGTTGCCGAGGGAAGCGGCCCAGGGCCTGGCCCGGTCGGCGGACGGCAACGTGCGCAAGGCGTTGGCCCTGTTGCAACCCCAGGCTCTCGCCTTGCATATCTGGGCCCGGAAGCTCCTGGAGTGGGTTCATGAGGGCCGGGCCGGTTCGGCGTTTCTCTCGGCCGAGGCGTTGCACCTGGGCAAGATACCCCAGGAAGCGCTCCCGCCGGGAAACGACGCCATCGACGATGCCCGGGATCTGGCCAGCAAACGGGAACGTGCGATCCAGCTATGCGAGATGCTGAATCTGTATTACAGTGAGGTGCTGGGTTGCCGTGAACAGGGAGCCGGTTGGCGACCGCGACTGCCTGCCGACGTGGAGCAGGTCCGCGGCTGGCCGCAACGTCGCCAGACGCCGAACCTGTTACGAGACATCGACCAGGTGGAGGCGACCAAGCGAGAGATCGACCGCAACTTGAATATCGGCCTGACGATGGCCGTTTTGTTCCAGGGATTGATAGAGCATGCAAAGCAGGACCAGGAGGTCGGGAGGGCGCGAGATTAACCGCCGCCGTCATTCCGGCCCCAGCAACTCGATAGAGAATGAGCATGACGGGCCTCCACCCAAGGAGGATCTGGTGCTCATCCGCTTCAAGGGGCACCGCAAGGCTTTCTACCACAACCGGCACAACGTGGCGGTCACCGTCGGCGACTACTGCCTGGTGGAGGCCGACCGTGGCCGCGATCTCGGTCGCGTCGGGTATATCGGGCCCGGAAAGTCTCGCTGGTGGCGCGAGGCCAAAAAGCAGGGTGTGATCGAAATCGCCCAGCCCCAGGATCTGGCCCGGCTGCACGAGAACCGGGGAGACGAGTGGGAGTTCTACGACATTTGCCAGGAGAAGATACAGGCCCACAAGCTGAAGATGAACCTGGTGATGGTGGAACGGCAGTTCGATCACAACAAGATCACCTTCTTTTTCACTGCCGAAAAACGGGTCGATTTTCGGGAACTGGTGCGTGACTTGGCCTCCATCTTCCGCACCCGGATCGAGTTGCGTCAGATCGGTGTCCGTGACGAGGCGCGCCTGAAGGGTGGGGTCGGTATCTGTGGTCGAGAGTTCTGCTGTAGCACCTTCCTGCACGATTTCGTGCCGGTCACGTTGAAGATGGCCAAGGAACAGCAACTGCCGCTGAATCCCAACAAGCTGTCCGGACTGTGCGGACGACTGCGTTGCTGCCTGACCTACGAATACGTCGGCTATTCCGAGACCCTGTCGCGGATGCCGAAGGTGGGCACCAAGGTCCTCACCGAAGACAAGACAGGCATCGTCCGGAAGCTCGACCTGGTACAGGACCTGGTCAGTGTCTACCTCGTTGACACGGATGAGGTGGTGCAGGTGACGCCCGACGAATTGCAGTGGGAGCGGAACGCCGACCTGCCGCCTCCACACCGGCGCCCTGTCCGCCGTCCTCGCCGCCGGCATTGATTTTTCCCCCCGGATTCGAGGACGTCATGCTCGTCGACAGTCATGTACACCTGAATCGACGCGACTTCAGCCCGGACCTGCCGGAGGTGCTCGCCCGGGCCGAGGCGGCGGGGATTACCGGCTTCCTCAACGTCGGGTACGATCTGGACAGCAGCGAGCAGTCGGTGGCTCTGGCGGCGCGGGATCCGCGGATCTTCGCCTCGGTGGGGGTGCACCCGCACGACGCCTCCTTGCTGGCGGACAGTGAGGGTCGAATGACCGCGGCCGGGGAGAAGGCGCTGGTCTCTCTGGAGCACAGCGCCCGGCAGCCGGGCGTGGTGGCCATCGGTGAGATCGGGCTGGACTTCTATCGGGATCTCTCGCCACGGCCAGCTCAGCAGACAGCGTTCTTGAAGCAGTTGCAGCTGGCCGAACGGCTCGAGTTGCCGGTGATCTTGCATGTCCGCAACGCCTATGCCGAGGCGAGGGCCATCCTGGATACCGCCGGAATTCCGCCCCGTCGTGGTGTCATGCACGCCTTCGCCGGCGATCTGGAAACGGCTCGCTGGGCGTGTGAACGCGGACTCCATCTGGGTATCGGAGGTCCGGTGACCTACCAGAACAGCCCGTTGCCGGGCATTCTTGAAGTGGTGACGCCGGACGATCTGTTGCTGGAGACCGACGCGCCGTGGTTACCGCCCCTTCCGTTCCGCGGGAAACGCAACGAACCGGCTCATGTCCGGCTCATCGCCGAGAAGGTGGCAAGCCTCTACGGAGTGGAGTTGACGGATATCGCCGGGCGCACCACGAGAAATTTTCAGGAACTCTTTGCCCTCGACGGCATTGGAAAAACCGGCTAATCCCATGGGATCCAGCCTGTTACTTGACAGCCCGATTGAGTACTGGTACCATCATAACGTCACAATACAGATGGAGCTTTCCTTCCTGGAGGCGGCACGACACCTCTTCGCTATCGCGACCGTTGATCATAAAACATCGTCATCGATCGACACGATTCTGCCTGGCGCAGATGGGCATGGTTTGGTTTGATCCCCTGAATCGTTCCCTGTAGGGTGGCCATGTGCTGCCGATCAGAGGAGTCTCCAGGTGTGTCCGAGTCAGCTCGCCTTGCTGCGGAAATACGAGATCCGGCCGACCAAGCGGCGGGGGCAGAATTTCCTCATCGATGGCAACTTGGCGCGGCGGATCGCAGAGGATATCTTGGCCCTGGGCAGCGACGTGCTGGAACTCGGGGCAGGCGGCGGCGCCCTCACGGGGCCGCTGCTGGCGGGCGGGGCCAGCGTGTGGGCCGTGGAGGTCGATCGTCGGCTCTGCAGTCTGCTGGAGGCCGAGTTCGGCGGTCAGGAACGGTTTCGGCTGCTGGCCGGAGATCTGACCGCGCTGAACCTGGGCGGACTGCTCCAACGGCTGGGAGAGCGGCCGGTGGTGGCCGGGAACCTGCCGTATCTGCTCACCAGTACGGTCCTGTTCGCTCTGGCCGAATTACGAGCGCAGCTCGGCGGGGCGGTGGTGATGATCCAGCGGGAGGTCGCTGCACGGTTGACGGCGGAGGTTGGTACAAAGGATTATGGCATCCTGGCGGCCGTGCTCGGTTCCCTTTTCAGCATCGAGGCGAAACGGCAGGTGCCGGCCACGGTTTTCTGGCCCCGGCCGGAGGTGGATTCCACCGTGGTGAGCCTCGTCCCGTCCGCCAGCTGGAGCGACAGTGAGTACGTCTGTTTTCGAGATACCGTCAAGGCGTTGTTCGGACAGCGCCGGAAGAAGGTGGCGACCATACTCCGCACTTCATTCAGCCTGGACCGGTCCGATATCTCCAGGGTGGCGGATGAGGCCGCATTCGATCCGGATAAACGACCCGAGCAGTTGACACCGCAGGAATTGCGCAGTCTGGCCCGGGCAGTGGGTGGGAGGAAGAACGAGTGAGGTTCGCCTGGTTGCTCCCAGCGATTATCTGGGCGGTTTCCAGCACCGCGGCCCTGGCGCAGTCCGCTTCCACGGAGGCGGACAGCAGTACGGTGGGGTCTCCGGATTCCGTTGCGGCTCTGCAGTCACAAGCCAGCGACTCTTCGTCGAGTGGCATAGCTGCTGCTACTGCCGCTGCTGCGGAGGCAGCGGGACTGGATGGTGCGGGCGACGGTCCCCAACCGTTCCTCGTCTCCTGGGATCTGGAGCCGGAAGCCGGTCTGAAAGCCACGGTTCGTAAAGTGGAGTACTACGCCGATCTGGTCAGCCACCAGACCCTGGCCGACGAATCCAAGTTGACCGAGAACCTCTCCATCGCTCGGGAGGAGTACCGCAAGCAGGACAAGAACGTGGATCGTCGCGACGCGTCGGTCCTCTTCTCCGGTGGTTCCCTGCTCCCCTTCACCACTACCATCCGCACCAGCTGGGGCTGGAACGAGGACCGCACCATCAACTCCGCCGGGCAAACCAACCTCATCCGGCGCGATCAGAAGCGGGCCAGTGTCAATCTCTCCCGGGACAAGATCAAGACCGGACCGGTGAGCCACGGCCTCTACCTGAACGGTTCCATCGACGATATGCTGGGCGAGAATCAGGGGCAACGCAACGACGTCTCCAACGCCATCGTTTCCGGCGCCGTTCGGAGCAAGCTGGCCCTCCTGGAAGGCCTCACCGTCGCCACCTCGGTCTACGAGGAACGGAGCGAGGGCGATCGCGCCCTGGGTTTGACCACCAGCCCTTCCACCGCCGACGGCGATTCCCTCGGCGGCGGCGTCTTTTTCAAGCGCGGTACCTGGGAGAGCAAGTTCTCGGTCCGGCAGTCCAATTACAAACGGCGTTATCTCGACTATCGGCGCAACTCCAACGGCATCATAGACACCTTCCAGGTGGCCCAGGCGATCGTCGAGGAGCTGGAACGCCAGGACGCGCTTTCCCTGGAATGGGAGAACAAGTACTACTATCGGCGGGTCGGGATAACGACCTTCCTGGCGCGCGATATCGATGAACAGGACTACCGGGTGAGCGGTGTCGGCTTGAAGGAGAACCACCAGGACGAGGTCGGTATGGATCTCTCCTTCCGCTACTCGAGCAGCGACTCGGTGACTTTCAAGTACAAGTACTTCTGGAAGTGGGACGACCAGACGTACAAGGGAGCCACGGTATCACGCGGCCGGCAGGTCAGCCAGCGGCGGGATTTCGACATGACCGTGATGCAACGAGTCTTCGCGCACACCGGCGCCACGTTCAAATACAGTGCGGGGCTGACCCAGGACTTCGCCGAGAACCAGTTCAACGACAACGATCGTGACCGGTACGTGATCGATTCGTCCATCAAGCTCAGCACCGACTGGACCGGGAAGTTCAAGACGAGCTTGAGCCTGTCCTACAACCACGTGGAGGACATCTCCATCCGCCAGAGCCGTTCGGCCAACAACAACGAGAAGGACACCTACGAGATCGTGCCGGGCTACTTCTGGCCGCTGGCGCCGTGGCTCGACCTGCAGCAGGATTTCCGCATCTCCATCCAGTTCACGGACTATGTCTTCTCGGGGTATCCGGGGGTGAGTCGCCAGGACGACTACAACAAGCGCGGCAACCTGAACACCAGGGTGACGCTCCGCCCCAATCCGCGACTGACCTGTACCATCAGTCACGATTACAGCGCCAAGTTCAACGCCAGCCGGACACGTACCGACGTCACCGGCACCGACTTCTATAATCGGGACCTGGAGCAACGTATCTCGACCATCGATCTGGCCCTCACGTACCGGGCCACCGAGTGGTTCAAGCTCGAGGGAGCCAGTTACCGCACCAAGGATCTGCGGGATACCTTCGGTGCCACCGCCAGCACCCGCGATACCCGCAGTGGCGAGGTCTGGCTCGGGTGTGTCGTCAAAAAGAGCTGGGGTAGTGCAAGCAACAAGACAGTGGCGGCCACCGTGCGCCAGTATTACGCTAACGGTCCCAACGTCCAGGAATCCAATGCGCAGTACTGGGATGCCGACATGTCGTTCAGGTGGAAGTTCTGATGCGTGATTCTATTCAGCGACGCGCCGGCGTTTTCCAGACCGTCGTCACACTGCTGGCGCTGGCGGCCTATCTGCCGCTGCTGACCGGCTGTCTGTTCAAGCCGCGCACGCCGGAGCCGCCCACCGGCGCCGAGATTGTCTATTTGCCCCGGGGCGAGGTGCCCAACATCCTGGCCAACCTCGAGACGGCGCTGAAAAACCTGGATATCGCGGGATACGACGACGCCATCGGTGAGAACTTCGTCTACCTCCCCGACAGCCAGACCAAGAACGACTATCCCGCCGTGGACTGGGCTAACTGGGATCGTGAACAGGAGCTGGCGTTCGCGGGCAACATGTTCGACAACATCTCGGCCTTGCAAGCAAACCTAAGGGACACGGACATCCGAGTCGATATAGGTTCAGGGACAGAGGTCGAGTGGGAAGTAATTTACCTGCTGGAGCAGACCTCCAGCGATGGCAGCGTTACCAAGTACCGGGGAGGAGTGGAAATCATTTTCAGACAGATAGGCAGTTTCTGGTACATCGACAGCTGGGAAGACCTGCAAGGTGAGCCCGACCCGGATACGGGTGCCGCCCTGACATCCATGGGAGGACTGCGCGGAGCATTTGCTAGCAAATAACATCGGGATATGTTAGTATACTGTAGTGATGCTGTGGTATTTTCTGGGAACAGGGCCGGAAAACCACTGGACAGCCGGAGGTTGAACATGCACGCGAAGCGCTTACAGCGATGGACTTTACTGACGGTCGGGATGTTGCTCTTCCTGGGTTCTGCGGGATGTATTTTCTCCCCGGACGACGATCCGCAACCCCCACCGCCGCCAGCGCCACCGAATTATGTTTTTCCCGATACTGAAGTCAGGCTGATGGCCAACTTCAGGGAATCGTACAGCAAGATGGACATCGACGAGTATCGCAATATCCTGCACACGGAGTACAAGTTTTTCTTCCAGGAATACGACATCAACGAACTCGGCCTGCTCAGCGATCACCTGAATCGTGATGACGAACTGGACGCCACCAGGAACATGTTTTCTGGTGAACCGATTCCCAATCCCGGAGCAATTGAACCTGAACCCAATCCGATTCCAGCCATCTCCACCATCGAGTTCTCCTTGCTGGACCCGCTAGGCACCTGGGGACCGTCGTTCCACCCGGAATTCCCCAGCGCCAGGCGGGCGCTGTACGCGATCGTGTTGAGTATCACCCGGCCGGGCGCCAAGACCATCTCCATCACGGGGAAGCAGGAGTTCTACGTGATCAGTCGTGATTCGGTCATGACTGACGGTTCCACGAAGGATTACTTCCAGCTTCTGGGGCAAGTGGACATGTCCGACACACAATAACCGCGGCGGTGGCAAACCGACCGTTGCGGACCTGGTCGTCGCTGCGTTAGACTGGTTCGAAAGGAGCCCATGAGCTGGGCTCCTTTCTCTTGGTGCGCCCGGCAGGGCGCACTCACTTGGAGGTGCAAGTCCTCTACAGACCCGACAGGGGGAACTGTTAGCTGATCGGCAAGGGCTACCACCGCGAGGTGTGG
>JBDRBC010000623.1:0-3048 GCA_043823125.1 bacterium | reverse complement strand
GTCATGGGCACCATGGTCGGCGGCATGCTCGTGGCCATGTATATGCCCATCTTCAAGATGGCCACTGTGGTGGGAGGATAGCCGGTGGTCTTCCTGGACCGAACTGCAGACAGGAACTGGAACGGGAACGGACGCCTGCTCAGATGGCGAACAATGCTGGCGGTGGTGCTCGCGGCAACCACGGTTGCCGTGCGCCAGATGAGCGGCCAGGACCTGTTTCCGGCCGGTATGCAGATCTGCCTGGGCCTGCTGGGACTGGGGCTGCTCATCCCGTTGCAGACCTTACGCACCGAACGCCAGGACCGGGGTCTGATGATGCATCAGCTGGCCCTGGACATGGTGTGTATCACCCTGCTGGTCCATTTCAGCGGTGGGACCACTTCCATCTGCGCCCTGTTCTATTCGGTGCCCATTCTGCTGGCCGGTTATTACGTGAATTCGCGCTCGGCATTGGTACTGGGCATGGTGGCCGCCTTGTTGACGGCTGGCGGGCTGGTGGCCTACACGACCGGCATGCTGCCCGACATGAACTGGGCGTTTTCGGCGGATAACGTCGACCGTCTGGTGTTGACCGCCGTGTTGCACATGGCGTTGTTCATTCTCATCGCCCGGCTCAGCGGCCTGCAGGCCGACCGCACAGATTCCGATTATCGTCTCCGCAACCAGGCCACGGCCCAGATGCACAAGGCGAAACACGAGGTGCGCAATATCCTCGACAACATCAACAGCGGCCTGCTCATCATCGACAACCGCAGCATCATCACCCGGACGAATCCGGCGGCGGAAGAGATCCTCGGCATCACGGACGAGGTCGTCGGTCAACCGATCCAGACCGCCCTCGGTTGCGGCATGGAGGAATTCATCGCCTGCATCCAGGAAGTGCTGGACAGCGGGCGGCCGGTGTCGCGGCGCGACACCGAGGTCCAGTTACCGGATCGGACCGTGCCGCTGGGGCTCAGCGTGAGCTGCAATCGGGACCGGGAGAACAATTTCACCGGCGCCATCGCGATCTTCCGCGACCTGACCGAGGTCAATCACATGCGGCAGCGGATGCGGGAACAGGACCGGCTGGCCGGAGTGGGTGAACTGGCCGCTAGCATCGCCCACGAGATCCGCAATCCCCTCGGCAGCATCCGGGGCAGCGTCGAGATCCTGGCCAGCGAACTGGAGCTGTCCGGACATCAAGACAAGCTGTTGCAGTTGATCCTGAAGGAGAGCGCCCGCGTCAACACCATCATCAACGACTTCCTCTCCTTCGCCCGCTTGCGTCCAGCCTGTCGCCAGCAGGTGAAAGGAAGCGATTTTCTGGGGGAGGCCTTGCTGCAGATTCGCCAGCACCTCACGGTCCACTCGGCCGAGGTGAAGCTGCAGTTCCGACTGGAGCCGGAAGACCTGACCCTCTTTATCGATCCCGAACAGATGACGCAGGTCTTCCTCAATCTGGCCATCAACGCCTGCGAGGCCATGGAGTACCGGGGCGAGTTGCAGATCGTGATCGGCGAATCACGGGACGGACGGTACCACGAACTGCAAGTCAACGATTCCGGACCGGGCATCGATCCCGCGGTGGCGGATGAACTGTACAAACCGTTCGTGACCAGCAAGAAAAACGGCACCGGTCTCGGCCTGCCCATGGTGGCGCGGATCGCCCACGCCCACGGCGGATTCGTGGCAGTGCAGAAATCGCCCTGCGGCGGAGCCGGCTTCGCCCTGCTGCTGGAACGTTATGAACAGCCGGAGTCGGCCTTGACGAATACCCGAACGACGACCTTGACGACCCGGGACGCGGCCCAGGCCGCGGACCCGGTGCCGAGTACCTATTGACAGCAAGGTGGATTATCACCAGCGGTGACACTCGCCGCAGGGAAGCATCACAGCACCGTTCCCCGGAGCGGACGCGAAGGAGCAGTCAATGACTGAGGGCAAGATCCTGATCGTCGATGATGACGAGTCGATGTGCCAGTACCTCTCCATCCTGCTGGTGAAGGAGAGGCACGAGGTCACGACCGTCAACAGCGGGCTTGAAGCCCTGGAGCTACTGCAGCAAGGATCGTTCGACGTCGTCATGACCGACATCCAGATGCCACAGCTGGACGGTATCGAGCTCTTGAGGCGCATCAAGGAGCTGGATCCCACCATCCCGGTAATCATGATGACCGCCTACGCCAGCGAGCAGTCGGCCATCGATGCGGTCAATCTGGGGGCGTTTTCCTACCTGCAGAAGCATTGCAAGAACGACGATATCAAGATGTCGTTACGGAATGCTTTGGCCCTGAAGCTGGTCAAGACGGAGAACCTGCAACTCAAGCAGCAATTGCAGAACAAGCGGCGCAAGCAGCGGATCATCGGCCAGAGCGCGCGCATGCGTTCGGTCTTCAAGATGATCGACAAGATCGCCGCCACCCCCGCCACCGTGCTGATCAAGGGTGAAAGCGGCACCGGCAAGGAACTCATCGCCCGCTCCATCCACGATCGGAGTGAGCGAGCGAAGGGTCCCTTCGTGGCCATCAACTGCGGCGCGATCCCGGAGACCCTGCTGGAAAGTCAGCTCTTCGGTCACGTCAGAGGAGCGTTCACCGGTGCGGATCGCGATTCCGAGGGATTCTGCCGCAAGGCGGAGAACGGCACCATCTTCCTGGACGAGATCGGCGAGACCCCGGGCACCATCCAGGTGAAATTGCTCCGCATGCTGCAGGAAAGAGAGATCTATCCCGTGGGTTCCGCCAAGTCGCTCAAGGTGAACCTGCGGGTCATCGCGGCCACCAATCGTGATCTCGAGGCGGAGGTCACCGAGGGGAATTTCCGCACCGATCTCTACTACCGACTCAACGTCATCCCGCTCGGTCTGCCGTCCCTGCGGGAGCGCGCGGACGATATCCCGTTGCTGGTGGATCATTTCCTGAGGCCGTACGCCCGGGGCTACCAGGGCAATCTGAGCAGTGTGCTGGACGATAACGCCCTGAAGGCCCTCATGGTCTACGAATGGCCGGGAAACGTGCGGGAACTGGAGAATGTCATCGAACGGGCCAGTATCATTCGCGACAGTGA
>JBDRBC010000622.1:0-2496 GCA_043823125.1 bacterium | reverse complement strand
ATCGCGACCGGCATCCCCCGAACGGATCGCGGCCGGATCACAAAGAAACCACCCCTCACTGGAGTGCATCATGTTCGAACCCATGCTGGAATCAATCGCCCGCTTCTTCGCCACCGGCGGCACGTTCATGTGGTTGATCCTTGTGCTGCTGGCCGCGGCGCTGGCCGTCATCGTCGAGCGGTTGATCTTCTACTTCGGCACCTGCCGCAACGACGCCAATCAGCTGGTGGCCGAGACGGTGAAGATGCTTAACGCCGACCAGACCGCCACGGCGCGACGGATCGTGGGGCAGCGGAAGGCGCCGCTGAACGCCATTCTCGGTGCGATCATCGACCGCTTCGAGGACGGCCTGCCGTTCAAGGAGATCCGTCAGGGAGTCGAGGAGGTAGCCATCCAGGAGGTGCCGCGTTTCGCGCGCCGTATCAACTACCTGGCCATGTTCGCCAACATCGCCACCTTGACCGGTCTGCTGGGCACCATCTTCGGCCTGCAGCGTTCGTTCAGCTCGCTGGCGATGGCCGAGGCGTCCGAGAAAGCGGCCATGCTGGCTTCCGGGATCTCCCAGGCCATGAACACCACCGCCTTCGGGCTCATGGTGGCCATCCCCTGTCTCATCGCCTACGCCATGCTGTCCAACCTGCAGGCCAGTCGGACCGAGGAGCTGGACGCCTGTTCGGTGCGGTTGCTCAATTTCGTGGAGAGCAAGCTGGAAGCGGATTCCTGGGCCGACGGCTCGGCCGGTGTGGAACGCCTGGTCAAACAGGGCAACGCGGAGGGACCGCTATCAGCCAGCTAGTGCGAAACTCGTGCTTGAACCTCGCCACGCCGTCGCGGCTGGTGGAGGACGGGAACGTGGACGTGACGCCGGTCATGAACATGTTCATTATCCTGATCCCGTTCCTGGTGAGCATGGCCGTGTTCTCCCACCTCTCGGTGCTGGAGTTCTCGCTGCCGGCCGATGGCGGCACCGGCCGCATCAAAGATCCCGAATCGTTGCCCATCACCGTGGCCATGACAAGTAACGAGCTGGCAGTGACCCGGGGCGAGTTCATCCTGGCGTCCCTGCCCATACTCGAGGGACCGGACAGCGGCTACGATTTCGCGGCCCTGACCGCCGCCCTGGCACCGCTGGCGCAGCTGGCGCCGACCGGGACGGATTCGACCGTCACAGCCTCCTACCCGCAGAACATCGTCATCGCCATCGACGACGGTGTGTTGTTCGCCGACATCGTGGACTGCATGGACCACTGCCGACACGCCGGATTCATGGACGTGGGTCTGGCCGCCGGCACCAATCTCGACCGCACGAAGACGGCGGATCCAGCCCCCGGGGTCGGCGCAGGAGGCAGCGATGCTGCTCACTAGAAACCTGCGCCGGCCCGCGGCGGGCGGTCACACCAACGGGGTGGCCAAGCCGCAGCTCACGTCCCTGGTGGACATGCTGACCATCCTGCTCGTCTTCCTGCTGAAGAGTTTTTCGGTGGAAGGAAATCTCGTCACGGCGGCCACGGACCTGCAACTGCCGGAATCGGCCAGCCAGGAACAACCCACCCCCACACTGAACGTCGAGATCACCACCACCAGCGTGAACATCGACGGACGTCGGGTCGTGCCGTTGCCTCGGATCGCCGGGGCGGATTCCCTGCTCATCGTCGAGCTGCAGGACGAGCTGCTCGGTATCGCCCGGGCCACCGGGCTGACGGGACAGCAGAACGAGGTCACCATCCAGTGCGACCGCCGGCTCGACTTCGCGGTCATCAAAAAGGTCATGTACACCTGCGCCCAGGCGAGTTTCTCCAATTTCTCCCTGCTGGTTCTGAGGGAGGAGTAGCCGTGACCGAGCAACGCGACATCTACCGGAAATTGCTGCAGTCCTACGAGGATCCTGCCTGGCGGAAAAACTCGAGTGGCGAGCGGATCTTCCGTGGCGCCCTCGGCTCCTCCCTCTTGCTGGCCGTCGGCTTGGGCTTCCTGTTACTGGCCGTCGACCTCCCCCCGCTGGTCTACCGCAGCCAGGAGGCCCGCCGAGCCACCTTGTTGATCGAGGAACCGGAGCCTGGACTGCCGGTACCGAAACCGGAAGAACCGGAAGACCTGTCCGCCACACCGGAACTGGCTCAGGAAGAGGCGGCGCCGGCCATCGAACCGCCGCCGGCCGAGGAACCGCCGGAGCCCGCGTCCGAACCCGAACCGGAGCCGCGACGGGTGTACGGCGTGCGCAAGGTGTTCGCCCACGGGCTCGGTCAGGGCGTCGGCGGTGGCACCACGGGGATCGTCTCCAAACGGGGTAACACCCTGGACAAGGACCCGGACGATCTCGTGGCCAACGAGGCTGATCTGACCGGCGAGCTGGCCCCCCTGAGTACCGTGTCCTCCGCGCCGGTGTTGATCGGGCGGATCAAACCCGAGTACACCGAGGAGATGCTCTAGAACCGGGTGTCGGGCACGGTGCGCGCCCGGCTGTTGGTGGATAGCGACGGCAGTGTGGCGCAGGTG
>JBDRBC010000621.1:0-2599 GCA_043823125.1 bacterium | reverse complement strand
CGCCGTGATCCGAGGTGATCAGCAACAAGGTGTTGTCCACGTAGCCGAGACTGTCGAGCAGCGCGTGCAGACGGGCGATGCCGTCGTCCATCTGCCGGATGCCGGCGTCGTAGAGATCGACCAGGTGTGCGGTGTCCTCGTGATCCAGGGTCAGCTTTCCCCGTCGAAAGGCCAGCATCTGCTCGGTGCTGCCGTCGGCCTCGCCGTGGTAGGGGCGGACGAACTGTTCCTCGTAAGCGGGCAGCGAACGGTAATCGCTGTGCACGTCGAAGTAGTGCAGGAACAGGGAAAACGGCTCGCCGGTATGCGCCGTCAACCACCGGGCGGCCGTCTCCTCCACCGCCGAATGTTCCCGTTGCTCGACATCCTCTTCGATGTAGGTGTAGCTGGCGAAGCCGCGATCGAGCCCGTAGCGCTGGCTGAGATTGTGCGAGTTGACCACGGCCGACGTCACGAATCCGGCTCGCTGGAGCAGTTCGGCTAGGCTGGACACCTGCTCGGGCAGGAAGTTGTCGTGCGATTTCATGCCGTTCCGGTTGGGGTACAGGCCGGTCAACAGGGAGGCGTGGGCGGGCAGGGTCCAGGGCGCGCTGCTCGAGACGTCCTCGAACACGATGCCGCCGGCGGCGAGGCGGTCCAGGGTGGGCGACGTGGGGCGCGGGTAGCCGTAGCACCCCAGATGATCGGCGCGCAAGGTGTCGATGGAGATCAGGATGACGTTGGTCGGCCGTTCGATTTCCGCGGGGCGGTCGCATCCGGAGGGAAGAAGCAATATCAGCAGCAGGATCGGCAAACGAATTCGGGTCAGGGGAGACCAGGACATGATGCACCTTTCTGTCACCTCGGTTCAGGTGACAGAAAAGGTACATCGTGCCAGTGGTCCGGCACAAGGAAACGGCATCTTCAGGCGCAGAGATTCACGTTCAAGGAGACGGGTGAACAGTAATCGGAGACACAGGCATTCGTCGGGTCCGGCCAGGGGCAGAACGGATGGATGGACCGGATCTCCATGCCATGAGCGGGGCCGCAATTCCAGCCGCCGCAGTAAGTCATCCCGCAGGAACCCGTGGTGATGCCCCCGTTGACGGCGTTCAGCTCTTTCTCGCCGAGCAAGCGTTTCTCGGGTGCGCTCACCAGGATGGGAGCTCCGGAACAATAGCCCGGGGCGCCAGATCGAAATCCGACGCCCCGGTGCTTCAATCCGTCCGGTACCCCGTCACTCGTCGTCGAAGTCGCTCTCGAAACCGGCCATGCCCAGGCTCGCATCGGTGCGGTAGATGGTTTGATCCTCGATGAACTCGGACCACTTGCGCACGATGCCGATGCCGGGGGAGACCCACAAGGTATCGACACCGGTCCCGTAGGTCGTCTCACCGTCGGACAGTTCGTGGGTGGTGACCAGCTTGCGACAGCTTGGCCAGATGATGGTGGTCTCGACCGGATCATCCTTCCTTTCGAGGGACGGACCGAGCACGTCGAAACTGCCAGGCAAGACCTCCACCGTGTACTCCACCTGGGACGGTTCCCCGGCCGGTGGGGTGGGGTCGAACTGCGAGGTGCCACCCCATTCGTCCGTCGTCAGCGGTAAGCGCAGGTATTCCACGGGCGGGACGAAGGTGAGGTCGAAGTCCTCCTCGGGTGGTTCTTTGTCCTCGTGGAAGCCGAGGAACAGGATCCCCGAGGTGGTCAGGCGCAGGCGATCGTAATCGGTGAAATCAAACTGCGATTTCGGCGGATCGGATCCCCCCCGGAAGCCGAGCTCATAGCGCCACCACTCGTCGCCGGTCTGCGCCTCGTACTTGGTGAACATCTGGTAAGCGCCCGTGCTCCGGATCGGATACTCCCACCAAGTGCCCCAGTAGGCCATTATCCAGTCATCTTCCAGTGGGAAGTTCACGGCCGTACCGGCCACCGTCACCTCCCACTCGAAGCCGGTGGTATTGACGTTGCCATGGATGTCCGCGAAGGATTCGAACACCACCCGGAAGATGGATCCCGGGATCAACGGCGGGTCCAGGCCGATGGTGAACACGCTGCCGTTCTCGGTCCAGACGCCGACATCGTCGGTGGAGGTCAGGCTCAGCATGAACTGGCCGCTGACCAGGGTCGGGGTCAGGGACGAGTCGTCGATGGCCTCGTCGAAGGTCAGGCGCACGAAGTTCGTGCTGGTGGGGATGACCGAACCGTCCGTCGGCTCCAGGGACAGCAGGTTGGGCGGCGTGTCGTCGGCCGTACTGCCGGTGGTGAACGAGAAGCTGGTCGCCGCCGCCAGCGGCGTGCCGTCGTGGGCCTGGACATTGGTGGAGAGGGACACGGTGATGGTCTTGCTGGCCGGCAAGTCGTCGTCGAAGGTCAGGGTCGCCACGTTGCCCGAGGCGTCCACCGAGAAGCTGTGCTCGGCCTTGTCCGGGCTGGTCACCGTCACGCCGCCGCTCAGGCTGGCCATGTTCATGTCCCGGGAGAACTGCAGCCAGACCGTGCTGTTGATGGGCACCCCGGTGGCGCCGTTGACCGGCATGGTGTTCTGCAGGATCACGGCGTCGGTGGCGGTCCAGAAGCTCCAGGCGAAGGCCGCCGCCAGCCCGTTGCCGGCGGCGTC
>JBDRBC010000620.1:0-8191 GCA_043823125.1 bacterium | reverse complement strand
CCTGGAGTCCGCCTTCCACCACGTTCGCCCCGATTCATTCCGGATCCTGCTGAGTCATCGGCCCAACATCTTCAGGGCGGCGACCCGGCACGGCATCGACCTGACCCTGGCCGGACATACCCACGGCGGCCAGGTGGCGGTGGCGGGGCGCTCCATCCTCTCACTGCTGGGCACTACCCGGCACCCGTGGGGGCATTACCAGAGTGGCAAGAGTCAGCTGTACACCACGGCGGGGGCCGGTCACTGGGCGCCGTTCCGGCTGGGGTGCGGGACCGAGGCGCCGGTCATCGAGTTGCGGCGGAGGGAGATTTCCGAAATATAGAACAACTTATAATGTGCAAGACCGGATCGAGCTTCCCCCGAGAGATTTAGGTCCCTGACAATTCGGGAGCAATGGCTGCAGTGCATCCGGGTACACCACCCAAAAATCCCAAAAAATCACCCCACCCCCCAAGGGCATTTGCGATGCAAGTAACCCCGTGCCCCCAAGCGGCTTCCCGGCTCCCCGAAAACCACTTTACCCCGGGATTTGACGAAGAACACGGGAGTTACGGGTTTGAGACAGCCCGGTGCCGGGATATTGACCCCACGGCGAAAACGAGAATGGGCGACCGCCCGAGAGTCTGGTAAAATTCGGTTACGACGCTGAAAGAAACCAGACAAGGAGGTCGCCCGTGGCGATGATAAGCACAAGTCGAGCGGCTCTACAGCCTACTGGACACATCGTTCGGGTTCGAAGGTCATTACATACGCGGCCAAACAAAGATGGAGCTACGAGTCGGGCTGTCGTTGATTGTGATGTTGGCGCTGGCAGCCGGACGGATCAAGCAGAAGAGGCCGGAATTGAGGCGTAGCCTTGTCGGCAACGCGGCCTGAGGGGACTCGGGCCAAGCCGGATAACTCCAGATCAGGCTTCAGAGAGGCCGGGGCCGGGGTTCGTCTGTCTCGTCGTCAGAACAGGTCAAATCCACTACAATCCGTCAATATCGCACTTCAGGAGCGGATCAGAAGCGAGGGCGACACAAGATCGGTGGCGTCGTATGGATCTGGTGTCGAGAAATGGGGGCACATCACAAATGCCTTCATAAGAGACTCCACTCACACTCGGTGTGGGAAATGCTGTATAATCAAGTCCGATTCATTGATCCCGATTCGAACGTTCGGGCACCACTGGGGAATACCCACCAGTCCCCTCTTATTTTGATGGATGGAGGCGGCGATGCACAGGCTACTGTGTGCTTTTATCGTGATCGGTTTGATCTGCTCGGGAACCAACGCCGTGTTAGCGGCGGCGAGTGGTCAGGATATCACTCTGTTATCCGGCAAGGACGACGGCACGCCCGTTTTCCAGGTCACCAGAGCCAGCGGCGACGTGCTGACCCTGGAAGTGGAATTCCCGCGCTTGCAACGCGACGAGGCAGTGCTGGAGGGCGAAACCTACCAGCTGCTCTCCCTGCCCGGTGGCGCATTCTACGGCCAGGACGGCGAGGCGAGTCTCCCGAGTATCTCGCGACTGGTCGCCATTCCGGATTTTGCCGCGGTCGAGCTGCGGGTGGTACGGACGGAGACCAGGACCCTGGCCGGCTACAAGTTGATGCCCCTCCAGCCGGACGACGCCAAGAGCCTCGTACGCAACGAAACGTATTACACCCGCCAGGGATTCGGCGACACCCCACTGGTGACCGTGGGTGAACCGGCCATCATGCGTGATCAACGCGTGATCCCGGTAACCTTCCATCCGTTGCGGTACGATCCGGCCCGAGGTGAGGTGGAAGTGGCCTACCGGCAAACCATCGAGCTAACCTTCGGTGGGACGGATGATCGCAACCCCAGACCGCAACGGCGCGGTATCGTCACGGAGTCCTTCGACAACCTGTACCGGCACTCGATCCTGAATTACGAAGGCGATAAGAGCGCGGTGGGTCCCGGTTCATTCCTGTACATCTGTCCCGACAACGCCACGATCCTGTCGGAACTCGAGCCGTTGCTCGACTGGCGCCGTCGCCAGGGGTACAACGTGGTGGTCGCCACCACCACGGAAACCGGCAGTCTGCCTGCCGACATCCAGAACTATCTCCAGACGGCCTACGACACCTACACCATTCCGCTGGAGTTCGTCTGTCTGGTGGGCGACGCCACCGGCAGTTACCAGATCCCCACCAACTCCGAACCCCTCTCGGGGCTTACCGGCGAGGGCGACCACTATTACACCCTGCTGGACGGCGCCGACATCGTTCCCGACATCCACATCGGGCGCCTCTCCATCCGGTCCACCACCGATCTGCACAACATCGTGGCCAAGATCGTCAGCTACGAGAACGATCCGCTCATGGGCAGCGACCCGAACTGGTTCAGCCGGGCGGCGCTGGTTGGCGATCCGGCCGCTTCGGGAATGAGCTGCGTCCACGTGAACCAGTTGGTCAAGCACCACCTGATCAATTACGGTTACAGCGAGATCGACACGGTGTGGAACGGCAACGACAGCGTGATGCTCACCAATTACAACAAGGGCGGCACCATCGCCACCTACCGCGGCTTCTACGACATGAGCGGTATTCAACCCGGCGACATCGACGGCCTAAGCAACGACGGGAAGTTTCCCTTCGCGGTGGTCATCACCTGCGATACCGGTTCGTTCAAGGCCGACACCCACTGTCGTTCCGAGGCGTTCTTGCGGGACGGCAACGGCGGCGCCATCGCCTGTGTCGGCATCGCCACCATCGGCACCCATACGCGAGAGAACAACTGCTTCTTCCTGGGCATCCTGGATGGGGTGCTCAACAGCGGCGACTGGCGGGTGGGGCCCGCCCTGAGCAACGGTAAGATCGAGATGTACAACAACTACATCACCAACCATCCGAACACGGCCGAGATCTGGTGCGTCTGGAACAACCTGATGGGTGATCCGGGAACGGAAATCTGGACGGCTCGCCCCGAGTATCTCACCGTGAGCCATCCGGCCAATCTGGCGGTGGGTGCCAGCGGCGTCACCGTCACGGTGGAGGACGCCGGCTCTTTGCCGCTGCCCGACAGCAAGGTCGCGCTCTACAAGGACGGGGAGATTCTCGTGACCGGGTACACCGACGGCCTGGGCGCAGTGCGGTTCGCACTGCCCCTCCACAGCGCGGGGACGCTCCTGGTCACGGTGATGCACCACAACTTCATTCCGTATCAGGGCAGCGTGAATCTGGGCTCGGTGGGCACGCACGTGACCTTCGCGAGCCAGGTGGTGGATGACGACAAAAGCGGTCAAAGCAGCGGCAACGGTGACGGTCTGGTCAACCCGGGCGAGACCATCGAGCTCGCTTTGCAGGTGACCAATATCGGCAGTGCCACCGCGTTCGGGGTCACCGGGACGCTGATCTGTGCGGATCCCTATGTGAGCATCATTCAAGGCGAGGTGTCGTTCGGAGCCATCAGCGCCGGCGGTTCCGTCTGGGGCGCGACCGATAACGTCTTCAGCCTGGCCAGCAGCACACCGGCGGGCCGGGTCGTGGAACTGATCCTCGAGACGACGGACGGCGGCGAGACCTGGACCAACCTGCTGGAACTCACCGTCGCCGGCGCGGCCTGTGCCGCCGAGGACGCCTACTACACCACCCCGGGCGGCGATCTGGATCCGGGCGAATCCGGGCTGGCGTTCATGGTGGTGCGCAACGTCGGAACCGTGGATATCAGCGGCGCCGACGCCATCCTGTCGAGCCTGAGCCCCTGGATCGAGGTCACCGATGCGGTCGGGGTCTTCGGACCCATCGCCGTGGGCGCCACGGCGCAGACCTCCGACACCTTCAGCATCAGTGTGAGCGAACGATGCTTCCTGGGCCATCTGGCCACCTTCGAGATGGTCATGGACTTCCACGACGGCACCAGCGACACCGTGATCTTCCAGTCGAATGTCGGCTTCACTTCCAGCACCGACCCCGTGGGACCCGACAACCACGGCTATTACGCCATCGACAACACGGACACTGCTTACGACACCGCCCCCGTCTACAGCTGGGTCGAGATCGATCCCACCTATGGCGGCGACGGCGCGTCTGTCGGCTTGACCGATTTTGGCACCGGCCAGGACGATACCCGCACCGTGGACCTGCCGTTCGATTTCACCTTCTACGGCCAGTCCTACGACAAGATCTCGGTCTGCTCCAACGGCTGGCTGGCCATGGGCGTGACCTACGTCCGGCTCTGGTACAACAAGACCTTACCGTGCGCCGGCGGTCCGGAGGCGATGATCGCCCCGTTCTGGGACGACCTCTACCTCGGCAGCGGCGGCGGGGTCTTCTCCTGGTACGATCTGGCCAACCACCGTTTCATCATCGAGTGGAGTCGGTGCCGTCTCGAGACCAACAACGCCGTGAACACGTTCCAGGTCATCCTGTTCGATCCGGCGTATTACAATACCGGCACCACCGACGGCATGATCACCTGCCAGTACAATACCGTCTTCAACACCGATTCGGCGGACGGCTTCTGCACCGTCGGCATCCAGAATCAGGACAAATCGGACGGCCTGCAGTACACGTACTGGAATCGCTACGCCACCGGTGCCGCCATCTTGGTCGCCGGGCGAGCCATCTCATTTCAAGCCTACGCTTACCAGCCGCTGGGCAGTCTGGAAGGTGATGTGACCAACCTCACCGGCGGCGGTACGCCCGTGGACGGCGCCTCCATCCGGGTGGTGGAGGCCTCGCGAGCCCTGTTCAGCGATCTGTCCGGGCATTACCTGGGCAACGTGCCCGTCGGCACCTTCACGGTGGTGGCGACGCACGAGAGCTTCGCCCCGGACACGACCTATAACGTGTCCATCGTCGAGGACCAGACCACGCTGGCGGACTTCGAGTTGGTCGACATCCTGGGACCATACATTCTCAACACCACCGAGTATCCACACACCGACGATACCGTGGGCCCCTATGTCATCAACACCAACATCACCGATTACTCGGCGGTGGCGGAGCAACACTTTTATTACACATCTTCCACCAGCGGCGGCCCCTTCGAGCTGACCATGACACTCATCGACAGCCCGACCGGTCTGTATCAAGCCGAGATCCCCGGCCAGGCAACCGGCTCCATCGTGCAGTACTGGCTCACCAGCCGGGACGGTGCGGGGAACGATTCGGTCGCCCCCGCCGGGGCGCCGTTCAACACGTTCACGTTCTACGTGGGTGGCGTCGTCACCTTTCTCGACGACGACATGGAAAGCCACCAGGGCTGGACTGTCGGCGATGTGGGTGACGACGCCACGAGCGGACACTGGCTCCGGGCCGATCCCGTCGGCACCTGGGAGGACTTTGTCGAGGTACAGCCCGAGGATGACGCCACGCCGGCCCCGGGCACTCAGTGTTACATCACCGGCAACGCCGCCCCCGGCGCCGTCCAGGGCACCGCCGATGTGGACGGCGGCAAGACCACCCTGCTCTCCCCCTGGTTCGATCTGGCAGGCTACTCGGCGGTCACCGTCCAGTACAAGCGGTGGTACACCAACGATACCGGGTTCTTGCCCGGCGAGGATTTCTGGGTGGTACAGGTCACCGATGACGACGTCACCTGGGTCAACCTGGAGAATAACAGCACCTCGTTGCGAATCTGGACGAACTACAGCTTCCAGGTGGAAGATCATGTCGACCTGACCAGCACGGTGCGCTTCCGTTTCATCGCCTCGGATGAAGGCGGCGGCTCCATCGTCGAGGCCGGCGTCGACGACTTCCTGCTGACCGGATACGCCATCAACGACGTGGACACCGAAGCTCCCACGGTCACCGTGACCAGCCCCGACGGCGGCGAGAACATCGCGGGCGGCGCCGGCCACTTCCACACGGTCGAGTGGAACGCCAGTGACAACTTCGGCGTGGTCCTGACCCACATCATCCTGTCCATCGACGGCGGCATTACCTGGCCCGACACCCTGGCCACCGGCACCTTCGCCGGCTCCTGGGAGTGGGACGTCCCTTCGATTCTAGAGACCGGGTGCCGGCTCAAGATCGTCTGCCTGGACGCCGCGCAGAATCCGGGGGAGGATATTTCAAACGGCGACTTCACCATCAACAATCTGACCGGGGTGCCCGAGACGATCGTGACCAGATTGGCGCTGACCCAGAACCAGCCCAACCCGTTCAATCCCTGTACGGCCATCGAATTCGCCCTGCCGGTGGGGCAACAGCTCCAGCTCCGGATCTACGATGTGGAGGGGCGGCTGGTGAAGACGCTGGCCCAGGGCTTTCATCCCGCCGGGCAGCACGTTGTGGTCTGGGACGGCACGGACGGACGCGGGGCGCGGACCTCGTCGGGGGTGTACTTCTACCGGTTGACGACGCCGGAGAAGACCCTGGTGCGGAAGATGATGCTCTTGAAATAAGGCCATCTGAAAAGCGCCGTCGCGCTGGGCATCGACGCAGAGATCATCGCCGGGCAAGAAATCCCGTGGGGAAATCTCGTCACAGGCAGACCAGGCCGAAAACGTGGCGCAAGGAACCAGGAGAAACGACAGACCGGCAGCAAGGGGTTCCTTGCGCATCCTGCCATCCAACTGTTCTGCGATCATGTTGTCATCACCAAAGGAGTAATTAAGCCATTCTAGTGCAGATATGTCTGGGGGAGTTTTGTAACGATCTTGTAACAAATGACCTCCAGCGGCTCTGTTTCCTCGGCGGCTTCCTCCTCCTCTTCGTCCAGAACCGGATCACTGTTGGCCACCCGCCCCCGCATGACCGCGATGGCGTCGGCCACGCCGGTGATCCGGATCAATCGGTCCTCATCGAGAAAGATGAGGCGATCCTGCAGGGCGTCGCCCGGACCGGCCACCTGGAGCTGGTGGATGTAACTCCCCTCGGCGTCGAAGATATCGTAGCTGCAGAAGACTCCGTCGGGCTGGTTACGGTTGCCCTGGCTGGACAGAACCCAGAGCCGTCCCTGGTCGTCCACGCGCAGGCTGGAAATGACTGGAGCGGTATCTTCCACCGTCACCGTGATGTCCCGCATGAACCGTCCCCGGGGGGCCATTCCCGCCGCCACCCGCTCCTTTTCCCGATCACTCCGGCGGTGTGCGGCGACTTCCCGTTCGATGAACCGTTCCAGCTCGCCGTCCGCGGTATAGACCGACACCGAGTACCGATC
Source organism: bacterium (assembly GCA_043823125.1). Classification (GTDB taxonomy): domain Bacteria; phylum Krumholzibacteriota; class Krumholzibacteriia; order LZORAL124-64-63; family LZORAL124-64-63; genus JBDRBC01. The sequence goes on along the minus strand of JBDRBC010000620.1, from coordinate 1,075 downwards.
CCGCTCCCGGGCGGCGAAGATCTGCCCGTCGGGCCCGAGGGCCCAGCGCCCCCCGAACACGTTGTACCGATCCTTCTCCACCCAGACCGGATTCCGGAAGTCGAAGGCGGCCTCGTCAGTGAAGTATTGCTGGATTTCCCTCCCGTCGGTAGCGAAGGCGGAGACGAAACTCTGCATGTTGCCACCGGTGTCGGTCCGCGTCATACGAGAACCGGCGGCCACGATCCGGCCCTGCCGGCAGAAGAGATCGCGGAGCATGAATCGTCCACCCGCGGTGGGATCGTCACCACCGGGAATCATGCTGCCAAGGGGATCGCCCGCTGTATCGATCCGGACCACCTTTCCCGGCATGGCCTGAACCAGCCCGAGGGAGCCGTCGGGAAGCCACTGGATGCCGGCAGCGCGTCGGATCTCGCCGGGACCCTCCCCTTCCCGGCTCAAGGTCCGCAGAAATTCGCCAGCGGGTGAGATCACCTGCACCGAGGAGAGCTGCGTGTCCAGCAAGTAGATGTTGCCCTCGGCGTCCGTGATCGCATCGACCACCACCCCCAGCAACAGCTGCTCGTCGTCCTCGCCCCCCACACGCCACAGTTCCTCGAGGGACATGATCACGACACCGGCCGTGGGCTCGTCCGGATTCTGGATCCGTACCGGCTCGTTGGCGACGGCACTGGCCAGTCCGATCCCGACCATGAGGCACAGGACCAGTGTGATCATCACCTGGCGAATGTCGATCGCGAGCAATTCACGAGCATCCACGCTTGTACTCCTGTTGCTGAGGTCGCGGGACAGTCGGATCAATCCGGCCTTCAGCCCTGCGGATCAGCGCCGAAGACTGAAATAGAAGGCACCTTTCCCCAGAACGGGGGCGAAACATGAGTACCACAACCGCCAACCTCCCGGCACCGAGCTCTCGCTTGATCGTCTCGCTGGCTTTCATCGCCTGGTTCCTGCTGCTGGCGGCGTCCTGTATCTACTGGATGGCCAGGCCGGAGGAAGAGACCTTCCTGGACCGACGCTGGCACAAGACGGTCCGGGCTGCCTGGGACAGCGAGCTGGTGACACTCGGGCTGAG
>JBDRBC010000619.1:0-7467 GCA_043823125.1 bacterium | reverse complement strand
TGCCGGCGGCGCAGACGGTGAACCTGTCGGTCTACACGGTGACCGGTAGCCGGGTGGCCACGCTGGCGGCCGAAACCATGTCGGCCGGGCAGCACGAGGTCACCTGGTATGGTCGCGACGATCTGGGTCGTCAGGTCGGTTCGGGAATGTATCTGTACCGGCTGGAAACCGTGAACTTCTGCCAGACACGGCAGATGGTGTTGCTGAAGTGATCTCCTGAGCTAATGGCGGCGACTCCGGATCGACTCCGGGGTCGTCGTTTTTTCTGCCTACTCCCGCACCACACCATCGTCCGCCGCATCACGGTGCGCTGCGGTCAGGCGCCTGAACATGTCGCGGATATTGAACAACCCGCCGATGGTGAACCAGACAATCACCAGCACGGCCACGGCGAGCTGGATATACAGGTAGACCCGCCAGAAATCCTGCCAGGTTGCTGCGGGGACGTCGTGGGACAGGCTGTAGATCGTCCCGCCCACAAAAAGCAAGAACCAGGTGACGTTCCAGGTATACGTGGCGAGGTAAATCACCCGGTCGCCGCGAGTGAACTCCTTGCCCATGCCGAGCATCCGCCAGCCGCGGGCCGGCAGCGATTCGGTCCGCTCGTGATCGCTCGCCACTCGATAGCTGCCTCGTCGCAGCAGACGGTCGAGATCGAATCGCTGCCGTTTGCCCAGCAACGACACGAGTACATAGACCAGCACCGAGGTCGCCATGGTGATGGCGTAGAAGACCTGTCCGTTGAGGGGAAACTCCGGATCGAGCTGCAGGCAGATCACCCCCGCCACCGCGATGGTGGAGCCGGTGATCATGGCGCTCCAGGCCGCACTGGTGGTGCCGTGTTTCCAGTAGAGTCCACCGATGATCACGGCCCCGGAGCCGCCCAGGAAGATGGCGCCGGTGATGGCGAAGAACAGCATGATGTATTCGCTCTGCTGGAACAGCATGCTGAAGCAGAAGATGAAGATCGCCACCCCGATGATTGCCCAGCGCAGCACCAGCAGATGCTGTCGCTGGGTGAGCGGCCGCTGGCGGAACGGCAGGATCACGTCCTGCACGAAGATGCTGCCCCAGGAGTGCAGGTAGGTGTCGTGGGTGCTGATGAACGCCGCCAGCATCACGGCGGCGAAGGCTCCCATCAAGCCGGCGGGCAACAGTCCCACCAGGATCAGCGGGATCCGGAGCTGACTCTGGATCGCTTCCTGTTCCACCCCGGCCAGTTTACCGTTCACCGTGGCCGCCAGGCTGGCGAAGTCGGCGTGGTGCATCACCGTGTAGGCGATGATGGGCACGAACAGCAGCATGGTGGTCTGGGGCAGGTTGCGCCACATGCTCAGGGCGTTGCCCATCTTGGCCTCGTGGGCGCTGGTGGCGGAAGCGTTGTACGCCTGGGTGCCCTGCCACGACATGGCGCCGTAGATGTTGCCGAACACACCGATGAGGAAATACCAGAAATTGAAGTCCTTCACGTGGCTGGTGCGGAAGGGGTCCACCAGCGAGGCGTTGGCCGGGGCCGTGGCCAGGGCGGTGAAGATCTGGTCCCAGTCCACCACCACCAGCAGGAAGACCACCACCACCACGAAGGTCAGGTTGACGAAGGTGCCCTGGATGAAGTCGGTGACGATGACAGCGATCTGTCCGCCGTTGAACACGAAAAAGAGGGCGCAGCCCAGCAGGACGATCATCACCAGCGGGAAGGTCGGCAGCTCGAGTCCGAGCAGATCGAACCGGTGGGGGAAGCCGCAGAAGTAGATGAAGAAGCGCGCTCCCACGGCCGGGAAGATGCCGAAGTTGATCAAGCCGGACAGGAAAGCGATGAGCCCGGCGAAGACCCGGAAGTTGCGGCTATAGCGGCGCTCGAAGAACTCGGCCAGGGTCAGACAGCGGGTCTCGCGGAAACGGTAGATCACCCAGCCCGACAACGTGATGGCCAGCATCACGATGTTCATTGTCATGCCCCACCACGACATGCAGAAGCCGGCCACGTAGTTCATCTCGAGATAGGCGACGATGCTGATGGCGCCCAGCATGGCCACGCCCTGGGAGACGGCGATGGCGTAGCGCCCGGCGGTGCGGCCGGCGGCCAGGAAGTCGGCCACGCTCCGCATGTGGCGCCGGCTCATCCGGATCCCGTACAGCATGACCGCCATCACAGCGGCGATGATGAGCCAGTCCACCGGCAGAAGGTTCATGCGGAAAACTTCCGTATCGTCGGGGTCACTGGCTGGCCAGGTCGTCCGGGATCAGCCAGCAGCGACCGAGGTGGTTCACGTACAGGCGACCGCCAGCGGTGGGCCCGGAGAATTCGAAACTGGACGCGGTGGCCGTCAATTCGTGGCCCGGCCAACGCCAGTTTCGGGGGAGATCCAGCAGCTCCACACTGGCGGCGAAGCTGCCGTGGCTGGCGTGCCACCTTTTCTGCTGGTAGTAAACCTGCATGCCGCGCCGCGCCGGCGCTGATGGTGGTGTGACCGGATCCTCCCGCGACGTCACTCCGGAGACGAAGACCACGTTGCCCCACATCTCCGGGTAGTGCATGTTGATCAATCCCTGCGGCGACCAGACCCAGTTGGCCTCCGGCAGCGGCTGATCCGTCTCGGGATCCCTGACCTTGGTGTAGCGGGTGCCCAACGCCTCGGTCTGCCACTCCACGCGCGAGAAGTTGACTCGCCAGATATCGCCCTCTTCAGGCGGCGCGGGCCGGTTGGCGCACTGCCCGAGCACTTCCCACGGAAACGCGAGCTCCACGCTCCAGCCGCCGTCCGTGTCGGTGGGATCGTTGAGACTGCCCAACACGTTGACGCCGGTCTGTAAGCCCTGGATGTCCCAGGCGTTCACCGCCGGGCCGCCGTCGCGGTACGGTTTGATGAGCAGCAGGTCCCAGACCGTGCCGAGGGCGTTGATCTCCAGCTCGTAATACAGGTGGTTGTCGCCGTCGGGGTCGATGAATACCTCGAAGTCATTGTCGTGATAGATCACCGCGTCGCGCCGGGTGAGACTGGCCCAGACGTCGGGTTCTTCCATCAGAGCAGCCACATAGAAGAACCCGACGTCCCACAGCATCTTCACTCGGGTGAAGAACCGTGGCGCGGGTCCGGCCGCGCCCTCGATGTCCACGAAATCGTCTGTCCAATCGGCCTGTTCCCAGGCCGGATCGTCGAGTCTGCCGTCGATGACTGGCGGTGTATCTATCCGCTGGCAGACATAGTGGGTAAGCGCGAATTCCCCGGCCGGGATAGGGAAGTCCTCGGCTCGGAGCCGGGTGGCAGGTAAGACCAGCAATCCGAACATCACCAACTGAAGAGCGAGCCGCCGATCACGGTTCATGCGGATAGTTCCGTTCGTTCCGGTCCCGTTGTGAATCAAGGTGTGGCTGAGCTGCCGCCCCTGGGGCCTGGTTCCGAACTGCATCATGGCAGCTCAGCGGATCGACGGCAATCCGAATCCGGGCCGCCGGTTCATCTGGCACATCACTTGCCGCCTGGAGGCAAGAATAAGTGATCGCTGTCATGACCGGGAATGATCCCCCGGAATCGAGCGGTATTTCCGGATTCGTAACGGATGAGAAATGGTGGGGCGGCAAAAGTTGCCGCCTGATCCTTCCAGCCCGGCGAAACCGGAGATCCGGTGGCTCGGAAGTTTCACTCAGTGCGGGAGCAGTCGCAGGTGACCAGCGAAGCTGAAAAACTGCCTCAGGAACGGGTCGAGATCCTCATCGTCGATCACCAAGCGGACAATCGGATCGCCATGGAGCGTCTGCTGCAGTGGCCGGATGTCAAGGTGCTCCACGCGCGCTCGGGCAATGAAGCGCTCGGTCTGATCTGGGAGCGCGATTTTGCCGTGGTGCTGCTGGAGTCGCAGTTGCCGGAGATGGACGGCTTCGAGGTGGCGCGGCTGATCCGGGGCAACCTGCGCACCAAGCAGGTGCCGATCATCTTCAGCATGGGTAAACGCCAGCACTGTCCCCAGAACTTTCAGGAATACGGATCGGGTTTGATCGACTGTCTCTGTCGGCCGGTGGATCCCGATCTTCTCCGGAGCAAGGTGCGCACCTTCTGCCGGCTGAAGCAGAAAGAGCAACACCAGCTACGACTGCTGGACGAGTTGCGGGCCGCCAACGCCCAACTGGAGAAACTGGATGCGCTCAAGACGGAGTTCATCTCCGTGGCGTCCCACGAGCTGCGGACGCCGTTGACCATCATCAAGGATTTCGTCGGGCTGGTGCGGGACGAGGTCACCGGCCTGATCAACGCCGAACAGGCGGACTGCCTCGACTCGGCGCTCCGGAATTGTGACCGGCTGGCCACCTTGATCAACGACCTGCTCGACATGCAGCGTATCGAGGCGGGTAAGCGGTTTCCGCTGCGGGGCAGGACCGATATCGGGGCGATCCTGCATCGCTGCCAGCGGGACATGATTCCCCGCTGTCAGAGCCGCGACCAGATCCTGGAGCTGGAGTTCCAGGAGGACCTCCTGCCGGTCCTCGCGGACGCGGACATGATCACCCAGGTGGTGGTGAACCTGGTGGGGAATGCGCACAAATTCACGGACGCTGGCGGGTTGATCAAGATCATGGCCGCCAACAGTGCCGATTCGGTGCAGGTGTCGGTGAGTGACAACGGGCCCGGTATCGCCCCCGAGGACCAGACCGTGATCTTCGATTCCTTCGTCCAGGGGTCACGCAGAGATGGGCCGGGCATCAGGGGGACCGGGCTCGGGCTGGCCATCTCCAAGAAGATCGTGGACTTGCACCACGGCGAACTGACGGTGACCAGCGAACCAGGCGAGGGGACGGTCTTCACTTTCACCCTGCCCCTCTACGAACCTCGCTCCGCCTTGCAGGAGTTCGTCCGCGACCGGGTGGGTAGCGGGCACCAATCCGGCAAGGACTGGGTGGTCATCCTGCTCCGGCCGACCTGGACCGAAACGGGCGCCGCGGTGCAGGAGAACGAGGTGCTGGCAAGAATCGAATCCGTCGCTCGCGGCGAGCTCCGCCGTGGAGCCGATAAGACCTTGATATTGAACGAGTTGAATCTCCTGGCGCTGGCGTTCCAGGCCGATCCGAAGGGGGGGCGGAATCTGCTCCGGCGGATCAATGTGCGGATAAACGAGCAGACCGGTGGCGAGTTCCAGCAGACCGCGGTCCTGTTGACCCTGGCGGAAGAAAACATGAGTGAGATCCAGATCGACCTGGACACGCTGGAATTCCAGCCGTTGCCCGGGGAGAGCCCGGATCCTGCCGCGCTGCTCTGTACCGAGCCGGAGAACGCCCAGTAAAAAGGCGTTGCCTCGGCATTCCCCGACCAGCGGTTCGCCTTCGAGCGAGCCGAACCTGACGAGGAGGACTTCCTGATGTGCAAGGCGAAGATCCTGGTGGTGGACGACGAGGCGGAGATAGTCAAGAGTGTCTCCATGCGGCTCCGCTCGGCAGGGTACGATGTGTACTCCGCCACGGACGGCATGCAGGCCACCAATGTAGCCATGAAGGAACTGCCCGATCTGCTGATCCTGGACATCGGCATGCCCGCCGGGAGTGGACATGTGGTGGCGGAGCGATTGCAGAATAACGGTCGGACCGCGCGGATTCCCGTCATCTTTCTGACGGCGCGGACCTCCGAGTCGGATTATGAGCGCGCCCTGGAAAACGGTGTCGCGAAGTACATCACCAAGCCGTACCACCCCGAGGTGCTGCTTTCGGCGGTGGAAGAACTGCTGGAGCGGGTCCAGTCCTCCTGATCCCGACGGGAGTGGGGGGGCAGCCGGTTTTTGGGGGCGAGGCGTAAGATTCGGGCGGCGGGACAAACTAGGTGATCGAGTAACGGAAGCTGGACTGTCCTCGATCTCCTGAGTTGTGAGTGTGGCAGGTCCAAGGCAGGAAGATCGAGATCAAGGCCAGGGCCTCCTGATGGAAGCCCTGGCCGCTTACTGTCCAGGCAGCTGATATCCGCGCGGACTGCTGCCGTCTCGGTTGATCACTTGATCTGATAGCAGACGATCTCCATCGGTTCCGCTTCTTCCTCGTCGTCGGTGGTGGACGCCGCGCCCTGTCGCTGCAGCATGTTCAGCGCCTCGGTGAATCCGGTCACCAGCACCACCCGATTCCCGATGAAGAGCAGACCGTCCTCGACCCCGTCGCCGGGACAGGCCACGGCTACCTGTTTCTGAAAGTGGCCGTCTGCGTCGAAAACGTCGTAGGTCAGCATGATGCCGTCGGGTTGTTGCCGCTGTCCCTGACTCGTCAGGATCCAGAGCGAACCGTCGTCGGCGATACGCACCGCGGTGATATCCGGTTCTGTGGTCTCGACACTGCTCTCCACCTCTGCGGGGATCTGGGAGAGGGTCGCATCCATCTGTGCGTTGATCCGGCCCATTTCCTTGTCGTTCCGCTGCCACGAGGTGAATTCCCGTTCGATGATCCGGTCCAGGCTCCCATCGGCGTTGTAGACGTCGATGGCGTACTGGTTGCGGTGACTGGCGATGTAAACCCTGCCGTCGGCACCGGCGGTCCAGCGCCGTAGGTGGGGAAAGTAGTTGTCCTTCTCGTGGATCTTGATGTCGTTGAAATCGAAGACCACGCCGTGTTCGGCGAAGACGAGATTCTCGGTGCCGTCCTCCTGGAAGCTGGCGACGAAGTTGAGGTTGGTACGGGATCCGGCCTCCTGATCGATGAGAATCTTCAGGCCGCCCGCCAGGAATCCGTCGCCGCTGACCTTGGCGTCGATGAGACTGATGAAGCCGCCCTGGGTGGGATCGCTGCCTCCGGGAGTGAAATCGCCGGCCGGATTTCCCTGCAGGTCGATCTTGATGATCTTGCCCGGAAAGGACTGGACCAGACCGAGGTTTTCATTGGGCATCAATACCATATCCACCGGATTATTCACCTCGCCCGGTCCCTCACCCTGTCGACTGAGGGTCTGGATATAGTCACCATCGGGGGAGTAGACCTGGACCTCGGAAAGCTGGAGATCCAGCAGATAGATGTTCCCCGCCGCGTCGGCGAGAACCTGGATCACCACGCCGAAGATCGCTTCGCCATCCTCACCACCGACCCGCCAGAGTTCCTCGAGTTCGAGCGTTTCCACGCCGTGCTCCGGTGTGGAGCCGTTCTGAATGTGCAGTTTCCCGTCGAGAGTGGCTTCACTGCCGGCCAGGGCCTGGAACGGTGTCACGGTCAGCATGAACAGGAGAACCGGGACAATCCAGAGTACCGCAAAACGGCAGAGACTGAATCGGTGGGCGAACAGGTGATCGGGAGCGGTTGTATTCGTCATCATGGAACGTCCCCCTCGGAATGGGCCTGGTACCAATGGAGAACTGGTACGTCGGCCGGTATCAACTCCAGCGCCGGACTGGGTGTCGTGGCCGGACTGCTGGTTACCCGGCGAAGTCGACGATTTATTCGCGCCACCACGAAACCGGTTTCTCTGCAACCTGTCAACGATTTCGTGGTGCCAACGAAAATGTGTC
>JBDRBC010000618.1:0-2367 GCA_043823125.1 bacterium | reverse complement strand
GTCCGCCCCTGAATATCGATGGAGTAGTCCTTATTGAGCCGCCAGCCGGTAAGACGGAACTCCCCCGCGCCGCCCGGCATGTCCGGGTGCGTCATCGAGCAAACCATGCCCGGCTCAGTGTTGAGCGCGAGTATGGTGGTTCGGAATGAGATCTGACGGGCACGCTTCCACTGGTCGGCGGTAATCCCGCCGAGTTCCTCGCGCAGCCGGACGCTGACGATGCGTGCCGCCTGAGACTTACTGGAGGAACCGGAGAGGTTCACGTTGCTTTTCAGGAACAGTGGCGAGGCGGCTCCGCCGATCAGCTTCGCGTGGTCAATGTCGTAGACGGTAACCGAGTTCGTGACAAACTCAAATTCCTCATCGGCGAAATTTGCCGTCAAGTGGTTGAACGAAGGCTTGAGTGGGGCGAGTTGCAGGCTCTGAAACAAGATATTTCCTTCGGTGAATGCCTCCACGACCGAGGAGTTGACGCGCACGCCCAGCTTGAGTTTCCCGAAGGCGAAGCTGTAGTAGCCGAGGCCGTTCATCAGTACTTCCTGAATCCAGTCGCGCAGGGGCTTCTCTTCCTGGAGGATGCCCCGGAACTTGAACTGCGTCGCGGTGCCGCTGCCGACGATCTTCGTAACTTGCTCATCGCAAATGCTCGCGGCGGCAATGGCGGCGTTCACGTCGAACAACTGCTCGGCTGTGGCGGCGTCCGCAAACCGCAGCCCGCGGGCGCGCAGCAGCATATTAATGATGATCCAGATGGGATTGGTCAGGACCTGCTGCGAGCGCACCCCAGGCGCGGTCCATACCCAGCCGCTCAAGCCCTGGGCAACAATGGCCTGCATCTCGTGCTCGCCCAGGCGAGTAAGTTGAATGCCCTTGGGATCGTGTCGCTTGAGTTCGAGGAAGGCAGTTCCGGCGGCGAAATTATCCTTATATGTACTCGCTCCGGCGAAAGCCTTCCGCCAATCGCCGCCGGTCTGGTTGCCGGATTGGCCGAGCGAGAAGAAATCGGTAGTCCCGGCAGGATCGGTGCCCAGCACTTCCCGCAACCCCAGGGGGCCCGGATAGCCATGATGGAATTGCCCGTCGAGCTTATGCCCACGGCCAAAAGCCCCAAGAGGTCCTTCGCCCACGATCCCCAGTGCGTTATAGAAGTCGCCCTCTTCGCGCCCCGCCGCAATCTTGCAGTTCACCGGCATGTTGCTGTCGGTATAGATCTCCGGAAGCACCTGGTCATAGATTGATTCGGCAACGAGCGACACACTGGTAACCGTGGACCGCCCGAATCCCCAGGTGCCGGTAGAGTTGTCCTTGATGCGGACCGCCTGTGGCTCGGCCAGGATTCCCCCGAAGAATCGCTTCATGCCGTGCGCCAGACAACCGTTCGGGGTGTCATAACCCTTGTCGCAGGTATTTGGATCGGCGTTCGGGAAGTGTACCAGGTCCATGCCGGTGCTCTGCGTGGCAAAGGGACAGCCTTGGCCGTCGTTAAACTGCTTCCAGCAGGTACGGGAGATGCGGCGGGTCGGATAAGACAGATTGAGTTCATAGATGCCGTCTGCGGCCGTCACCTGGAATTCGGGACCGGAGTCCAGACCCCAGTTGACGATCTCGCCCTTCCACAAATCGAGATTGATGCCAGTCCCGATGTGGAAGAGGCTGAACTCAATCGAGGCGCGGAACAGGTCCACGTCGTTTGCCAGATCGCGCATGACGCGGTCGGCGTTGCCAAACGTGAACCGGGCCTCGTCCGACTCGTTGCCGATGAATTGCGAGATGCCATCGAAGTCGAGCAACCGCGCCTGGTAGAGCTGCGCGCCGATGGTGCACCGGCGGTCAGAGCCATAGATGGCTGGGTAGGCGGGCTCCCGCGGCTGAATCTTGACAAGCGGGATGATCTCCTGAACTTGGGAAAGGAGAGCGGCCTGAAGGGCTGTGATGGGAAAGCGGGTGACCGTGTTGTTCAGGGTGTAGGTCGGAGAACTGGTCGGGATCTCGATCAGTGTGACGCCAAGGGATGAGACCGCATCCGAAAGAAACTCCCACGACAGCGGCTCGTTGGCGAAGCGGCAGATAAAAGCTGTGGTTCCAACTCCATCATCATTCGGGGCGTTGTAGGTGAACGCGCCGTAAGGACCGTAGTGGTTCTCCCAGAAGTCACGCAGCGCGATACGGTCCGATTCTCGGAGAGATGCCTTCCTGACCGTGAACCGCTTTGCCCCGTTGCCCAGGAGGAAGCGCTGCTCGATCTTGGCGTTGGCGCTCCCGAACTGGTGGACGAACACCTCCGGGCGGTGTGCTCGCCCATGCGGATAGTCCGGGACAAGCGGGAACGTGCCGCTCGGCGTGATTTCGGGGACCTGGATGTTACCG
>JBDRBC010000617.1:0-3047 GCA_043823125.1 bacterium | reverse complement strand
CTGGTAGTTCTCGATCTCGACGATGCGGTTGACGACCCGGTCCAGGAAGTGGCGGTCGTGGGAGACCAGGATCAGGGCGCCGCGCAGTTTGTCGAGCCACTGCTCCAGCCAGGTCAGGCCCTGGATGTCCAGGTAGTTGGTCGGCTCGTCGAGCAGGAGCACGTCCGGATCCTGGAGGAGGATCTGCGCCAGGGCGGCGCGGTTGCGCCAGCCGCCGGAGAGCTGCTCCACGGGCCGGGTGCGGTGGGCCTGGCTGAAACCGAGCTGAGTGAGCACGGTGTCGATGCGGTTCTGGTAGTGCCAGCCGTCGATCTGGTTCATGCGTTCCAGGAGGACCGCCTGGCGTCTGAGCAAGCTGTCGACGGTTCGGGTGTCGCGGTCGGCGGCGAGGGTTTTTTCGATCTCCTTCAGTTCGGCGTCGAGGGCGTGCACTTGGGTGAACAGGCTGTCGAGGATGGTTTCGATCGACCGGTCGCCGTGGAGTTCGGAGAACTGGGAGAAGTAGCCGATGCGGATTCCTTCGTCCACCTGCACTTGGCCCTGGGTTGGCTCTTCCTGGCCGAGGATGAGGCGCAGCAGGGTGGTCTTGCCAGTGCCGTTCCTGCCGATCAGGCCGACGCGATCTCCCTGTTCCAGGCGGAAGAAGATGTTGCGGAGGACGGGTTTCGCGTCGTAATGCTTGGTGATGTCGTGCAGGCGGATCAGGCTCATGCGGGTTTCTCGTGGAGAATATTATAGAAGTGTCGTTGGAGATTCTGCCCGGCTGATCGTCCTGGATCGCTATGCTTCTTCGAAGTGTTCGAGGAAGCGGGCCGGTGTCGTGATTTCGATGTTCATGTATTTTTCCACCGCCAGCAGCGCTTTGTCTCCGGTTATCACGCAGTCGGCTTTCAGGGCCACGGCGCACTCGATGAACTTGTCGTCGTCCGGATCGTCGGCGACGATCTCCAGGTCGGGCGTCCTGGTCGTGAAGAGGCAGTTGAAACCGCGGGCGAAGAGGGACAGGATATCGCTCAGTCCTTCGTCCTCGCGCAGCCCCAGGCGCTCCAGGACTTCGACGTATTCCTGGATGATTTCCCTGGTGAAGCAGAGGGTGATATCGCCGTTCGACCACAGGTCGATCACCCTGCGAGGATTGCCTCCGAAGAACGAGGAGATGAAGACGTTGGTGTCGACCACCACCCTCATTTTCGGGCTCCGCGCACTTCTGTGATCGCTCTGGCGATATCATCCGATTCGACGCCGCGGGATCTGAGATTCTCACCTATCCTATTCCACAGCCGGTCGATGGCGCCGGCCATATCTCTTTCCGTCACGTACTCCTCGACGAGCTCCCTGACTACCTGACTGGCGTTCTTACCTTCGGCCCTGGCCAGTTTTTGCATCTGCGCCTTCAGTTGGGGATCGAGGCGGATGAGCAGTTGCGATGTCATGGTGCGTCTCCATTTGATATGGTGTATGTACAAGATATATAAATTTGTAGCAGGAGACCAGATGGAGAACGCGAGTGGTAGATGGCTGTTCCAGAAAACCGGACAGGAAGAAGGGGCGTCCGGAAAGCTGGACGGAATGCGCTGAAATGGTGCATGGACTGGGAGGGGGGCCAAATCGTCAATCCGAGCGACCTCCCGGAGATGGATCTGGAGCCGTGATCCCCGGGCGGGAGGTCGATCGCCGTCGTGTCGACCCGGCACGGGGACATGTGGCGGAGATCTACGCGATAGGGGCGGACGGCGGCGATCCGGTGAACCTGACGAATGCTGGAGCTCTAGAGTTCCAGCATTTCGGGGAAGTGCTCGCTGCACCACTGGCGCAGGTCTTCGACGTCCTGCGCGGTGGGCGAGACGTACGGGCCGCGGTTGCCCAGGCTGGTCTGGAGGAAGCCGAAGGCGCGGGCGCCCATGCGGTCGTACGCGGTGTCGGTGAAGCCGCGCGGTTCGTAGTGTTCGCCGAGGAATTGGTGGAAGGCGTGGAGGCGGGTGCAGGCTTGACCGACGGTTTTCCAATTCTGTTTTTGCACTTCTTCCCACAGCGACAGGATCAGGCGCGGGTTCCAGTAGACCATGGAGCTGCAGCAGCCCAGGGCGCCGCGGGGACCCAGTGCGGCCCAGAGGTGTTCGCCGACGAAGACGTTGACGAGTGCGGAGAGCGCCTGACAGCCTTCGGGGGTTACGCCGATGGTGCTGGCGTTGGCTTTGACCATCAGGTACCGGGGCACGGCCTCCTTGATGGCGCGGTGCTGGTCCAGGGTGAGGGCTTTCTTGGCGCGTGTGGTCTCGTAGATCGACAGGGGCAGGCCACCCGCTGCGTCGGCCACCTTCCGGAAGAAGGGGATGACCTGGTCGTCGGGTACTGCCATCCAGAAGGGAAGAGCCACCTGGACGGCGTCGGCGCCGATCTCGGCGGCAAAGGCCGCGCGGCGCATTGCGCCCAGGGTGTAGGTAGCGGTGCAGCCGATCATGGTGGGCACGCCCGTGCCGCGGCTCTGCTCGACGGTGGCACGGGCGATCGCCTGCCACTCGTCGAACTCGGCGGCGTAGAACTCGCCGGTGGTGCCGGCAGTGTAGATGCCGGGCACGCCGGCCGCGCAGCAGCGGGCCACGTCGCTGCGGTAGGCGTCTTCGTCGAACCGGTCGTCGGCGGTCCAGGAGACGGGCAGGCCGGCCCAGGGGCCGGTGAAGGTGTCGCGGGTCAGCATGGGGATTCTCCGGTGATGGGGGGATCGAGGGTGAGCCGGGCGGTGGCACAGGCGCGCAGGATAGAGCCGGTGTTCGGTGCGGCGGTCATGGAAGGTCGCTCGTTTCCGGGGTAGACGGGGCGCTGAGGGGAAAACCTCGCTGCAGCCAGCCGTCCAGGCCGCCGGCCAGGGGACGCACGCGCTGGATGCCGCGGTTCTTGAGCCGGTGGGCGATGTGAGCGCTGGTGGCCTCGTGCGGGCAGTTGCAGAAGAGGATGACCTCGCGGTCGGTGGGCAACTGGGCAAAGCGCTCCTCGAGTTCATCGAGGGGGAAGTGCAGGGCCCCGGGCAGGGTGCGCGGCTCGTGCTG
>JBDRBC010000616.1:0-4781 GCA_043823125.1 bacterium | reverse complement strand
GGTGTGTACTCCTGTCTGCGAACGCATCTCCTACTAAGTGAGCCGACAGGAGTACACACCCTCAATCCCGACCGGACTCGCGGGAAGCGCCGGCGATCCAGATGATGATTCGCCGATTCCCTGGCCTGTCTGAAAGTTCGGCGCCGGAGAATTGTCACGCACCCCGATCCACTCACTTCTCGCGGCAACCAACCAACCTTCGCAACAAGTGGCCCCCGAATCGCGGCAATGCACCCGGTACACTCCCCCCGAACTCTTCCGTTGCGCAGTCGCCGGGGGGGCGCACACCTGTTTGCGAACGCATCTCTTACTAAGTGAGCCAACAGGTGTGCGACCCCCGGCGACGGCCCAACGCAGCAAATTCAACGGGTGATATAATCGAGGTAAGCCGTGATCTCCCGGGCCACCTCATCCCGAAGATTGGCCTTGGACCGCACCAGCCGGGAGAGATCCATCTTCGAGACATACTTAACCTGGATGAACTTCCGCAGCGTACCGATGGGAATGTTGCAGGGGCTGGAGATCAACGCCAGCGGCACGGTCTGGTTGGCGTAGCCGCTGTAGAGCCGCCGGTCGCCGGCAATCATCTCCAGCACCCGGGTGTTACGGCACCGCGCCACCACGTCGGCCACCAGACCGGGGATGCCGACCACCTTCGGGTTGCGCAGCAGGCCGAGCAACGTGCTTTCCGAGGCGACGTTGCTCAAAACCATCTTCCTGACCGCGGCGCCGCTCTGAGAATCGGACTCCCGCTCGGATTCACCGAGGAGGGGCTTTTTGGATGTGGTGTCGAATCGCAGCACCTCTTTGTCCGGCACCGGCAAATCGTGACGCCAGATCCGATCCCCCAGGCCGGTGGGAGTGAACTGCAGGACGAGGTTGTCGTTCAGCAGTCGGAAGCCGTTCAACGGCCAGCCGGCCAGACCGTCGCCCGTCCGGGGTCGGTTGAGGATCCTGGTCACGGCCCGGGTCAACGTGTCGTCCAGCGGCAGCCAGATCTCACCTTCGTCGTTGCGTTGCAGCGCCAGCTGGGTCGCCGTCAGCAGGTCGAGATTGGTCTGGCGCAGTTCCAGCAGGCGGAGCTGATGCGCCATGGCCATGAGACGACAGACGCGACCGGCGAGATCGGACACCGGTTCGCACTGCTGACTCAGCCTGGCCTGCAGTTCGGCCAGCGGCGCCAGCTCGGGGGCCGTGCGTAGGCGGCGTCGGAAGGCGTTCCGCTCCTTGCCGCTGAGCACCTCGCCAAAGCGCGGCACGCAGCGGCGGAAGGCGTCCTCCACCTCGCCGGCCTCGATCCAGTCCACCAGCTGCCACAGGTCCCGGATCTCCACGTCGGCCCGGTTCAGCAGCGGCAGCACCTTGCCGACGATGCGGAGGGAAAACGGGTCGATGCGCTGGGCGAGGTTGGCGATGCGCTCCTGGTAGGCCTGCGTCTCCAGCCGGATCAGCTCGGCGAGAAGATTACGGTCGGAAGGCGGCAGGTCGCCATCCTGCACATGCTCCGCCACCAGACTCCGCAGGCAGCGCCGCAACAGCGGGTATGGATGCTCGCCTGCCGGTGTGCCGCCAGCCAGTGGACGGATCATGGGTTGGTCGACCTCGTACTCGTTGCAGCGCGCTTCGATCTCGCTCAGGCGCATCTCCAGATTCCAGAAATGGGCGTTGGACCAGGACAGCAGCTGCGCCAGCGGTCGGAGCCGACGGCTGCTGGTGAAATCCTGCACCCGCGGCAGCAGGCGCGAGCCGGGAGTGTTGGCGTCCAGGAATGCGGCCAGGAGCCGGGCGCCGGCGGGGTCGTTCCGCTGCGCCAGGACCTGAATGCCGTGCAGCCAGACCACGAGCAGCGGGTGCTTGGTCATGTCGCGCAAGGTCAGGTACACCGTACGCGAGCGATCGGGCAGGGAGTCGGTGGCCAGGGCGATGCGCTGCAGCTCTCGCAGGACGGAATCCGGCAACAACTCGTCTCCGAAGTCGACGGGCGACTCGTACAGCAGTGGCAGGACGGTCTGGCTCGTGGTCATCCGCTTCACTCCCCGCGCCTCTCCTCTGTTTCGGCCGGACTGGAGGTCGGCTTGACTCTCCCTGTCTCATTTGCTAGGAGTGGGTCGGTCACATTGCCCCGGACGCCCCACGGGCGGCGTCCATCCACCACTCTTCCACGAGGTCGTCATGGCGCAGCAGTACATCTTCACCATGAAGGGGCTGAAAAAGATCGTCCCGCCCAAGCGCGAGATCCTCAGCGGGATCTGGCTCTCCTTTTATCCCGGGGCCAAGATCGGGGTCATCGGCCTGAACGGCGCCGGCAAGAGCACGCTGCTGCGCATCATGGCCGGGCTGGACGACGACTTCATCGGCGAGGCCTTCCCCGATCCGAGCATCAAGGTCGGTTTCCTGCCCCAGGAACCGCAGCTCGATCCGGACCAGAACGTGCGCGGCAACATCGAGCAGGGGCTGGGCGAGACCAAGGTCATGGTGGACCGCTTCAACGAGATCAGCATGAAGATGGCCGAGCCCATGGACGACGACGAGATGGAAAAGCTCACGGCCGAGATGGGCGAGCTGCAGGACAAGATCGACGCCGCGGGCGGCTGGGAGATCGACCGCCAGCTGGAGATCGCCATGGACGCGTTGCGCTGCCCGCCGGGTGACCTCGAGGTCCAGGTGCTGTCTGGTGGTGAAGTGAGACGTGTCGCCCTCTGTAAGCTGTTGCTGCAGAAACCGGACCTGCTGCTGCTGGATGAGCCGACGAACCACCTCGACGCCGAGTCCGTGGCCTGGCTCGAACGGCACCTGCGCGAGTACGAGGGCACGGTGGTCATCGTCACCCACGACCGCTACTTCCTGGACAACGTCACCGGCTGGATCCTCGAGCTGGATCGCGGCCACGGCATTCCGTGGGAAGGCAACTACTCCTCCTGGCTGGACCAGAAACAGAAGCGGCTGGCCAGCGAGGAGAAAAAAGATATCGCCCGCATGAAGACCCTGGAGCGGGAGCTGGAGTGGGTCCAGACCTCCCCCCGCGCCCGGCACAAGAAAAGCAAGTCGCGCCTCACCCGGTACGAGGAGCTGCTCAACGAGGAACGGGAACTAAGCCGCGGCCCGGCCCAGATCAGCATCCCGGCCGGCCCGCGACTGGGCGACGTGGTGGTGCAAGCCGAGAATCTGCGCAAGGGATACGGCGAGAAGCTGCTGTTCGACGACCTCTCCTTCCATCTGCCCAAGGGCGGCATCGTGGGCGTGGTGGGGCCCAACGGCGCCGGCAAAACCACGTTGATGCGGTTGATCACCGGCGCGGAACAGCCCGACGGCGGCACCCTCCAGGTGGGCGACACGGTGCAGATGGCGTACGTCGACCAGTCACGCGACGACCTGGACGACGAGAAGACGGTGTACGAGGAGATTTCCGGCGGCGCCGATGAATTGAACCTGGGCCACCGCACCGTCAACAGCCGCGCCTACTGCGCCGGCTTCAACTTCAAGGGGAGCGAGCAGCAGAAAAAAATGGGCAAGCTGTCCGGCGGCGAGCGCAACCGGGTCCACCTGGCCAAGCTGCTCAAGAGCGGCGCCAACCTCATCCTGCTCGATGAGCCCACCAACGACCTGGACGTGGATACCCTGCGCGCCCTGGAAGACGCCCTGCTGGAGTTCGGCGGCTGCCTGGTGGTGGTGAGCCACGACCGCTGGTTCCTGGACCGCATCGCCACCCACATCCTCGCCTTCGAGGGCGACAGCCAGGCCACCTGGTTCGAGGGCAACTACCACGACTACGAGGAGGATCGGCGGCGGCGGCTGGGCGAGGAAGCGGATCAGCCCACCCGGATCAAGTACAAGAAATTGATGCGGGAGTGACCCTGAGCGGCACCCGCTCGTTGACGGCAGACAAACGGCCGCCGGTCTCTCGCCGGCGGCCGTCTTCATTCAGACATCCGCATTACTACGGACAGTCGTGCTGCATGTGCTGCGCCAACAGAACGACATCGGTCAGATCGAGGGCACCATCCCAGTGCAGGTCGCTTCGGTAGTTGTAGGCGCCGAACATGTCGGTGACGAACAGTATGACATCGGTCAGATCCACCGTCAGGCTAGCGTTGATATCGGGACTGTTGACCAGAATATCCAGCGGCGGCTGGACCAGGGCGACGCCGCTGATGATCCCGAGGATTCCCGCCGTGCTCCAGCCGCCGGCGAACAGTGGATTGGTGAACGTGGTCTCGCCATTGGGATCGGTCATGCTGTCAGCGATGGTTCCGCCCGGACAGAAAACCATACCGCCGTCGGCAGCCTCCAGCCAGAGGTCCTCCGGGGGATACATGGGAATGGGGTCGGCGTTCAGATCCAGAAGCGTGAGGGTGATTGCCGGATACGGAACCACCGCTCCGCCGAACGCGGCGCAGCCGTCCATGTCCTGGCCGTCGCCCTGCGGACAGTTCAGGCAGGAGATCTGCCAGGTGGCGTAATGATCCAGCGTGGACAGGACGGGATCGGGCACCCCACACGGATCGGCCTGCGCCGCGGGCGCCAGGATCAGAACGGACACGAAGATGTAGAGCATTCGTCTGAAAAACATTCGTTACCTCCGGATAAGAAATGGATTCACGATTGGCTGATGGAAACCCAGGGAAGCATCCACCCCTACCCTGCACGCCCCAGAACTCGTTCACGAACCGTCAACGATACAAAGATTTGACCGCGCCCCAGCTCTGCGTCTGGCTGGGCACGGAACTGGTCATGGTGATCATCGCCCAGCCGCACCCCTCGCCCCAGTCGTCGATGATGAG
>JBDRBC010000615.1:0-11015 GCA_043823125.1 bacterium | reverse complement strand
CTCCTTCTTGATGCCGCAACCCGAGTCCTTTACTTCTACCAGGATGTCCTTCTTTACTTTCGAGGTTGAGATTTCGAGGTGGCCGCCTGACGGCATTGCCTGGACGGCGTTAAGCATCAGGTTGGTGAACACCTGCTTCAGCTGGTTGGGGTCGGCTTTGATGCGGGGCAGGCCTTGATCAAGCCTTCTGATGACGGTTACGTTATTAAGCCCGGCCGAGTGGGCCACCAGCGAGTATGCCTTTTCGACCACCTGGTTAAGGTTGACCGGGCTTAGCGAGGGCGGCGACTGTCGGGCGAAGTCCAGCAGGTTCTTGACCATCCGGCCGCTATAGACCGTCTCCGACTCTATTTTCTTGAGGTGGTCTATGAAGCTTGACTTGGCAAACTGCTCCTGGTTCAGCTGCCGCAGCAAAAGCTGGGTGTAGACCAGGATGCTGCCCAGGGGGTTGTTGATCTCGTGGGCGATGGAGGCGGCCAGCTGCCCCAGCGAGGTCATCTTCTCCGCCTGGATCAGCTGCTGCTGGCTCTGCTTGAGCCTGTTGTGGGTGTCGACCACTTCCTGGTACAGGCCCAGCAGTTTCTTGTGCAATCTGCGCCGCCGCTGGATGTTGTCAAGCTGGGCGGCCAGGAGGGAGCTAAAAGCGAGGGCCAGCAGGACGAAGAGGAGCGGCCTCAGTACGGGGTCCGGGTAGGGCGAGAAGAGCAGTGCCCGCGGCAGTACGATAAGCAGGAAGGCCGATGAGGTTGCCAGGCTGCCCGGCAGCCTGAAGACAACAGAAGCGTATAGTATGGGTATAAAGAAGAGAGTGCGGTGCAGGTCGTGGACACCGGTAAAGAAGGTGTTGTCGAAGAACGGTCCCCCGGCAAGGGCCGTCTGATCGACATAATAGACGAAGGCGCCGACAGCCATCAGGGCCAAAATTATAAAGAAGTGGCCGCTCCTTAATCCCTTATGGCTGCGCTTGGCTAGAAAAAAATCTATTATCTTATTCAAGGGGCCTTTTGCAGCCTGTCATCGACCAGCTTCTGTACCACGCCGGGGTCGGCCAGGGTGCTGGTGTCGCCCAGGTTTTCGGTGTCGCCGCAGGCTATCTTCTCCAGTATGCGGCGCATTATCTTGCCGCTGCGCGTCTTGGGCAGGGCCTCGGTGAACTGTATCTTCTTCGGGGTGGCGATGGGGCCGATCATCTGGCGCACGTGGCTCCTTAGCTTGTTGGTGAGCAGGCCGGTCGGCCTGACGCCGCTATTTAAGGTAACGAAAGCATAGATTCCCTGGCCCTTGATCTCGTCGGGCACGCCGACCACGGCCGCCTCCGATACCTTTTCGTGGGCCACCAGGGCGCTCTCGACCTCGGCGGTGCCCAGCCGGTGGCCGCTGACGTTGATCACGTCGTCAACGCGGCCGGTGATCCAGTAATAGCCGTCCTCGTCGCGCCGGCAGCCGTCGCCGGTGAAGTAGAGTCCCGGGTACTGGCTGAAGTAGGTTTCCTGGAAGCGTCCGTGGTCGCCGAAGATGGTCCGCGCCTGGCCGGGCCACGACTGGGCGAGGCAGAGGTTGCCCGTGACGCCGTTGCCGGTCAGTTCCTGGCCTTTCTCGTCCACGATCACCGGTTTGACGCCGAAGAACGGCAGGGTCGTCGAGCCGGGCTTCAGCGGGGTCGCCCCGGGCAGCGGCGTGATGAGGATGCCGCCGGTCTCAGTCTGCCACCAGGTATCGACGACGGCGCAGCGGCCTTCGCCCACCACGTCGTGGTACCAGAGCCAGGTCTCAGGGTTGATGGGCTCGCCGACGGTGCCCAGTATCCGCAGCGACCGGCGGCTGGACCTCGCGACGAACTGGTCGCCCTCGCGCTTGATGGCCCGCAGAGCGGTGGGCGCGGTGTAGAAGATGTTCACGCCGAGGCCGTCCACCAACTGCCAGTAGCGGCTGGCGTCGGGATAGGTGGGGGTCGATTCGAACAGGACCGTGGTGGCGCCGTTGGCCAGTGGTCCGTAGATGATGTAGGTGTGCCCGGTGATCCAGCCGCAATCAGCGGCGCAGCAGTAGACGTCGCCGTCGTGGTAGTCGAAGACCAGCTGGTGGGTGGCCGCGGCGTAGACCATGTAACCGCCGGTCGTGTGCATGACCCCCTTCGGTTTGCCGGTGGAGCCGGAGGTGTAAAGGATGAACAGCGGATCCTCGGCGCCCATGTAACGGTAGGTGCAGGTGGAGCGCTGCTTGCGGCACTCCTCGTCGAGCCAGAAATCGCGGCCGTCCTTCATGGCCACGTCGCTGTCGGTGCGTCTGGCCACCAGGATCCGCTGGACCGTGTCCAGTCCCTCGACGGCGCGATCCACGGTCCGCTTCAGGGGCAGACGCTTGCCGCCGCGTAACCCCTCGTTGGCCGTGACGACAACCCGACAACCCGCGTCCAGCACCCGGTCACGAATCGCCTCGCTGCTGAAGCCGCCGAACACCACCGAGTGCACCGCGCCGATGCGGGCGCAGGCGAGCATGGTGTACGCCAGCTCCGGAATCATCGGCAGGTAGATGCATACCCGATCGCCCCGCCGCACGCCGTGATGCCGGAGCACATTGGCCACCCGGCAGACCTCGTGCTTGAGCCGGCGGTAGGTGATCTGCTCGTATTCGCCCGGTTCGTCCTTGGCCCAGATGATGGCCACCTGATCGCCGCGGGTTCCGAGGTGTCTATCGACGCAGTTGAAGCAGGCATTCAACCGGCCGCCGAGGAACCAGCCGCAGTCCACCTCGTCGTAATCGCTGTCGAAGACCGTCTGCCACGGATGGAACCAGGTCAACCGCTCGGCCTGCCTGGCCCAGAACGTCTGGGGATCGTCCAGGGAGAGACGGTACAACCGCTCGTACTCCGCCATGCTGTTGATATGGGCCTTCTCGACGATGTGTTCCTTGGGTGGGAAAACAGTGTCCTGGCCCACGTGCCGATCCTCGCTCATGGTACGCTCCCGGTTACGGTGTTTCTTCTACCTCCCACTCCGGCAGCGTGAACTGTTCCGGATTCTCGGCGATGATCCGGCGCAGCCACGCCTCGGGGTACTCCACTCCCTCGGTGTTGTCGTGTGGATGTCGCACGAATCCGTCGTTATGCCGGGTGATGATGGTCTCGCCCAGCTCCTTCCATCGTTCCAGCAGGCCCTCGGCGGTGCTCACGCAGTAGGTGGTCAGGTACTTCTTCGCCAGCTCGGGATCCTGCTCGTGCAGCTGCGCGGCGGTGCTCTCCACGGCCGGCTGCATGGCGAAGATGGCGCCCTCCATCTCCTGCTGCACCAAGGCCACCTCGGGCATGATCCGCGACCAGCAGTTGTAGATGCGGTTGGACACGAAGTTGTAGACCCACCAGGCCGAATCCCAGGAGAACCGGTCGATGTCGCCCAGGGTGAAGGATGTCGGCACCCGCCCGATGCCGGCGTAGAACGGCGTGAAGCAGGTGGTGTAGCAGTCGTCGGGTGTGTACCAGTAGATCCCGCCGATGGGATCGGGCAGCCAGTCGCGGCACTGGCTCACCATGACGAACCCGGCCTGTTGCGTGGAGACGGGGCGCTCCCAGCAGTACTCGATCTCATCCACTTTCCACTTCAGATCCCGCCAGCGATACGGACTGCCGAACGGCCCGGCGTCGATGCCCTGGGTCATGTCGTAGGGCGTTCCCTCGAAGTGATCGCGCATCAGATCCATGACGTCCCTTACGGTCAACTTCTCGTCCGGCTTGATGAAGAGGGGATAGTCCTCCGAACCTTCGAGGCCGCGGTGGAAGTCGTCCGAGAAGTGCTGTGAAGGCGCGCTGCGGCGATAGATGGACCAGACCCGGCCGGCGCAGACCCGCATGGCGAACGGGGACGGCGGATCGTAGGCCCCCTTGAAGCTGAACGGCTCGCCCGAGTCGGGATCGTAATAGCCTTTCTCGACGGCGAAGTCGACCACGTCCGGCGCGAACAGCCAGTTGTCCGGATCGTCCAGGGGGAAGGTGCCGATGCGGGGCATGTTGGCGTGGACCGTGATGTAGCCGTCCGGCACCCGGCAGGCGACCCAGACGGCGCCCTTCTGCTCCGGCCCCTTGCCGATGACGTCCATCATCCAGACTTCGTTCTTGTCCGCCACGGAGAAGGTCTCCCCGTGGTCGCTGTAGCCGTATTCCTGCATCAGGTCGGCCATGCCCAGGACCGCCTCGCGCGCGGTCGTGTAGCGCTGCAGAGCGAGGGAGATGAGCTCGGCGTAGTTCAAGCCCACTTCCTCGTTGAACAGCTCCTCCCGGCCGCCGTACGTGGTCTCGCCGATGGTGAGCTGATACTCGTTCATCAGGTTGATGACGCGATGGGTGTGCGCCACCTGCCGCACCATGGTGTCGGTGGATCGCTGCTCCCAGGTCGGGACAACCATGAGTGAATCGACCACGTGATCGGCCGCGGGCAGCAAGAAGAACCGGGCCAGGGAGCCGCCGGAATCGGCGGAATAGGAGATCATGACCGAGCCGTCGGCCGAGGCCCCCTTGCTGACCAGGATGTTGGTGCAGCCCTCGGCGGTCGGGGCGGCGGCGAAGAGCGCGGGGACGAGGGTGATCAGGACGAGGATTCGCAACTTCACGGGTTGTCTCCTTGTCGGAATGAAAGCGGGCAAATGGTCCGAGGTTGAAATCGCCTTGCTGGCGGTCGAGATACGCTAGCATAATCGTGCCGGAGATGCTGCTTAAAATCCTGGGTGTTTTGCTATTCTATGCTAGCAGTCAACCAAGGTTCAGCGGTCCAAGATAGAGCAAGGTCCCGGGCCCTCCACGGGCCCAGGGGGGATCGGCCCATGACGGATACGATCTGGAGGCTAGAGCAGGGAGCGGGACCGATCGTGGCGACAGCGATCCACGATGGGCATGAAGTGCGCGCCGAGGTGATGCGGTACCTGGCGCTGGATGAGACCGCGCGTCTGCGCGAGGGGGACCCGTTTACCGGCAAGTGGGCGGAAATCGCACCGACCCGCGTGGTGGGGCTGCGGTCCCGATTCGAGGTCGACCTCAACCGTTCTCGTGAGCAAGCGGTCTACCGCACGCCCGACGACGCGTGGGGCCTCGAGGTCTGGGGTGATTGTCTGCCCGATGACGTTGCCGATCATTCGTTGCAGGGGTACGATGCCTTTTACGCCACGCTCGAGAAGCTGTACCGCTCGCTCGCGGATCGATATGGACGTTTCCTGGTCCTCGATCTCCACTCGTACAATCACCGTCGGGACGGTCCGGACCAACCACCTGCGGACCCGGAGGGGAATCCGCAGGTCAACATCGGTACCGGTACGATGATCGATCGCGAGCCCTGGGCTCGCCTGATCGATCGGTTCAGGAACGATCTCGCAGCATACGATTTTCCGGGTGGCAGACTCGATGCCCGGGAGAATGTCCGGTTCCGGGGTGGCGCCTGTGCTGCCTGGACCCACCGCACCTTTCCGGACGAAGCGTGTGTGCTGTCCGTCGAGGTCAAGAAATTCTTCATGAACGAGTGGACGGGTGTGCCGGACGAGGTGCTGGTCGACGCCGTCGAGAGTGCGTTGACGGTCACTCTCCCCGGCATCCTCGAGGAACTGGAGCGTATGTGAGCGATCCCGATTCAGTGAAGGTCTCGGAACGCCTCATCCAGGTTGTCCGCCGCAGGCTCACGGAGGGCAAACAGGTGCGCCGATCCTTGCCCGTATGGGGTCGGCTGGCGGTGGACCGCCCGTTGCCGTTCCTGTGCGTGTACCGGCGCCCGGGTCGGATCCGGGACGACGCCACCTATCGGCTGGTCACCAGCGAGGCCTCGTATCTGACCTGCTCCGCCGCGCGACGGCAGCGGGAGGGCATCGGGCGGTTGGCGGCCGTGGTGGCCGAGATCCAGGCCGCAAAGTTCGGCGGTTTCCTGATCCTGGAGGTCTGGGCGGGGAAACGGAATGACAGCTCGGAAGTGGTTGCAGCAGGCCAGCAGCCCCCCGCCTTCAAGATCCATGCGCCGCGGGATAACGGACACGAAGCGCTGACGGACACTTTCGAGGAAGCCCTCCGTCGCATCAAGCTGGGTCGGCAGCAGGCGGCGGTAACCACCGTCGAGAGTTCGCGGCGGTGGCCGCGTGGGCTGTCCCCGCTAATGCCGACCGACGAAGCAGGGCGGATCGGCTGTCTGGTGTACGGCCTCGAGGTTGCGCCCGTCTACCTCGATCCGGCCAGCGGCGAGACCTATACCCGGGTGCTGAGCGATATCAGGCGCAAGCTGTCCATCGCCCTCCGGCGCTTCTTCTACGGGTATGCTCGATCGTCGACCACGGCTGATCCGGCGCATTTCCACGTCCTCGGGCGGAGGGCCGTGGTCAACGCCGTCTGGGAGGTGGACGGAATACTCGCGGACGTCTCGGAGGCGTTCGAATTCCTCCTCCAGCTGACGCCGGTCAATGGTGAGCAAGCCTGGCACCAGTTCCAGCGGAACAACTTTCAAAGTATGCCTGCTTTTCACTACCGACCACTGCTCGCCGATCCCGTCGTCCTCAAACGCAGTCTCTTCAAGGCACCCGTGGAACGGATCGAGGACCCGGCGCTGGCGCTGGTCTTCCGCCAGAAGCTGGATGAGATCGACCGTCAGATCACCATGCTTCAGGATCGCAACAGCAGCCGGTTTCTGCACGAGAGCATCCAGCTCTTCGGCGGCGTCGAGGACGACCTGCACGCTCTTGCGGTCGAGTTGCTCGAGCGCATACCACCCCGCAGCCGGGAGGGGCCTGCTCGCGGTTCGGTGAACGCCGAGACCTTTGCGCAACGTGCTCGTGAGGAGATCGAGTTCCTGCGATCGCAACGATCGGAGGTGAAAGCCCGGGTCGAGGTCCGCCCCGACGTCACCGGCCTGCTCGTCTCGCGTGGCAACCTCCTGGTGAGCTCGCAATCTCGCATACCGGTGTCGCGGGTGGAGGCGCTGGTCCAGCACGAGGTCGGGACCCACGTGCTCACCTATCACAACGGAAGGGCGCAGAAGCTGCGTCTCCTTTCCAGCGGATTCGCCGGTTACGATGCGCTCCAGGAAGGCCTGGCGGTCCTGTCCGAGTACCTGGCCGGCGGCCTCAGCCGGCCTCGACTCCGTCTCCTGGCGGGCAGGGTCCTGGCGACGCGGAGCCTGCTCGAAGGCGCCACCTTCATTGAAACCTTTCGCGAACTCCACCGGACGTACGGATTCGCGAGCAGGACCGCGTTCACGGTGACCGTGCGGGTCTACCGTGGCGGCGGCCTGACGAAGGACTCCGTGTACCTGCACGGCCTGAAGCAAATCCTGAACTATGTCGGCAAGGGGGGTAAGCTGGAGCCTCTGTTCATCGGCAAGATAGCAATCGAGCATATTCCGATCATTCGCGAACTGACCTGGCGCGGGGTATTATCGAAGCCACCACTCATCCCGCGATACATGTATCAGCCTGATTCGTTGGCCCGCCTCGAGCGACTGCGGCGGGGTGTCCAGGTGGTCAACCTATTGGAGGGGAGAAGACGATGAAGATAGGGTTTCTGGTCAATGATGTGAAAACCGAAAAGATAGGGTTCACGACCGTGCGCCTTGCTTGTGAGGCGGTGAACCAGGGGCACCAGATCTTTTACTTCGGGGTCGGTGACCTCGCCTACGATTCCGATGAGTATGTTCGGGCCCGGGCCCGCACCGTGCCGAAGAAGACATACGGCTCGCAAACCAGCTTCTTCAAGGATCTCCAGGGTGGAAAGGGCGCCAACGAGCGTATCACCGTCGATGATCTCGATGTCCTGATGCTGCGCAACGTACCGTCCGACGACATCGTGTCCAGGCCGTGGGCGGCCAGTGTCGCCACCGAATTCGGCCGTCTCGCCATGCGACACGGCGTCATCGTGGTCAACGATCCCAACGGCCTGTCCAAGGCAGGGTCGAAGATGTATCTGCAGCTCTTCCCGGAGGAAGTGCGGCCGCGGACGTTGATTACACGCGATAACGGCGAGATCAGGTCCTTCGCCAAGGAGATCGGGACGATTGTCCTCAAGCCGTTGCAGGGATCCGGCGGCGCCAACGTTTTCCTGGTGCGACCGGATGACATCGCGAATCTCAACCAGATGAACGATGCCGTCAGCCGGGACGGTTTCGTGATCGCCCAGGAGTACTTGCCGGATGCGGCGAAGGGCGACACGCGTCTGTTCATGATGAACGGCCGGCCGTTTCGGGTGAAGGGGAAGTACGCAGCTTTCAAGCGGGTACGAACCGGCGGCGACATGCGCTCGAACATCCACGCCGGCGGGAAGCTGGCGGCGGCCACCATCACCGATGAAGCTCTGCGCATCGCCGAGATCGTGCGCCCGAAGCTGGTCCAGGACGGGATGTTCCTGACCGGCCTCGATGTTGTCGGTGACAAGTTGATGGAGATCAATGTCTTCAGCCCCGGCGGTCTCGGCAGCGCGCAGAAGTTCACCAAGGTGAATTTCTGTCGCTACGTCATCGAGGCGTTGCAACGCAAGGTGGACTACATGGAGTTTTACGGGCGCAACTTCGGTAACGTGGAGATGTCGACACTGTAAGTTGCTTGGTGACAGGCCGAGTGGAGGACAGACGCGATGTCCCATGATGCCAGCAAGCTCCCGATGCGTAGATTCGGCACTTTCCTGGGTGTTTACACCCCCAGCGTGCTGACGATTCTCGGCTTGATCATGTACCTGCGCTTCGGCTGGGTCCTCGGCAACCTGGGATTGCCGCTCACGCTGCTGGTTGTCCTGGTCTGCAGTTCCATAACGTTCATCACCGGCCTGAGCGCCTCGGCGCTTTCGACCAACATGAAGGTCGGCGTCGGCGGCGAATACTACATGGTTTCCCGCAGCCTGGGGCTCGAGTTGGGAGGGGCCATCGGCATCCCCCTCTTCCTCTGTCGCACGCTGAGCATCACCTTCTACAGCTTCGGCCTCGCCGAGTCGTTTTTCTACCTGGGCAGGGGATCCGGGGTGGAGCTGCCAACCACGACGATCCAGCTCCTGGCCGCGGTGATCGTGGTGATCACCATCGCCATCTCGGGACGCAGCGCCGAAGCGGCTCTCAAGCTGCAGGTGCCGATCATGGTGATGGTCGGCGTTTCGATCGTGGCTCTGGCCATCGGGGTGTTGACCGGCGGCTTCAGGGCTCCGGAGCTGACAGCCACCTATCGTACCGCTCCGGCGGGGTTCTGGTATATCTTCGCGGTGTTCTTCCCGGCGGTGACCGGTTTTACCGCCGGCATAGGCATGAGCGGCGACCTGCAGGATCCCCAGCGCTCGATCCCGCGCGGCACCCTGCTGGCCGTGGTCACCGGCGCTCTGGTGTATCTCTCGATACCCATCCTGATGTCCATCTCCGCTCGTGTCAGCTTCGAGCAACTGGGCACCGACGGGGTGAGGGTCTGGACCTACACCGCGCTGTTCGGGGCCTGGCTGGTGTACCCCGGTCTCTGGGGAGCGATCCTCTCGTCGGCATTCGGCAGCGCCCTCGGGGGGCCACGCGTCTTGCAGGCCCTGGCCACGGACGGACTGGCGCCCAGGCGGCTGGCTCGGGTTTCCCGTACGGGTCAGCCCACCCTCGCCACCTGGGTCAGCGGTCTCATCGCCCTGGTAGCGATTTTGCTGGGTGGACTCAACTCCGTCGCCCAGTTCGTGACCATTCTGTTCTTGACCCTCTACATCACCATCAACATGAGCGCAGCCTTCGAGAAGCTTGCAGGTGACCCTTCCTACCGCCCGACGGTGAATGTCCCGTGGTACGTGTCGGTTCTGGGTGCACTCGGCGCGGTCGCCGTCATGTTCCTGATCAGCCCGCTGGCCTGCCTGGCGGCGCTGGCCCTGGAATCGCTCCTGTATCTGTACCTGCGCCGGCGGGCCATGCGCAAACGCTGGGGAGATGTCCGGGCGGGACTCTGGTTGGCCCTGACTCGCTTTTCCTTGCTGAATCTCCGCCAGCACCAGGGAAATCCACGCAACTGGCGGCCGCACATCCTGCTGTTCGTCGGCAGCACGACCAAGCGGATCGGTCTGGTGCGCCTGGCGGGCTGGTTCAATCAGAATCGCGGCATCCTCACGGCCTGCCGTCTGGTCGTTGGTGATTATTTCAATCAGGTCTCCGCGATCGAGCAGATGGAGCAGGACATCGACGAGGACCTGGCGACCGAGGGGCTGGTCGCCTTCAGCGAAGTGGACGTGGTGCCCGATTTCGAGACGGGAGTCATCGGTGTGGCGCAGGCCAACGGCATCGCCGGCCTGCAGTCGAACACCGTCATGTTCGGCTGGCCCAGCAAGCAGGACCGTCTGGTCGCCATGCTGCGCATGGTGCACGCCCTGTCTGAGATCAAGAAAAGCACCGTCATCGCCCGCTTGAACTGGTCACACGAACCGGGACAGGACAAGCGGATCGACATCTGGTGGCGGGGAAAGCAGCAGAACGGCGACCTGATGCTCCTGCTGGCCTATCTCCTCAAGCTGAATGCCCAGTGGAGGGAGGCCAGGATCACGATCCGCTGTATCGTTGCCAATGAATTCGAACGAGAGCGCGCCGAGACCGATCTCAAGGCGCTCATTCTCGAGACCCGGATCCAGGCCGTGCCCGAGGTCATCATCAAGCCGCCCGACCGCAGCGTTGTCGAGGTGATGCACGAGACCAGCCGCCGGGCGGACATCGTTTTTCTCGGTCTGATGGACCCCGAACCGGGAACCGAAGCCGAGCACGCCGAACGGCTGTCCGTCATGGCCAGCGGTTTCAACACGACCATCTTCGTGCGGAACGCGGGGGAGTTCGCCGGGCACCTGATCTGAGACAGTTACGAATTATCCACTGACCGTTCCTCCAGCTCCAGCAGCTCGTGTTTGAGCATCCACAGCACCAGATACTGATCCCGCCAGGAGCTATCGCTGTCCGCAGCCCAGAGCGTACTGACCGGAACCGTCTCCCGAGCCAGCTCGATCACCCGGGCCGCCTTGCCGGGATCGATCAGCTCGTTCATGCCCGAGAGCAGGGGATAGGTGCTGCCGG
>JBDRBC010000614.1:0-3655 GCA_043823125.1 bacterium | reverse complement strand
CTGCCGAAGCCCGTCCGATCCACTGCAGATAAGCGTGCGTATCCGGGCTCATGCCCGCGGGGACGGTACCGCCGACGTGGCCCGTGCCTGTTCCGTCCAGAGGCAGCGAGTGAATCTCGAAGGGCGGCAATACGAGGAGGCACCCGACCAGGTTCTGGCTGGCCGAAATCAAGGCGAATCCCGCGCTGCCCGGCTCGCCGTTGGCCACGGTGAAGGTCACGGACCCGCCCGGGACCGCGGTGCCGGAGCCCTCGAAGGTGGGCGTGTAGCCGGTGGACCCGGCGCAGCCGGATCCGTAGCTGGTGAAGAAGGGCCCCCTGCACACGGCCCCGCCGCTGCCGACCACGAGGATGTCGTCCACGGCCCACCACCACTCGTAAACCGCGTTGTAGTAGTGGAAGCGAATCTGCGTATCGCTCTGGCCGGCCGCCTGGGCCGAGATGTCGAGGGACTCCATGCCGCTGAAGCTGGCACCCGAGTAGGTGATGACCGGCACCCAGGCTCCGCCCGTCGCACTGGATCGGACAGCCACGGAACCCCGTTCGTCCTGCCCACCCGCATACCAGTAGAAGTCATGGTTGAACTGCAGCTGGACGGACACGAATCCACTGGCGTCGATCACCGGACTGATCATCTGCTCATCCATGGTCTGTCCGGTTCCGAGTTCGTCCGAATCCGCGATGGCAAAGGGAGACAACAGGGACAGGATCCGGCCGCCCGGATTGGCCGTCGTCCAGGTCGAGGCCGCACCGCTGCCGGTTCCACCGTCGACGATGGTCCAGGCTCCAAGACCTCCGGAGAAGTCCTCCCGGAGCAGGGTGTCGAAGATGAACTCGCCGACCATCTCGTCGAGGTAACCCGGACTGTCGGGGAAGGGGCCTGCGTTGGTCGCGGTCAGATTCACGAGATCAAGAACCACGTCGCCGCCGCAGGGCGCCGCGGCGTTGATCTCGAACCGGACCGGTGCCAGCGACGTGGCCGACTGGGAGCCGGGCACATCACCGAAAGACACCGTCAGGTCGAGAAGGATCACGGGAACCGAACTCCCGTTGACCTGGAGATCGGCCGACAGCCCGATGGCAGCGGTGGAACAGGCGTTGTTCGTGACCCGCGGCCAGAACTTCCAGGTTTCTCCCGGATCGAGAATGGCATCGCCATTGCCGCTCACTTCGGCCAGGTTCTCGTACCCGATCGCGATGACGTCCACGGTTGGCGAGCAGAGGTACGGGACGATGTGCGGATAGATATCCGACATCAGCATGCCCCGGTTGCCCACGCCCGCCGTATCACAGCCACCGCAGTGGTGAAGTCCCACCAGCATGTCGTCGGCCTCACGGAAGATCGGAGACCCCGAGCTACCGCCCTCGGTGTCGAGGGTGTCGTAGTAGCGAAGCACGGTTCCGTCGACGTCCACGTCGGACCCGCCGCCATGCGCAATCTCGTGGGGGCGACCCGCCGGGTGCTGAATGATGTAGATGTTCTCGCCGTCGGTCAGCGGCACCGGGTCCGGCCTGACGAAGCCAAAGGTCGCGGCCGGATCGCCAATGACGCTGCACAGACTGAAGTCGAGGTCGTTGAGACCGGCGTCACAGCTCACGTACGGTGACTGCGCCACCAGTTGGTCGCAGCGGAAGCTCTGCCAGTCGGTCGTCGGCGGGGCCCCGGTGTTGCAGGCCGTCCGGTAGTACTTGAAGACAAACTCGGAGTTGTCGCAGTCACCCTGGGAGGTAATGCAGTGAGCGTTGGTCAGCAGGTAATTGAGAGGTGACACGTTGCTGCCCGAGCACCACAGGGCGCTCACGGGGTCCCCTCCCACCGACATGACGCCTACGGAGGCCATCACGTTGCTCCACTTGCCGCCGTCGCTCTGGTAGCAGATCACGTCGTCGAAGTCCGCGGGCGAGCAGATGCTCTTCTGCGTCGCTGTCGCGGAGAACAGGCCGGGAAAACCGCTGATGACGTGGTCGACGCGGAACGGCACGTAGGAGTAGGGATGGGCGAACGCGAACTCCAGGTGGAGCTCGTCACCAAATGCAGACAGGGCCCAGAACGTCTCCCGGTCGCCGGGACCACGGCCCACGATCTCCTCCACGGTTTCTCCGGTCCTCGAGTACAGGGTCAGGACATCTCCCTTCCGCAGGTTGACGCCAGTGAGGTGAGCCTTCACGAAGCTGGCATCCTTGAAGTAGATGAAGGTCGTCCAGTAGGTCATTTCACCGATTGTCAGGCCGCTCGAGAGGTCCGGGATCACCTCATAGGGCTGCCCGTAGCCCACCGTCGGCTCCACGGGAGGGGTGGGTCCCTGGTCGCCGGCCAGGGAAGCGGACGTCAGCAAAACACACGAGACAACCACGGCCGCCACCCGGCAAGGCCACGTTCTCCGAGACTCAGAGGTTGGTGCCACCATGAGCAAGATCTCCTCGGTTCCTTCTCTTCTCGACAGGACGAGACAACGGACGTCTCACGGATCAACGACCGCCGCGGGGGCGATCTCGTTCGCTGGATTCGGCTCGGGCGGAGTCGGCCGGCGATGATCCCAGCGCGCAAGCATGCTGAGAGAGCAAGGGCAGTTTCCACCAGTCACAGCATAGTAGAAGGCGAGAAGGGCCGGGATGGGAAGGGATCCCTGGCCCTTTTTCCTTTTTTGGCCCGCCTGGTGTTTCGGTTGGAATCCACGCCCGCCGCACGCCACGGGATGGGAGGGCCAGATTGCCAGCATGCGGAAACACCACGACCGGGGATGACTGTCCCGCGACTCGCCGTACAATCTCCCGCGCGGATCCACCGCGGGGCTGTCCTCCTGGCCGGCGAGAATCGGAGAATGACGGACGATTTCTACTGCGATGAGGTGTTGAGTGGCAAGGTGTCCGTCCGGATCGTGCATGAGACGGAAGATGTGCTGGCATATCACCATACGCGCCCGTACTGGCCGGTTCACATCGTGGTGATTCCGAAGCGGCACGTGCCTTCACTGGTCGACCTCGGGACGGAGGACCCGGCCATTCTGACGAACCTCCTCGGCGTCATTCGGGACGTCGCTGATCGGGTCCTCGCGGAGTACGGGGCCTGCAGAGTGCTGACCAACCTCGGAAGGTACCAGGACTCGAAGCACCTGCACTTCCACGTCTGCTCCGGAGAGCCCCTCGGCAGGCCCTGAACAAACCGTCTGCCCACCGCCGAGAAACTGGTACCATCCGTGACAACCCGTTTCCCACGGCCTCGAGCGCAGGAAACTCTGAACCACCAATCGTGAGCAAGCACCAGGTAGACATCGCTGCAAGGGCCATTCAGGGGTTCGCCATCGCTGGAGTGTTCAGGGACGTCGCCCCGTACCGGCGCGGCCACATCCACAACACGTTCGTCTCGTCGTGGCAAGACAGCTACTCCGTGAAGAGGTTCCTGCACCAGCAGATGAACAACACGGTGTTCAGGGACATCCCCGGCTTGATGCACAACATCGAGCACGTGACGCAGCACCTGTCCCGGAGAATTGCGAGCGGGGGGAGCTGCAACGGGTTTCACCCTCTGCAGCTGGTACCGACCCGCGATGGAGAGAGTTTCCTGGTCCACGAGAGCGGACCCTGGCGCACCTATCACTTCATCGAGAACACCGAGACATTCGACCTCTGCGAAACCGAGGCGATGGCCTACGAGA
>JBDRBC010000613.1:0-2073 GCA_043823125.1 bacterium | reverse complement strand
CTTCCTGAGTGGCGGTGCCGGCTATCCCTCCGCGGGGCAGCGGTTCCCGATGATCTACTTCAACCTGGATCTCCTGCCACCCAACATAACGATCACCTCTGCGTACCTGTGTTTCTACCCGAACCAGACGATGACCATGGCCGGAGACGGTTGTTATTGCACCTTGGCCCACCGGGAGACGGACCGCCAGTGGCTCGACGGAGCCAAGTTCGCTAGCGATGTCCACCGCCGAAACAACTCCTGGAATTTCGCCATCCATGCCACATCCGTCCCTTGGGTTCCGGCCATGGACAGCCGGCAGTGGTCTTACCAGTTCGGGACCAAGTCTGGCAGCCAGATGACTTTCCAGGCCAACCAGCCCGTCACCCTGGACGTGAAGGAGCTGGTGCAGATGTATCTGGATGGTGTCGGTTACAACGGCGGCTTCTGGTTCCATGTGTCCGGCCTGGGGCAGACCTACTATGAGATCCACTGCAACGCTCCCTTTGCCAGCAACAGCGACAAAGAGCCGTTCTTGGTGGTGACCTTCCAGACGAAACGCCACAGCCAAACCTGGCAGGGAAAGCCCGTCGCCGTGTGCCTGGCCACTGATGACGCGAAGCCTTCAAATGTGGACTTTGCTGCGGAGTGCGATCTGGTCGGTGAGAAGTTGAGCATAGCGATTGTCACCGACTGGATCGACACGGCCAATCACCTCACCTCTGCAGAATGCGCCGCTCTGGCTGCAGCCGGGTATGAAGTGGTGAGTCACAGTAAGACCCATACCCCACCCTACGGTCTGCAGGGGTGCGCCACAGAGGCCATCCTGGACGGGGAAGTGGATCGATCCCTCGTAACGGACCTGACCGGCGAGGACCTCACCCCGACGGCCTGCCGGGTGATGTTTTTTCCAAGGCACGGGTTCAATATCGAGGTCCGGAAGGCGTGCCGGGATGCCGGATACATGGGCGCAAGGGATGGGGTCCCAGGGACCAACCCGATCGCTTTTAACGGGGTCGATCCGTTGGGATTCGGCGGTGATGATGGGGAGGCATCCAACCTGCTGAAGTGGTCCAGCCTGGTCAACATCTTCACCGTGGCGCCGGCCGAGAGTGTGACCGCGGTGGTGGGAGAGAAAACCCACACGGCGACGAAGGACGAGATCCGGAAGGCCATGGACCGGATCATCGACCTCTCGCTCCGGAATGAGCGGTACCTGATCGTTTACTTCTGGCATGACACCAAGAGCGGGGATTACGAGAACGGGGTGGACACTGCGGAGCTTGCCTTGTGGCTGGAGGTTCTCCAGGAGGACGGGCGAGTGAACATCCTGACCATCGGGGATGCTGTTTCCTGGTATCGAGCGACGCATACCCCCAGCGCGCCGCCGGCAGGTGGGGACAGTGAAGCGGCTGGGATCACGGCGGCAGACAAGATCTGGTGGGACCTGTGAGATGGTTCCTGGAGGCATTGTGCGAGTGGGGTTGGGACTAGACATTCCAGTGCTCTCGGTCAACCAGCGGCCCCGGGGCGTTCCGCCGGATACCGATCCGCCGACCCTTACCGGCTGGGATGCTATCTGCATGGACGTCGGCTACCAGCGGGCGGCGGCAGCAGCAGACGAACCCTGTTTCTTCCGGTTCCAGTCGAAGGTTGGCACGGGGAAGTGGAGCGCCTGGACTATTTGGGTGGGACCCGACACCTACGGCCAGTGGAATTTCAACGACACCGTTCCTCCGGGCGTCAACTGGTACATGAACGTCGAGTGCAAAGACGTAGCGGGCAACCCGGCGACCAACAGCCCTCAGACGGATTTCTTCACCATGGGTCCGTCCGGGTGTCCTTAGGCGAAGGAGCGCGTCATGCCGTTCAAGCTGAACCCCCAGGGCTTCGAGTTCGGTCAGAAGCTGATCGCGATGGGCGCCATCGATGATGGGCCGACGATCCCGTTCGGTAACTGGATCACCGATGAAATCCTCGGTGATCCTCCTGATTGGGACCAGTACGGCAAATTCTTCTTGGGCATCGACCCCGATGGGGCGGGCAAGGAGAAGTACGTCTACCCGATCGCGCGGCCGACTGGCGAGGGGGAGA
>JBDRBC010000612.1:0-2992 GCA_043823125.1 bacterium | reverse complement strand
CGGCGGACAGGGCGGCGCCTCCTCCACCACGATGGTGAAGCTCTGGCTGTCCACGCCCTTGGCCGTATTCGTCGCCTCGACGGTGACGCTGGCGTCGGTGGTGTCGGGCGGTGTCCACTGGATGAGACCACTGGCTGGGTCGATGGTCATACCGGCCGGCGCCGTGGTCAGTGCGTAGGTGGGCGCCGGGTAGCCGGACGCGTCCACATCGTAGCTGTAGGGCAGTCCGACGGTGGCGTCCGTCACCGGTGACGAGATGATGACCGGCGGCGCTTCCACCTGCTCGCAGTAGCCGAGACCGGCCAGGCCTTGCTGATAGTGGGCCAGGACTTCCGTCGGCGAAAGGGCGTCACTCAGGATCGCCACCTCGTCCAGGGTGCCCTGGAAGTAGTACCCGCCGCCGAGGTTCAGCCAGCCCATCTGGATCGGGGCCGAACTCGAGCCGAAGCTGCCACCGGCACCGTAACTCACGGGGTGGGAGTCCTCCTCGGCACCGTCCACGTAGAGCCGGTTGTAGCCGGTGCCGGCGTCGCGTACCGCCACCACGTGGTGCCAGCCGCCATCGGTCAGGTCGGTGGTGCCGTACAGGTAGTTTTCGCTACCACTGCCGTCGCCGTTGGTGGCGATGAGTATGAACGAGGCCACGCCGCCGTCCCAGGCGCCGGTCCACCAGTGCAGGGAGTTGCCGCCATCGTCGCGGCCCACGCACACCTCGTTTCCGGCGGCGGTACTGCTGCTGGGCGTCTGCAGCCAGTACTCGATGGAGAAGCTGTCGTTGTTGCCCCAGTTGTACAGGCTGCTGGACGGCGCGTTGATCTGGTGGCTACTGCCGTTGAACTCCTGAGCGCCGCCCACCTGGCCGGTGACCGGGGTGGGCAAGGAGCCACTCGAGGCGTTGTTGCCGCCGAGGAAATCCTCGTAGGTCGAACCGCCGGTCTCGTCCAGCTTCCAGTAGGAGAGCATGGACGGCGGGCAGTCCGGCGCCTCGGCCACCTCGATGACGAAGGTCTGGCTGTCCACGCCCTTGGCCGTGTTCGTCGCCTCCACGGTGACCGTGACGTCGTTGGTGTCGGGTGGCGTCCATTCGATGAGGCCGCTGAACATGTCGATGGTCATGCCGGCCGGCGAGGTGGTCAGGGCATAGATGGGCGCCGGATGGCCGGTGGCGTCCACGTCGTAAGTGTAGGCCATGCCCTGGATGGCCGTGGTCACCGGCGTCGAAACGATGCTGGGTGCCGCGGGCTCCATCTGGCAGTAGCCGCTGCCGGCCAGCCCGGCGGCGTAGTGATCATCGATCTCCGCCTCGGTGAGGTCACGGCTGTAGAGGGCGATCTCGTCCAGCAGGCCGTCGTAGTAGTAATCCGGATTGTAGTTGTAGGCCATGTACCCGATGCCGATGGGCGTGCTGGCGCCGAAACCAGCGCCGTAATCGTAGGTCTGGGTGTCCTCCAGATCGCCGTCCACGTAGATCCGGTTCTGGTTCAGGCTCTCGTCACGCACCGCCACGATGTGGTGCCATAAACCGTCGTTGACGGCCGTGCCTCCGGTGCAGGCGATGCCGTTGTTGCTGGAGTCCCGCAGGTTGAAGACCACGAGGCCGCTGCTCTGCTGGGCGCCGAGCCACCAGTGCGGGCTGCCGCCCCCCTGGTCGCGGCCGATCATCACCTTGTTGCGTGTAGAAACATTGGTGAACTTGGCCCACAGCTCCACGGTGAAGCTGCTGGTGGCCAACCAATCGAAGTCGGGATCGTCCGGCACGTCGATCCAGTTGTTCGTGCCGTTGAAGCTCTGGGAACTGCCCACGATACCGTCCGGATCGGGACTGGGTGGTGTGGTAGAAGCGTTGGCGTCGTGGGCGTCGTAATAGTCGGTGTAGGTCGTACCGCTGGTCTCGTCGAGTTGCCAGTAGGCCACCATGTCGACGGGGCAGTCGGGCGCCTCTTCCACCACGATGGTGAAGGTCTGGTAGTCGGAGCCCTCGCTGTTGAGGGCCTCGACGGTGACTTCCGCATCGGTGGTGTCGGGCGGGATCCACTGCAGCAGACCGGTGGCCGGGTCGATGGTCATGCCCGCCGGGCCGCTGTTCAGCGCGAAGGTGGGCGCCGGGTAGCCGATGGCGTTCACGTTGTAGCTGTACAGGATGCCGACCCGGGCGTCGATGACGGGGCTGGTGGTGATGGTGGGTGCCACCTCGCCGCCGTTGCAGTACCCCTTGCCCACGAGGCCGTTGGTGTAGTGCTCCAGGATCTCGGTGTCGAGGAGCTCCCGGTTGAAGATGGCGACCTCGTCGAGGATGCCGTTGTAGTGGTAATAATCGGGCAGGTTGAGCCAGCCGATGTCCAGCAGGGTGCCGTCGGCAGTGAAGCCGGTGGCGTAGGTGAACTGGTCTTCCCCCTCGAGGTAGCCGTCCACGTAGAGCCGGTTCCAGTTGCCGACGCCGTCGCGAGTGGCCACCACGTGGTGCCAGGCGCCGTCGTCCAGATCGGTGGTGCCATAGATGGCGCCGCCGTTGTGCGCCGCGTCGCGCAGCTGGAAGCAGGCCGCGCCGGACGGCGAGGCGGTGGCGGCGACCCCGAACCACCAGTGGAGCTGGGTCGACGGATCGTCACGGCCGAGGATCACCTCGTTGTCCTGAACCGCGGTGCCTCCCACCGGGATATCCTTCTTCATCCAGAACTCGAGGCTGAAGCTGTCAGTCAGCCCCCAGTCGAAGCTGTCGTCGTCACGCACGCTAGTTTCCTGGGCGCCGCTGTACTGCTGCGCCTTGTTGACGATGCCGTCCACCTGATTCGGCGGGTTCGGCGCGTACACGACGCTGTAGCCCACGTTATCCACGTAGGCCGGGATCTCCTTCTCCATGCGCCAGTAGTGGCTGATGCCGTTCGCGCAGACGATGGGCGGCGTGGGCAGCGGGTTGACCAGCTCCTGGTACCAGCCGTTGGCCATCTTGGCGTAGCCGTACTCGTTGGGATGCAGGGTGTCGGGCGATTCC
>JBDRBC010000611.1:0-9983 GCA_043823125.1 bacterium | reverse complement strand
CACCGAAGATCTCGAGCCGCTGCTACAGGTCCGTCCCGACACGGAGAACGAGGAGAACAGCCACACCCTCGTGGATCTCAGCCGGGATCTGGGGCGGGCGTATTCCCTGCGGATCCGGCTCGGCTGGTACCGCAACGAATCTCCCTTCCGGGATCTGTACTACGAGAAGACGGTCATCTCCTCGGGGCTCACCAGGCGATTCTAGCAGTCAGATTTCACGTAATTACTAATAAATAAAAAACTTACGAGAGTGTCCCCGGGTACACTTGCGATCTGGAGATGGTTTGTCCGTCGTCGGCATCCCGCTGGGTATCGATTCAGGAATCCATACCGCTCCGGGGCCAACGGTTCCCTCGGATATCCGAGGAATCCCTCGGTTTTTCGTGGATCTTGTCGCGGTCTCTCCCGCCATTTCACGGCTCACCTGGCCCGGGCTGAAAAATTCCACCTGGCACGCTCCTTGTAGTGGGACGGCGGCAGAAGAAGGAGTATCCGTGAAGTTGCTGTGGTGTCTGGTCGTCGTGTTCTTGCTCCCCTTGCCGGCTGCGGTAACCGCCAGCGCCGCGCCGGTCGGGGGACTCTCCGGACGATTCGCGGACAAGGAGCCGACGGCCGGACGCCTGGCCCTGAGTATTCACGAATTCCATAGCGTACCCCACGCCTGCAGGATCGAGAGGGATTGTCATGACACGCAAGTCGATCTGGTTGCTGTTCTTGCTGATCTGCCTGCCGCTGACCGCCTGTGAGCAGAACGCAACCGACCCTGTCCCCCGCGACGAGACGCGAGCGCTGACCACGGACGAGAAGGACCTCGTCGCCTCGGGCAACGCCTTCGGGCACAGCCTGTTCAAGGCCATCGCGACGAGTCAGCCGGACTCCAATCTCTTCATCTCACCGCTCAGTGTATCCATGGCCCTCGGCATGGCGCTCAACGGCGCCGCGGGCGCTACGTACCAGGAGATGCAGTCCACCCTCGAACTGCACGGGCTGACCCAGGAACAGATCAACAGCGCTTTCCATGACCTCATCGAGTTGCTGATCCGGCTCGATCCCGAGGTCGTCGTCAAGATCGCCAAC
Source organism: bacterium (assembly GCA_043823125.1). Taxonomy (GTDB): domain Bacteria; phylum Krumholzibacteriota; class Krumholzibacteriia; order LZORAL124-64-63; family LZORAL124-64-63; genus JBDRBC01. Next base: position 8,906 of record JBDRBC010000611.1, on the reverse strand, counting down.
TCCATCTGGATCCGTGAGCACTATCCGGTCCTGCCGGAGTTCATCCAGGTCAACCAGACGTACTTCGACGCCGCGACGCAGGAGCTCGACTTCTCCCTGCCCGAGGCCGTGAACATCATCAACGGCTGGATCGAAGACAACACCAACGGGCTCATCGTGGACGCTCTCGATCGCATCGATCCCCTGGCCGTCCTCTATCTCATTAACACCATCTACTTCAAGGGCACCTGGACCACCCAGTTCGACCCCGAACATACCTTCGACACCTGGTTCACCAACATCAACGGCAGCATGACCCCGTGCCGGATGATGAACCTGGAGACCGATCTGAACTACTTCGAGTGCGACGATTTCCAGGCCGTGGACCTGCCGTACGGGAACGGGAAGTTCAGCATGACCATCCTGCTGCCGGTCGGCGACAACACGGTGGCGGACATCGTCGCCCAGCTCGACAGCGAGACCTGGGACGACTGGATGGGGCGGTTCGAGAAGACCGAGCTGATCGTCGGCCTGCCGCGCTTCAAGCTGGAGTACGGCCTGCTGCTGAACGACGCGCTCGCGGCCCTGGGCATGCCGAGCGCATTCACGGCCGGCGCCGACTTCTCACGCATCGTGGCCGAGCGCGAGCTGTTCATCAACCGGGTCATCCACAAGACCTTCGTCGAGGTGGACGAGGAGGGTACCGAGGCGGCGGCGGTGACCATCGTCGAGTTCAGAGAGACCGCCATCGGCACCGCCATGTGCATGAACCGACCGTTCGTTTTCGTCATCCGGGAGAATCATTCCGGCTCGTTGCTCTTCATGGGCGCGCTGGTGGATTTTCCGACTGAATAGCTGGCTTCACCTCAAGTTGGGAGCGGTACGCCATGTGGAAACAGTTCGTCTTGATACTCGGTCTGGTCTATCTCCTGAACGGCGGGACGGCCCGGGCCCAGTACTGGCAGGAGCAGGTGCTCGAGAAATCGTTCGAGCAGATGGACTTCTTTTTCCAGCCCACCGTCGTCAACCCGTACGGCATCGGTGGCTTCGGCGGCGTGGCCCCCGGCCTGATCGACGACCCGCTGCTGAACCTGCGGCTCAACCCGGCTTATCTGGCCGCGGAATCACTCCAGAAACAGTACTTCTATCTGAATTTCCGCAGCAGCCACGAGATCAAGGAGTCGGACGTCTATTACCCCATGTGGGATCGTGGCTTCGCCGAGTGTTACGGTTGTTATTACCCGCAATATTACCTGGAGAGTCGCAAGCAGCTCGAACCGGTGCTCTCGCTGGCCGGCCTGTTCCGTCCCTTCGACGAGCAGACCGGACTCACCATCGGTTTCGATTACGAGGCGATATTACAGGACGAGGCGTACTACGAGATCCCCCAGGACATTTACCGTTCCAGTGTCGGCACCGATTTCACCGGCGCCGAGGTGGCGGCTCCGGCGGACATCCCCATCGTCGACCGATACAGCGGTGACGACCAGATCCATCACGAGGGGCACTTCTTCAACCTGATGGCCGCCTTGCCGCTGTCCAACGGCCTTGACCTGGGCGCCCGGGTGGGACGGGCCCTGTTCGACCGGGACGGCGCCTACGGCTCACGGAACCTGTGGGAGTACTCCTCCAGTCGGCCCAGCAGCTCCGAGTGGTACAACATGACCGGCCGCGATCAGGAGTACGATCACTGGGACAGGGCGGCGGGACTCAACATCGATCTGTCGCCCACCGTCTGTATCGGCCTGTCCGGCGGGTACCTCACCGGCGAGGTATCCCAGACCCTGTTCCGGGACGAAGACTCCAGTTACGAGTACGGCACCATCGGCGAGGACGATTACTGGAGCCGCTACCACCGGACCGCCGCCACCGATCAGGAGTGGAAACACGACGGCAAGAATGTCTACGGCGGTCTCAACCTGACGGCCCGTCTGAACGACGATCAGACCCTCAACATTTCCTACCGCTACGCAGATGAAGAGGTGGATCTGACCCTCCGTTCCACGGTGTCCGACACCTCTTCCGGCGCCTACCACCACGAGTACGACTATGCCACCTACGATTCCGAGTCCAGTTCGTCGCTGGTTGACAATCGCACCGGCAACGGCACCAGAGCCGGCGAGACCCACCGGGCCTCGGCCGCCCTGCAGTGGCGGATCGGTGAACGGACCCGACTCCATCTGGGCGCTAACCTGACTTACCAGCACCGGCGGACCCGCACGGTGGAGTCGGTGTACGCCAACCGATTCTCGGATTACCAATGGACACACGACACCGAGGTCTATGAATCGTATTACAGTGTCAACGAACGAAAAGACCTCTACTGGGACTTCGAGACCTCGGAGACGGCCTTCCACCTGCCGCTCATGCTGTACCATCAGGTATCACCCGCTGTAGAGCTGCAGTTCGGTTTGAAACGGACCATGCGCCGCTGGAAGATCAACGACGTCACCCTGGCGATCTTCGATTACCGGACCGAGATAAACAACGGCGACACTGAACACGAGACGGACTTCGGCGAGCGCTACACCCAGCCCGAAGAGAAACAGAGCGACGTCACCACCACCATGCTCACCGGGCTGTCGGTGAACCCGAGCGAGCATCTGCAGATCCGCTTCCTCGTGGTGCCGAACTTCGAGAAGACCTGGGACGGGACAGAGCTGAGCGATCTGCAGTGGTGGATCGATTTCCGGTTGTTCTGACATGAAGCACGCTCCACTCAGAACGATACTCGCCGTCACGATTGCCATTCAGCTCTTGAACCTGACAGCCTGTGACGATCCGCAGGCTCCCGGCGGTCCTGCCGGGGGCCTGGCGGAAACTCAATATCTGTTCGACGTCTACCACGTCAATCACGCCTGGGGATATACCCTGAGCGGGTTTTACCTCGACAGCGCCGGCAACGCGTATTCGTACGATCACAGCCACGAAACCTGGACCCCGGGAAATCAAGACAGCCTGACGGCGGCGGAGCTGGCGGAAAAGTACAGTCATGTCACCGAGTTGATGACCACGGTCGAGGATCGTCAATTACGCAGAATGAATCGCCTGATCGGCATCGCCGCCCGGGATGGGCTGACGGATCCGCAGCAGGAAGCTTGTGACATGGGGATACTGCATTACATCGGGTATCGCCACGACCAAACCACCGACACGTACCACCCCGTCGTTCTGGGCGAGACCGGAGACTGGACCCGCTACAACGAATCGGAGGCCGCCGGCCAGCTTCGCGACTGGCTCGACGACCTCCGAAACTGATTCCGGATCGTTCCTATTCGAACAGCCCCTCCCGACGCGAGAACAGCATCTCTCCCGTGGAGTACCGATCCCAGAAACACCCCACCAGATCGGTGCCGTGCCAGGGCGATAGATCCACCAGCTGGGGATACGTGCCGTAGTAGAAGACCTCGTGGAGATACTGCAGTTGCCAGTCACCCGGGCTGGACGGAGTGGCGGTTTGTGCCCGCGCCACCTTCAGGCTCGTGTTGGTCACACTCTGGTACGTCAACGAATAGGCCACCAGCAATCGGCCGTTGTAATCGATCAGGTGGCTGTACCCGCCCTCGGTGGCGTCGACGGTCACCCAGGTCCAGTCACCGGCGTCAGCGGGAGTCTCGCTGCTGGCCAATCCGACGATGAGGTCACGCGAGGTATCACTCAGTGACCCGGTATTGTAGCTGTAGGCCGGATACCCGTTGGCCTGGATCGCCACCGAAACCCGGGAGTCCAGGTCACCGCCGGCGGCCACCTCGTGCACGGCCCAGTCGGCCGGACTGGTGGGTGAAGTCGTGGTGGCCCGGGCGAACACGGGTCGTTTATTGAGATCCGCTCCCAGCAGGAATCCCAGGCGGGGCGCACCCGACTGCAACACCATCACCGGCCAGTCGACGCTGCCATCGCCTGCGTGATCGATGACAAGGTAGGAATCCCAGGACGCCGTTCCGGTGGGATTCGCCACCCGCGAGCGACAGAACTGCAGCGTATCATCGTCCTTGAGCCAGACGAACATCAGGTTCGTGCCGTTGCTCTGCAAGCTGTTGCCGTCGAGAGTGCCGCCTTCGCTGGCCAGGACGGCCGTGGTGAGGAACCAGTCGGACGAACTCGCCGGGACGTCCTCGGTGGCGATGGCGATGCGGATATCCCCGTCCCCGTCGCTGAAGATGATGGCCAATCTGCCGTCGTGGAGCGTGGCCTGGGGATGGTCGGCAACGCCGTCCAGCAGGAGAAAAGAACTCCAGTCGGCACCGGCAGTCGGGTTGGTGGTGCCGGCCACGGTTGCCATCACCCGTTTCTCCCAGTTCGTGGACGCATTCATCACCGGATAGACCAGCGCCGGGTAGCCGTTGCCGAGCACCACGGCGGACTGTCCCTTGTTTTCACTCGCCGCACTGGTGTTGATGGCATGCAGCTCCCACTGGCCGGCGCCCGCCGGCGGCACGGTGAGACTCACGCTCCACACATCCGTCTGGGCCGGCACACAGGAATCGGTGACCCGCACCGTGAACCGGTAGGGATCGAACCGGCCCTGGGTCGGCGTCCCCTTGATCTCCCCGGCGGGACCGAGTGTGAGTCCGGGCGGCAATCCCGGATGGCTGAGGTTCCAGATCACCGGCGTATCCCCTGCCGCGGTGTCCTGGAGCGCGAAGCTGTAACTGTACGGCTCACCCACAGCGCCGTCCGGCGGCGGTGAACTCGGGTCGATCGCCAGGGCGGGACAGCTGTCCTCGATGAGAATCGACGTGACGAAGTCGTCCCCGTGAGATGATTCGCAGTCGTCCGACACCCGCACGGTGAACTCGTAGGGTGTAATCGCCGGCCTCGTGGGCGTGCCCAGCAGGACGCCAGCCGCGGTGAGGCCCAATCCCGGCGGGAGCGAACCGGCGTCGATACTCCAGACGAACGGCGGCGTGCCCGGGCTGTCCGGATCGATCTGGAAGGTATCGCTGTAGGCAAAACCGACCACCCCGGACGGTGGCGCCTCCTGCAGGATCCGCAGCGGCGCGCAGTAATGAACCGTGATGGAGGTGACCCAGGTGTCGATCTGCGAGGGGCCGCAAGCGTCGCTGGCCACCACGGTGAAGCTGGCGGTGCCGAGGGTGGTGGGACTCCCGATGACCCAGCCGGAGGTCGGGGCGATGGTGAGCCCGTCCGGCAAACCGTCGGGCGGCACAACGCGCCAGCTCACCGGCTCCACGCCGCTGGCGATCCGGAACTGGCAAGCATAGAACTCCCCCTCGAAGGCGGGCGGGATGGTTACCGTCTGGTCGATGACCAGCGGCTCGCAACCGACAAACAGCATCACCTCCTCCAGGATTACCTGCGGTCCTTCGAGACAGGCGTCGATGGCCGCCAGTAACAACTCGAAGCTTCCAGGCTCGGTGGGAATACCGCTGATGATGCTGTCGCCGAAACTCAGTCCCCCCGGGAGCCTGCCGGAGACCCCGTAGGTCACCGCGCCCACACCGCCGGTGGTGCGGAGAGTGTACTCGTAGGGAATGCCGTGTTCAGCGGGCGGCGGATCGCTGGACGACACCCAGGCCAGCGTCGGCGTGCAGCCCAGCCCCGGTTCGGTGACGCCGATGCGGTAGGTTCGGGAGACGGTCTGGGGCGCGGCCGGGCAACTGTCGGTGGCGGTGACCACCACGTGGACATTGCCGGTGTCGAGGGGGGTGCCGACCAGGAAGAACCGGCCGCTCTCCTCCGCGACACTGAAGATGCCGTGCCCGCCATCATCGGTGACAGCCAGGCTCAGGGGTGGCCCACCGCCAATGACGGGAACGACCCCCCGGAATTCCTGCCCCAGATAGGCGTTGGACCGGGCCAGCGGGCCGAGTTCGATGGCGGCGCAGGCCGGCTGCTGCACCCGCAGCAGGATCAGAAACCGGAGGGACAGATCTTGCGGGCACTCCACCGGTCGCGCCTCGATGTGGAATTCGTACAGCTCGTCTCGGGTCGATCCGGCGTCGGGAACGCCTTCAAGCTGACCGGTGGCGGAGTTGAAGGTGAGCCCCGAAGGGGTGTCGGACGACAGGCTGTCCACCAGCGTGTAATACTCGAGATTGAGCCAGGGAATCGTGGCGCTGTACACCTGACCTTCGCTTGCAGGCGGGGCCGTCCAGGTCTGATCGATGGGCACGATGGCGTCCCGCAGCACGGTGGGGGCAGTCTCGATACAGAGCACCGGGCAGTCGGTGACGAACAACCGCACCGCGCAGGTGGCGCTGCCGGTCTCCGGATCACCTCGTTTCCAGGCGCGGTAGGTGGCCGTGTACTGTCCCGCCGGCAGGGTGACCTGGTGTGCCTGCTCCGGCCCTATCACCGGTCCCCAGATCACGACTTCCACCGGGTCTTTATCACTGGCTTGTGTTTCCAGGAGCTTGAATTCGTTGCTCACCGGTGAGTCGCCGTCGAGATCGTGCTCCCCACGCAGCGTGAACGTGGTCCCCACGCCGCTGTGCCACGGCATGATCTCGAGGGACGCCGCGGCGGGGACAACGGGACAGGTGGTATCGGAACCGCAACTGCCGCCCATGGTGTAGATGAACACCAGGCAGAACAGGGGGAGCGCTAGAAGGGTCGACAATCTTCTGGTAAAACACGCCACGACTGCTCCTCTGGTGTTGGCAGAACAGGGATCGTCGGTTGTCCATATCGGGACGGAATCAGCAGGGATCAGAGGTTCCCGGTTCCCAGCATCCGATAGCATTATCCAGCCGATCCCCCGCGCGGACATTCTTGCAGATGTCCCGAGGGGGGTCAAGGGAGTGGGAATCGGGGTCGGCAGCGCGCAGTAGTGGCGACTCTAGTGTTCTGTCTCCTCACCTTCTTCCTCCATGCTCTGCAACGCCTCGGCCATGTCCAGCGCCTCGCTGGCGGCCTCGACGATGTCCTCGTCCTTGTCTTCGAGCAGGGGGGCCAGCACCTCGGCCGCCTCGGCCGGTCGCAGGCACGCCACCGCCTCGATGGCTTCCAGCCGCAGATCCAGTTCGTAGTCGACATCGGTGGCGAAGGTCACCACCCGATCCCAGGCGGCGTCGACCTGCCAGTTCCCGGCCGCGCCCACCGCGAGGAAGGCCAGCCCCAGGTCGTCGTAATCCAGAGCTTCGAGGATCTGCGCCTCGAACCCGTTCACGAACCGCATGCAAAAGACCGCCGTGATCCGCCACTCGTGTTCCTCGCTGGCGTAGGCTTCGCTGATGGCGTCGCCGTGCCACTCCTGTGGCGCGTGGGCGGACGCCTCCAGGGCCATGCGACGCACGAGGATGGGATTTGCGGTGTCGAGATACAGCGCCTGCAGCACTTGCAGAACGTTGCCGACGACGGCTTCCGAGAGCAATTCCTGCTCGGGATCGCCGAATCCCTCCATGTCCGCGTGTTCGAGGGCCGGGCCGAAGGCGATGAGGGCCAGAGCCCGCAGCTCCTCCGGCTCGTCGGCATTGCGACCGATTGCGAGTATCGCCCCGGCGAGACGGTCCTCGATGACGGCGTAGTCACCGGCCAGCTCCACGGCCAGGGCCCGATCCTGGACCTCGGCCTGATCGTCTGCCAGCACCTCGAACAACGTGTCGACGGCGTCGTCCGGCCATTCCCAGGACGGAGTGGCGGCGAGGGTTTCCAGGTCCATGTCGGGTCCTCCTGATTCGAGATAGGCCGCGGGTGCTCCCGGGCAGACGTCGGATCGGATCGAGGGGTACCATACAGGAAACGGAAGACCTTGTCAGCAAGGTCTGTACCGGATGATGTGGGGACGGTTCCTGTTCGGACCAGAGTCGCAACGGACGCCGTGCCCTCTCACTTCCCCCGAGACTCGATCTCCTGGAGCATGTTCTTCCCGTTCTCGTTCTCCGGATTCAGCTCGATAGATTTCTCGTAGTACGACCTCGGCAAGGAGGGTGGCGGGGACAACAAGAGCGAGCAGGAAAAGCAGGGCGGTGGTGGCGCGCGAACTGGATCGTTTCATCCCCATCGGTCCTTTCGGCGGGTTTGGCGGGCGGGAGCAAGTTGGTCCGGACTTTTTCTCACTGGGGGTTGCTACGGTGTGGTTTCCGAATTATTTCGTATGTTGCCGCAATTCTGATATATATTTATGAGATAATGAGTTATGGCTTTGGAGAGTGCTCGCCTCATTATTCGTACCTTCTGTGATGGCATGAAAAGCGGCCAATCAATTATTAAAACTCGCTGAATGGCCACATTTCGTATTCTGATTTATGGCCATTTAGCTAAATTATTGTTGTTAATGGCCACAAAACGGGGCAAACTTTGACTATCGGGTGCTACCCGTACTGACTGCCTGGAGATTTGTATCATGACACCTTTTGTGGGAAGAACAGCCGAACTCGCCATGTTGCGAGCATTCCTCGATAATCCCGCCCGTTCTCGGTTGAGCGCGACCTATCCACCATCAAAATCGGTGTTGGCTGAGAGTTCTTTCTCCACCATCCTGACAGCCGAGGACTTCATCCCATAATCATGCTCCCACGGACCTGGTCAGGCCCCCGCCACGCGACACCGACTGGAGACCGATTTGCACCGCCAACCACAAATGGTGTACAATGGCGGTCTCTTTATCTAGTAGACCATCACAGACACGACTGAATCCGAACAAGGGGGGATTTGTCATGCGTAGGCTGCTCTTTCTCTGCTCGATTCTTTGCTTGCTCCTGAGCACTGTCGTCAGCGTCAACGCGGCGCCTCTGGCGAAGTCCGAGAAAATCGCCCACTATCCACTCACCTCAGACGCTGTGGACATAACAGGGAACAACGGGGACATGACCCTGACGAACGCCCCTTTCCAGGATGGCGGGGTGTACTGCAACGGGATCTACCCGGGGGGCGATCCGACGGCGACCATCGTGATGACGCCGGAAATTGTGGGGTTGAACCCGGAATCGTGTGCGGTTTCGGCCGAGTTCAAGATCAGCGAG
>JBDRBC010000610.1:0-6578 GCA_043823125.1 bacterium | reverse complement strand
CCCGAGCCCCCCGCGTGGCTGGTGGATCAGGTCGAGGGCGGGGCCGACCTTTTCGCCCAGGGGACAGATGGGCCCGCGGAGGATATCCAGGACACGACGCAGGGCGCGCCCGTGGCGCCCGAGGGCGTGACAGCGGCCGCCGGTGGCAACCTGATACCAGCCGGGCACCGGAACGCCACGTTGGCGCGCCTGGGCGGGGCCATGCGCCGGGTGGGGATGAGCCAGGCGGAGATCCTATCCGCCTTGGCCCGGGCCAACCTGGACCGCTGCAGCCCACCGCTCAAGGACCGCGAGGTCGAACGGATCGCGAGCAGCATCGCCAGGTATGAGCCCGATCAGGTAGCCGTCGCGGTGGCGGAGAACCATTGGGGGCAGGACAACGCCCCGGCACCGGAAGACGAAGTGCCCCAGGATGTCCAGGACCCGGGGCCGATGCCGGACGAACTGTTCAGGATCCCCGGATTTGTGTCCGAGGTCATGGATCACTGCCTGGACACGGCCCCGTATCCGAACCTGGTGATGAGCTTCGCTGGCGCCCTGGCTCTGCAGGCGACGCTAGCCGGCCGCAAGGTACGCGACCCCGGGAACAACCGGACGAATCTCTACCTGCTCGGCCTGGCGCATTCGGCAGCCGGCAAGGACAGGCCTCGGAAGCTCAACACCGAGATCCTGCACGCTGTCGGGCTGTCGCACCAACTCGGCGGACGGTTCGCATCAGGTGAAGGCATCCAGGATGCCCTCTTCAGTGAGCCCTGCATGCTGTTCCAGACCGACGAGATCGACGGCATGCTGCAGTCGATCAACAAGGCCCGCGATGCCCGCCACGAGAACATCATGGGCGCGATGCTGACGATCTACTCCTCGGCCGACTCGGTGTTTCCCATGCGCCGCAAGGCCGGACGAGATGCACCCGGGGCCATCGATCAGCCGTGCCTCGTGGTGTTCGGGACTGCCATACCAAAGCACTACTACGAGGCGCTTTCCGACCGGATGCTGACCAACGGATTCTTCGCGCGCATGATCATCCTCGACTGCGGAGGGCGATCGCCCGGGCAGGAGCCGAGGCTCAAGTCCTTGCCGGATCGGATCCTCGAGACTGCGCATTGGTGGGCAGACTTCCAGCCCGGAACGGGCAACCTCGAGAACTGGCACCCGGAGCCGCGGGTCATCCAGCACACAGACGAAGCGAAGGAAATCCTGGTCGAGATGCGCCTCGAGGCAGAGGCCGAGTACGAGCGGGCCGAGACCGCGGAGGACGAGGCCGGTACGACGGTCTGGGGGCGAGTCAGCGAGCACGCGAGAAAGCTCGCGCTTCTCTACGCGATCAGCGAGAACCACATCGAGCCGAAGATCGGCACCAAAGCTGTCGAATGGGCACGGCGGTTCGTCACGCACCAAGCCCGGCGCATGCTCTTCATGGCCCAGTCCCACGTGGCGGAGAATCCGTTCCAGGGGGAGTGCCTGAAGTTCCTCAAGAAGCTCGGGGGGGCGCCCGGTGGAGAGCTATCTCACAGCGTCCTTCTGAAACGGATGAAAATCGACGCCAAGGCCTTCCAGGGGCTGGTGACGACCCTGGAACAACGCGGGGACATCATCACCAGGACCTCCTGCGCACGCGGCACCACGGCGCGCTTCTACCGGTTGGTGAGCCGCAGTCCCGAACGTTGAAGACCCTCAAAGGTGAAACACGTCCTGGCCCAGACGCCACAATCCATTTTCATGCAAACCGTTACGGACGTTTCACCGTTTCACCCCATCTCGCACGGGGTGAAAAAGGGTGAAGCGAGAGTGCTGTAACTTATTACATACAAACACACTCTCTCTCCTTTTCTCCTTTCACCCACCCGCGCGCATATTCCTCTCCGTCTCCGCGCGTGTATATGAGACCCCGGGGGTGAAAGGTGAAAAACGGTGAAGACCAATGGTCCGTGCCTTCAAACCATGCCCTGGGGTATACTGAATCGCTGCGGCTCGGAGTCTATTCCTTTGATCGGGGAAGGTTGTACAGCGGTTTCACGAAGCTAGGAGGATCTCCACATGTTATACGCTATCGATTCGGGAGGCCGTCCAAAGGCCATTCAAGACATTCCTCATCGGCCTTTCTACGACGCATGCAGGAATCGTCTCACGACTGCTGAACTTGACGCCATGAAGTCGCAACTCAATTCGATGATCGACTCCGATGAGGTGCACACTTCGAGTTGGATGCCGGGATCTGACTGGAATGGCACGCCTTTCCAGACGATCTACGACAAAGCCTGTGGTCAGGATCTGGATGCGTCGGGGCGTTTTTTTGGTCTACTGGTTTGGATCGTCTTTCAAGAGAGAGCAGAAGCTTGGTCGTTCGGCAGATATGAGAAGGACAGTATTCCAATAAAAGGCATGACCTACTTTCGGATTCAGATTCCTTAGCGAGCGGCGCATTGTTCGTCCTCGAAAGACAAACTTCATGATGCTAGCGTCGGGGTGGATGTCTTCAACACTCGGGGGCAGCTAGCACCGGTTCAACTGGGGGCAATATGGGGATCCTCGACGAATTAAGGCCAAAGGGGAAGCCGCGTGTATTCGACCTTGTGAAGGAAGCCGGTGTCGACGTCAGCGACTGGGCCAACTACTCGCGTGGAGAACGATGGGCGGCGACGAATCCCAAGTACTGCTACGACTGGGCATTTGTGGAACCCGGCGGGGTGGTCGTACTGAATCTGTGGTACCAACAACTTGGGGAGCTACATAACGCGGTCGTCTGGTCGGACAATCTCCGTGAGTGGATTCGTCGGCATTCGGGGCCCAACACGAAGGCCATCTGGCGCAAACGAGCCGATGCGTTCGAGCGCGCAGTTTCACTTGCTTATAGGGAAGGGCTGCCGGTACGTGTCATCGTGAACGACGGCAGAATCCGCAAGGGGTCTGGGAAAGATTCAGCAGCTTCCAGGGTGGATCGTCGCCAGCTAGATCCCGTGCCGTGGGCCGTGACGTCTTACGAACAGGAATCAGGATCTTGTACTATTACGCGAGGTGTGTTGCCCAAGGGTAGTGTCGATCAATTCGACCTTCCGACCAATGCTGGTGAGGAACCAGAGCGCCGGTTGATTCAAGGCATGGCGTTCAAGCGCGATTCATCAGTCCGAGTTGAAGCGCGGCGTCGGGCAGAAGGCAAATGCGAATATTGTTCCAGCCCAGGATTTGCCCTAGCTGACGGCCGAGTGTATGTCGAAACCCATCATGTGATTCCCTTGCACGAGGGGGGGCGAGATGCGATTGAGAATGTCGTTGCGCTCTGCCCAAACCACCATCGTGAGGCGCATCATGGATCGAGCTCGGAGTCGATACGCGGGACACTATTGGACTTTCTTGCGCGACAGTACGGAACAAGACGGCGGAAATAGGGGCGGGGCAGCGCGAGCAAGTCTGCATCCAGAAACTGTAAGCCGAAGACCCCTCGGATCGCCGAGAGGTCGTCGGTTCATAGCGGGTTCCTGCGAGCTAGGCTTCGGTCTGAACCTCCTTCATGATCGCCCGTACCGCCGCCTCGTCCTTCGTCGCGGCGGCCACCAGCAGGCTGCGCGCGAACTTCGATGCCTTCGCCGGCCCGGCGGCCTTGTGGATAGCGTCGCGCTCGGCCTCGGTCAGCCGGAATGCGAACACGCAGAGCTCCTCGCGCGGGGCCTTGGCCTCGGCGGTCTTGGTGCTCGCCTTCTCGGCGGCGGGCTTGCGTGCCCGCGTGGTCTTCTTGGTGGTCTTGCTCATCGCTTGATCCCTTCGCTCGGGTCCAGACGCACGATCCGGCTGGGCTCCTTGCCGCAGACCTCGCACGCCACGCGCCCGCTCTGGCGGTCGATCTCCGTCATGTCAGCGGGCGTGATCTCTTCCCACCGCTCCCAGATCCAGGTGTCGGACCCGGGGTACGGGATGTGGCAGCAGGCGCAGACGATGCTGCCCTGCTCGTTCCAGAACACCTGATGGGCCTTCAGGCCGAATCGTGGTGTTGCGGTCTTCGCCATGTCAGTCGACCTCCTGCGGGATGTCCGCCGCGAACACCAGCGTCCCGTCAGCGCCGTAGATCTCGACGCGGTCGATCCTGGTGTCGGGGTTCTCGCGGCCGGCGCGCAGGATGGCCTGACTGGCTCGCATGGCGGTCAGCCGTCCGTAGGCTTCGAGGCGCGCCTCCTGCCGGTCGGTGAACAGGGTCGGGTTCTCGTCGATCTGCAGTCCGCCTTTGAACTGCAACTCGAGGTCACGCAACGAGGCCTCGAACACGAGGTCCTCAAGCGTGCTGTGGGGCTTCGGGTCGACCACGACCCAGAACTTGTCGTTAGGTCCGTAACGCATCGTCGCTGCCTCCTTCGTTCGTCATCTGCGCGACCGTGCGGTCGCCTTCTTCGCGATCGGCGACCGGGATGAGCATCCCCCGGCCGACCACGTACCAGCCGTCGCGCCGGTGAACGACCCGCAGGTCGCCGCTGAGGTCGAACTCCATCCCGTCGCTGAAGCGGAGCCGGGCGGGGCGGTCATGGTTCTTCGACATGGGACCGACCTCCTCATTGCGCCGCAGCGAAGGCCCAGGCGGGGGCGTAGGGGGAGTCGTCCTCGGGGTGGCCACCTTCGACGAGGTAGACCACCGAGGCGGCGTCATCGGGTTCTTCGTCGGGTTCGCCTTGGGCGCGGGACTCGTCGTCCGGCGTGGCGATCCCGGCGACGGTGAATTGCAGGGGCCAACTGGGCTGGAAGGCGAGGCGCACCTCGCACTCGCCGAACCCGTCGTCGGCGGCCTCCTGCAGGCGTTCGATCATCTCGTTGACGGTCATGATGTGCTCCTTTCGGGTCGCCGGGCCCCATGCCCGCCGCCCTGACAGTGACGAGCTTTCGCGGCCGAATGGGAAGGCGAATCGACCAGTAAGTGCATTATTATCAGTGCATTATGGCCACGCACGGATCGGCGGAATGGGGCCAGAATCTGGCGTTCCTGAAGGCTTCTCCCCGACCGGGACCGGCCCCGGCTACCCCCGCCAGCCATCGATCCACCCCCGGGGGCGCCGCAAAGGCATGCTTGGCTCCGGCTCGGCCGCGACGGGCACCGCGCGCAGGTTGGCCAGGGCAGCCGCGCGCTCGGGCAGGGACTTCACGAAGGCGGGCCCCAGGATGTGGAGGGCGGCCAGGCAGTAGACCTCGAGGTCGAGAGCCTCGTTGCGATCGCGGGTCTTGACCCACTCACGGACCGTGCCACGGTTCTTGATCCACTTGCGGATGGCCTTCTCGGCGGTCAGCTGAGCGATATACTCCTCGTCGATCCACTCGGGCAGGTGGCAGTAGCCTGGCCCCGGCGACCCAATGCGTAAACGCGAGTAGACAATCTCCTTGCCGGTGTCGACGCAGAGGGTGAACAGCTTCGCGCGGTAGCGGTTGTGATCGGACGGGCGGCCGACGAGCGGCTTGCCCCGTTCGGACCCACCACGGACGGCGAACACCCGCCGGTCGATTCTGGCGCGGCAGAACCGGTAGACCTGCTCGGAGTGGTGGCCGCCGCTGTCGACGGCGACACAGGAGATCGGAACCTTCTGGCCGCTCTCGTGCGTGAACTCGGTCCGCAGGAAGCGGTCGAGGTCGAGCCAGACCTGGTCGCGCCCCGGATCGCCGTGGAATTGGGAGAACGCGACCAGCCAGGACTCCTCGGCCGCGCCGTATCCCTTCACGGAGCATTCGAGCCGGTCGCCCTGCACGTCGACCGCGGCCACGAGCACACCCACGCCAGTGGGCACCTCGGCCTCGTACCGCTCCGCCCGGGCCAGCAGGCTGTCTGGGTCGACGGTCTCGCCACGCTCTTCCCAGGTCTCACCCAACACGCTGTTGACCCAGTTCTTCAGCCGGAGCGGGTTCTCCTTGGACTCCACGAATTCAGAGACGGTGGCCGACCACGGCAGCCATCCCAGCGGCGAGTAGAGGCTGGACAGATGGAACCCGATCGTCTCGCCGTTGCCCTTGGCGGTAGGACGCCACTGGCCTTGGCTGAGCATCTGGGGCTTGAAGCGTTCCTCGATCAGGACGCCGCAGTGGATGCAAGCCAGGGCTGCGGTCTTGGGGTCGTCGTCGTGCCAGCGGATGTTCTCCCACCGCATCCAGTCGAAGTGGCCGCACTCGGGGCAGGGGATGAAGTACCGTCGCTGGTCCGACGCCAGGAACTCCCGCTCGATCCGGGAGATGCCCTTGATCGTGGGCGTCGAGACCAGGAACACCTTGCGGCGTGAGTACAGGGGCCCCGTCGTGCGCTTCTCAGCCAGCGCGATCGGGTCGCCCTGGCCGTCCACGTCACCGGGGTATTCGTCGATCTCGTCGCAGAAGAGCCAGCGGATCGGCATCGACTTGACGCCGGTCGCGGAGTTCGAACCGGTGAGGAACAGCACGCCTCCGGGGAATTCCTTGATGAGGAGGCTGTTCCCGCCGTCGCGCGAGCGGGATTCCTTTACCAGGTCGGAAAGCACGGGCGTGGTCGCGATCATGGGATCAAGGCGCTGCCGGCTGAATCGTCGAGCCTCTTCCACCGTCGGCCGCACGACCAGGATAGGGCCCGGCGAGTGGTGCAT
>JBDRBC010000609.1:0-2476 GCA_043823125.1 bacterium | reverse complement strand
AATAATCTAAATAAATTCTCTCTTCGGTGCTATTCGTGTCGGGCAATGTATATTCAAAGTATGCCCGCCCACTGGACGTTGCTGGGTAGTTACCATGAATTTCCGTCCCGACACAAGCTTCTCCCGGCGGATCGACATTGGAAGGCGTGCCAATTTCCCATAGTCCTGTTGTCACCCATCCTGAACTTCCAAATTCAAATGTATAGAACTCAAGAGTGTCTTGACCTGTTATACCGAATGCTGGCTCGGGATAGATTCCTTCGAAGTTACTCCAGCCGGATTCACCACCTCCATCCGTCCGCCCCGCCGAAGTTGCCTGGCCTGGAGCCACGAACATTAAGACTATGAGCAAGGTTGGCAATCTATGATCTAATCGCATGATCTCCCCCCTCGGAGTTCTTTGGTTTTTCTGGCCAATGAAACCGACCGCATAGCACCAATGAAGAAGTGACATCACTCCTGAAGACTAAGCTCACTTCCCCGGATCCCCCGGCAAAGTAGGCGGCCCCGGCAAATCCGACTCATCCGGTGGCGGATTATCTTCATCTCCCCCGCCCCCAAACCGCAGAAAAGCGACCACGCCCACCACGGCCGCACCGGCACCGAGGATGGCCTTGCTGATGCCACCCTTCTCCTCCTTTGCCGGCACGACCTCCGCCGCCGCGAGCTCCATACCCTGTTCAGCACGAACCTGCTCCACCAGACGCACATATGGCGGGGGGTCGTTATCCAGATCGGCCATGTAACCAGGTGATTGCAGGAGGATCGCCTCGATGGCGCCCTTGGCGTTTTGCTCCAGATCCAGCGCAATGTAGCTGAGCCCGATTATGCGGTAAGCCCGGCCCTTGACCTCTGGGTCGAGGTCGGGACGATTCAGGCATCCTTCCATCAGCTCGATGGCTTGGTTGAATTTGCCTTGCACGTAAAGGTTGTTGGCTTGCGCTACTTCGTTTTCACAGTCGTAAGCCCAGGCGATCGACACCGGACTCAAGATGGTCAGGCAGAGCAACAACCTGATGGTCAACGAAACACAACTTCTTCTCTGGCTCCAGAGTGAACAGAACATGAGTTCCCCCTCCTCTTCACCTGATGGGTGGCTTGGTGGACGTTTCCAAGATCAACAAGAACTATCCAGAATCAGCGATTTCTCTGCAAAACGAATGGAATGGGTTCTTCCATGTTCCCTTCCAGAATCATCTCCCGTGGACTATCGACCATCACGTAACCATCCATGGCGACGTGGATACGCTTTTTCCCGGGGTGCAACCGCAATTGACTGGGGGTGTACTTTCCCGTGTTGGCGCCATTGATAAATATTTGCGCATAAACAGGTTTTGATGTGATCGTCATTGTGAATTCCTGGGAAAAATCGAATGTTACGTCGATTACTTCATCTCCAAGCACCTCGATTTGCTTCGGCCAGCTTCCCCAGGCCAGACTGGCTCCTTCGATCGTATAAGTTCCCGGCAGCAGTTCGAATGATTGTGGGGCATTGGATTCTTGCCCTGTCTTTTGGGCGCCATCGATGTAGATCAGACCGGTCGGCAACACCTGCACCGTCACCCGACCCACAATGGCCGTCAGCGAGCGAGTGAACACGTTATCAGCCGACCGGTCGATGGTGACGGTCTCCTCGTACTGCCGATAGCCGTCCTTGCGTAGGATGACCGGATGGGGACCCTCGGCGAGTCCCTGAACGGTGCAGGGCGTAACACCCTTTTGTTGACCGTCGATGACCACCTCGACGCCATCAGGAGTCGTCTTGACCTGAAGGTCGGCGGTGAAGCGGTTCAGCGCCACCTCGAGGGAAGTGCTGGTGCCGGCCTCGACGATCAGCTCCTTGGTTGTGGTCCGGTAGCCCTCCTTGGCAAGCTTGATATCGTAACGGCCGGCGGTGATCTCGTGATTCCGGTGAGGCGTCTGGCCGATCCGCTGGCCGTTCAGCCAGATGCTCGCCTTGTCGGGGGTCGAGGTTATGGAGAACGTACCGGTTGCCGGCGGCGTCACAACTTCGATGGGAGATTCGTTCACACCCTCGACAGGTGGATCGCCGGTCACGAGCCGGGTCGTGCTAGTATCATCGTAAGCGACCACCGAACTGGTGTCCGGCGAATTGCCATTACCCCCGGGATCAGCGGAACGCCAGAACGGCTTCCAGAAACCGAACACCGCCACCGCGGCCACGATCAGCGCCGCAAATACCCAGCCCAGCCACGCCTTGCTCTGCTGCGGGGGCGGCGGCCGCTGGATGGCGTCATCGATCTCAGTTCTGGCGACTGCCTGTCGCTGTCCGGAATCATCCACGGGCGCGTCGTCGAACCTGCCAATAGCCCGCTTGATGGCCTGAACCAGTTCCTCGAGCTGCTCGAGCTCCATCGGATTGCTGGCCGGAAACCACTGGCAGCTTCCCAGGAAATATTTCAGGCCTTTGGCTGGCGGAATATTGTCCAGATCGACCGGTATGATGTACCGGTCC
>JBDRBC010000608.1:0-24117 GCA_043823125.1 bacterium | reverse complement strand
GTACAACACCACCACCACGCTCAACAAATCCCTGGAGAAGCTCAGTTCCGGTCTGCGGATCAACCGATCCAGCGACGACGCTGCCGGTCTGGCCATCTCCGAGAGCTTGAAGTCCGACATCCGCGCGCTGCAGCAAGCGTCACGGAACGCGGCTGATGGCATCTCGCTGGTGCAGACGGCTGAAGGTGCCCTCGATGAGGTCAGTGGCATCATCCTGCGTCTACGTGAGCTGGGCCAGCAGGCAGCGACCGAGACCCTCGGTTCGCAGGAACGGGATTACCTGGACAACGAATTCCAGGCTCTGGTCGGTGAGATCAACCGAATCAGCGACTCCACCGAATTCAACGGCATGTTCCTGTTGAACGGCGGTGGGGGCACTCTGGATGTCCAGGTCGGCATGGGCACTGGCAGCAGTTCCCAGATCTCCCTGGACATGAGTGACGACATGGATGCCGCGGCCCTGGGGCTGACCGCTACGACGGTGAACATCCAGGGGACTGATAGCACGGCGGCCACCACGGCCCTCGGCTACATCACGACCGCTACGAGTACGGTGAGCGCCAAGCGCGCCGAGTTCGGTTCTGGCCAGAACCGTCTGGAGACTGCCATCCGGAACATCGGCACGCAGGTGGAGAACCTCTCCGCTGCCAACTCGCGTATTCGGGACGTAGACATCGCGGCGGAGACGTCGAAGATGACCTCGTACCAGATTCTGCGGCAGGCCGGCATCTCGGTTCTTTCGCAGGCCAACATGGCCCCGCAGATGTCATTGATGTTGCTCCAAGGGTAATAGTACCCGGAATCGGGCGGGCCCCGGCAGCGGGGCCCGCCTCAAGCAGGTGTGAGAACCATGAGTGATCTTAACGGAGTTAGCCCAATTCAGCAGGGAACAGCCACCGAGGCATATTCCAGTGCCGGAAGTCCGAAGCCCAAGGAGCGCGATACGGAAGCCAAAATAGATCCCATCGCCAAACCGGAGACGGTCACGAGAACGGAAACTGTCACAGAGAACATGCCCAAGCCACCGGCACTGGAAACGGAAGAAGTGCAGGGTGTCTCACCGGAAAAGGCAGAGCTCCAGTTCACGGACCTGGAGAAGAAAGTGATCGAGGAGATCGCCTTCAATTTCCAGGACATGATCCAGAGCTCGGCCAAGACTGATCACAAAGTCAAGATGCAGTACAACGAAGACATCGACAGCTACGTGATCGAGGTCAGCGACCAGAATTCGGGTGAGGTGGTTTTCCAGATTCCGCCGGAAGACATGCTGATGATCGGGCACAAGATGAAGGAATTGGTGGGACTGCTCTTCGACGAGAAGACCTAGCTCCGCCCCCGTGACGACACTTTTGTCGGTCACGAAATCGATACCGAGGCATAGCCATGAGTGGGTTTACGTTCAGTGGCATAGCTAGTGGTCTGGATACCAGCTCCATCGTTGCGCAGTTGGTGGCTCTCAAGCGCCAGCCCATAGTCCGTCTCCAGCAACGACGGGGGTGGTTCGAGCAGCAAAAGAGCGCGCTGGGTGACCTCGAAACCAAACTCAAGGCGCTGCAAACCGCGGCCAAGGCGCTGGATACATCCTCCGAATTCGGGGCTTTCAAGGCCACGACCAGCGACGAGGATATCCTCACTGCCTCCGCCGGCAGTACCGCCACTCCGGGCAGTTACAATATTACCGTGAACAGTTTGGCCGCAGCCCAGAAAGACATCTCGCAGAGTTACGATTCCCTGACGGCCGAGATCGGCGCCGGCACTTTCAGTATCACTGTCGACGGTGAGGAGACGGAGATAACCTTGGCCGCCGGTTCCAGCAGCCTGTCCGATTTACGAGATGAAATCAATGACGCCGAGGCCGGCGTCAACGCCACGATCCTCAACGATGGTTCGGACAACTACTACCTCATCTTCACCGCTGATGAGACCGGCACTGATGCCTCCTTCTCTTTCGATTGGAGCGGTCTGTCCGGCGGTACCGTCCCTACGCTCACCTCCGAAACGATGGCGGTCAACGCCAGCCTGGTGATCGACGGCATCGCAGTCACCTCGCAGACCAACTCCGTGACCGAAGCCATCACCGGTTTGACCATCGACCTCGTAACTGCCGACGTGGACAGTGAAATCGCCATCACCGTGGAGAGCGATCCCGAGGCCATCCAGAAAAAAGTGAAGTCCTTGGTCACGGCGTACAACGCCCTGTTCGCCTTCGTCAGCGACCAGTCAGCGGAGGCCGGAACCTTACGGCGCAACTCCACTATGCGCACCGTTGCCGATCGGATGGCGAACCTCTTCACCGACTCGTACAGTGGTGGCAGCAGCACCATTACCCTCATGGCCCAGATCGGCATTTCCCAGGAGGCAGGCCGGCAGATCGACTTCGACACCACGGAATTCCAGGACGCGCTGAGCGAAAGCTACGCCGGGGTGCGGGATTTGTTCATCAAGGATGGCGACGACGAGGGTAAGGCCTACCAGATCCAGAACGTCATCGATGACTTGACCGACTCCATCGACGGTCTGTTCAAGATCAGCAAGGAATCACTCGACGACAAGATCGAGAACGTCGACGACACCATCGTACGTTACGAACGCAGCGTAGGGAATTACCAAACGACCCTGGAGCGGAAATTCACGGCCATGGAACTTCTGGTTTCGAACTTGCAAAGCCAGGGCAATTACCTGTACTCCGTGATCGGCCGCTAACAATCGCCAACGACACGTATGCATTGGGGAGCAGCAGAATCATGCACGATCAGCACGGAATCAAACGCTACCAGCAAAATGACCACTCCGTGGCCGGTCCCGAAAAAATCATCGTCATGCTTTACGAAGCAGCCGATCGGCACATTCGTCTGGCCAAGTCGGCAATTCAGACCGGAAACCACCAGGCCAAAGCCAAGAGCGTCAATGCCGCCCAGGCAATTTTCATCGAGTTGCGCAGCGCACTCGATTTCGAGATCGGTGGGGACATAGCCCGCAATCTCGACGCCATCTACGAGTTCATGATCCACGAAAACCTCGAGTTCCTCGTGGACAACGACGTGCGACATCTGGAAAACGTCCTCAGGACACTCACCCCCGTATTGAACGCGTGGCGGAAGGTGCCGCCGGGCGCAGCGAATCAAGCGGCGCAGGCCCTGGCCGAACGTCAGTCCGGCGAACCGGCCCAGACGACCGATCGTGAAACTCTCGTGTCGGTCAAGCAACCGGCAGCCCCGCATTGGGCCCCGGCACAGTTTGCCGGACCGGCCAGCAATCAGGCTCCGAACCAGGCCCCCGAGATCAGGCCTTCGCTCTCCGTATCGGCCTAGGATTCGCCATGACCCTCACAGACCACGTATCACGCTTGCGCGCACTCAATGCCGCTCTCCTGGCGGCATTGAGTGTTGAACCGATGGAACGTTGTTCCACCCTCATGGCAGAACGGGGCGAGGTTCTGGCCGCTTTCGGTGCGGCCCACCAGACCGCCTCGGCCGTAGACCTGGCAACACTCCAGAACGAGATCATCGCCCTGCGCCAGGAAGAAACCCGGCTCCAGGAGCAGTTTCAGCAGGCACTCTCGGGCCTGGGACGGCAACTCAGCCAGCCGCAGCAGCCACGTCAGTCGGAGAGCCCGGTCGATCCGTTCTGCATCGACCGGCACGCCTAGCCTACTTCAGTCACTTTATTGACTCCGGGAATTCGGATTATCATGCCAGCGATCGTCGAGTCGCCTTGGCCGGTTATTTCTTGTCGTCGGGATCGTCGGTGGATTTTTTCTTGGGGGGAAGTTTCTTCTTGAGCGCGCTCATATCGATAGTGTCCGAGCCCGCAGCCTGCAGGGTTGTATTCTTGATCTCTTCATAGATCTCGTAGCGATGTACCGGAATGGCCCGCGGGGCATCGATGCCCACCTGAACCTGGTCACCCCGAATATCCACGATCATGATGGAGATGTCGTCCCCGATCATGATCTTCTCGTTGCGCTTGCGGCTGAGGATTAACACTGGACCTCCCTGTCCCGCTGTCCGCGCCGGCTGGCGCCGGTCGACACTCAGAGACTGGCTTCTTGCGGTTCACCGTCTGCAGTGTCCGTCTGCTCAACCCCTGGTTCCGCAGTATCAGGCTCCGTATTCTCCTCCTCCGGGGATTGTACGGCAAGACCAAATTTCAGGTAATCGATCTCTTGACGAGAAGACCAGTTTCCGTTGTCGAGCGTGAGTTGCAGGCCTTTACGGCTCTCACTTCCTATCACCAAGGGCGCCAACAGGTTACCGGTGATCTTCTCTCCACCGGCCTGGATGGTCGTGATAATGAGGGTCACCAGTTCAGCAGGACTTCCGGCGTCGGTCACCTGGCGAACCCGGGCCGGGCTTTCGAATTCGTACGGGTCACAGAAAAATGCTGGTTCCGTGACGGGG
This sequence comes from bacterium, assembly GCA_043823125.1. Taxonomy (GTDB): domain Bacteria; phylum Krumholzibacteriota; class Krumholzibacteriia; order LZORAL124-64-63; family LZORAL124-64-63; genus JBDRBC01. The sequence goes on along the minus strand of JBDRBC010000608.1, from coordinate 19,717 downwards.
AAACCGAAATCGTTCCGATCCAGGGACTGGAGCCACTTCAACGGGACACCGGCCTCCATGTCCAGCATGAGCCAGCGCTGAAGATTCGGCATCCCGATCAGCCCCCCGGGCAGATGGATGACGTCCTTCTCGTCGTACTCCAGCTCACCGAAACGAACGGTCCGGAACTTCTTCATGACGAACTCCTTGGTCACGTCGATCCCATCAGCCGACGGATCAACGCAAGTACTGCATCAGATTGTCCTGAAAGAGTCGACTTGTCACCATCAAGGTTGCCTGATACGCATTTTCCGACTTGGTCAACTCGGTGGCGATGACCGCCATGTCGGCATCCTTCTCCTGGGACAGGTTCTCCATCAGTCGCTCGTTGCGATCGCGCAGCAGGGAGTCGACCCAGTCGAGGGTTGTCTCCTTGCCGCCTACCTTGATGACCTGCTTCAAGATCAGCTGCTGGACTTCGCCCAGCTCCGTCAACACTCCGTTGATGCGGTCTCCATCGTGAGATTCCAGGGCTTCCTTGAGATCGGTGAGTACACCGAACAGCCGCGCCGGGCTGCCGGTGCCGCTGATCCCGAGATCCGTGGCCGTACTGAATCCCTCGCCATTACGCACGGTGAAACTCTCTGCCGAGCTGCTGACCACGCCGAACACTGCGCCGTCGATCCGCAGTTCGAACCCGGGCAGGGCAGTATTGAGCATGGTCTGCAGATCGCCGATGGTGGTGGCCGCGGAGAAGTCCACCGTGGTCTCGACTCCGCCTGTCTCGATAACCAGTTCCCCCAGGGGAAGGTCACCGTTCAGTTCGGGGATATCGGCCAGCAAGGTGGCCGGCGTGGGCGCCTCACGAATATCGAGGCCCACCATGGTGCCCGACTCGGAACGGCCCTCCAGACCGAGACTGCGCGCAGTCTCGCCTTCGCCCCCGGACGTCACCGTCAAAGGCCCGATGCCGTTGATCACCAGGGCCTGACCGTTGGCGGAGATGCCGGCGGTGAGTGCCCCCGAGCTATCGGTATTGATCCGGGTTATGACGTCACCCAGGTCCGCCGCCCCGGTCAGATTGATGGAATAGGTCTGATTGGTCCCGTCGGTCACGACGATCTGGCCGGCTTCCCACCCCGCCCCCAGGTTCAGATCATCCAGGCTCGTGCCCACGGTCAACCGGGGCGACATGGTGAGCAATCCACCCAGAACCGCATTGTTGGAGCCCAAGAACTCGCTGCCGGGGATGGTCACCTCAAGCCGGGTGTCCGGTCCCACCTGGGCGATGACCGCGTTGGAATCGCCCTGATAATAAATGGAATCCTCGCTCTGCACGAAGGGGGCGCGGTTGGTGATATGCCCCCCGAAGATGTAGTTTCCCTGCACCGTCACGTTGAGAGAATTGAGCATCCGATCGATGAGGCTCTGCATATCCTCCGCCGACTGATCCTGGCTGGCACGGGTGGAAGTCGCCGACGATTCCCGCATGACGATCTCACGGACCTCCGACAAGATTTCCGAAACATCGAGCATGGCGGAATCGGTGGCCTCGACGATGACGCGGCTCCGGTCGGTGTTGCGCAGGTACTGATCGTTGGCCGCCATGAGACTTCGATAGCGGTTGATGGCCCCGATGGCGGTGGGGTCATCGGCGTACCTGGTGATCCGGCTCATGCTGCTGGCCATCTGCTGATAGCGGAGCATCTGGCTCAGGCTGCGATGCATATCCCTGACCATCAGTCTGGACATGTAGGAATCGGTGACACGCATGCTCATCTGATTACTCCCCGCTCCCGTTTCCTCGCCTAGACCAGATCGATCAGGGTTGCGAACATCTCCTGGACCGTGGTGATGACCCGGGCCGCAGCCTGGTAGGCGTTCTGGTACTGCACCAGGGACGCGCCTTCCTCGTCCAGGCTGACGCCCCGCGCACTGGCCAGTCGGGCATCCACCGACGCCACCACGTTGTCCTGGTTTTCCACCAGGAACTCGTACCGGCTGGCCTGCGAGGCCAGATCCACCAGGATCGACCGGTAGGAACTCGTGAGACTGGCCGTATTGGAACTGCTGATGGCGGTGGTGGACAGGTTGGCCATCTCCAGGGCGAGATCGTTGTCACCCTGGGAGCCGGTGCGGGAGGTGGCCACCAGACTGTGGTTGTTCAAGATGGCCGAGTGCACCTCGAGATTGCTGGAATTGTCGCCGGTGAAAAAGGCCAGGCCGCTACTGGAACCACTCCGCCCTTGCAAGTGGATTTCGTTCACCTTTTCGGCGATGATACTGGCCAGACCGTCGAGGGCATCGAGAGTGGACTGCACGTGATTGTCCCTCGCCTCCAACAGGCCGGCCAGCTTGCCCTCCGTGAAAGTCACCTCTTGGCGAGTGCCGTCGGTCACGATCTTCAGCTCGACGCCGGCATCGCTTTCCGCCCAACGCACTTCCACCTGCTCCGCGCGATCGCGACTGACCATGGTGCGGCCGGCGATCAACAGGGTGACACTGCCGTCGTCGCGATAGTGCGCGGACACCTTGGCCAGCTGCGAGATCTGGTCGATCACCGAGTCCCGCTGATCGTGCAGGTCGTTGGCTGTGGACCCACCCGACTCGGCCGCCACGATCTGCTGGTTGAGGTTGGCCACCTGCAGGAGCAGGTCGTTATAGGAGCCGACTTCCGTCCGCAAGGTCGTTTCGATGCTCTCCTTGAGATCAGTGAGTGTACTGTTCATGGAGTGGAACTCGGTGGCCACCGCCTGGGCCGCCGTGACCACGCCCGTCTTCAGCGAGTCGTCGGTAGGCAGCGTGGCCAGTTCGCTCCAGGCGGCAAAGAACGAATTGAGCGTGTCGCCGAAGTGATCGTTCTCCACCGAGCCGAAGATCGCCTCGACTTCCTGCAGGGCCGATTGCACCTCCGTATAGGTGGCCAGATGCGAGTTCTGCACCCGGAAGTTGTCCTGCAAGAAGGTATCGGTCATGCGACGAATGCCGGTGACCGTCACCCCGCGCCCCAGACTGCCGTACGTCATCACATTGGGGTGACGGGTGCCGAACATGGTCCGCTGGCGGCTGTACCCGGGGGTATTGGAGTTGGCGATGTTGTGGGCCACCACGTTGAGCGCGGTCCGGGCCGAGAACATGGCACTGAGGCTGGTATCCATGATGGATGATAAGCTACTCATCGTGTTCCCTTTCCTTACGCTTTCTTGACCAGCACGCCGCCCGGAGGCGCCGAGGTCTTGGTGGCATCACCCTCGTAACAACCTGCCGGATCTTCCAGAACACACTGCTTGAAGATCCGCATCTCTTCCTGCGCGAGATCGAGACAGAACTTCGCCAGCTGGCGATTCATCTCGTTCTGCCTGACCAGATCTCCGGCAATCTGCACGAGACTCTGCACGGCCCGTTCTATACTGGTCCTGTTGGTATAATCGGCAAATTCCGCCAGGAATTGAGTTTCGGCGGCCCGCTCTCCGAGTCCGAGTTCCTGTCCGAGTTGCCGGGTGAACCGTTCCCGCTGCTGACGGGCATATTGTGCCTGGCGCAGATACTTCTGCCACTGCCCGGCATTCTTTTCTAGGCGTTCCACATCGTGCCGGCGGAGATACGCGCCCTGCCGCCAAGCCAGACGGAGCAAGCGCCGATATTCGTGTTCTTCTTTTTGAAGTAACTGGCACAACAAGTTAGCGTCCGCCACGGTCATGCCTTTACCCGAAGGGCTCCGGGTCATGGTCCTCCCCTTCTCGTGAAGATCGAGCCACGTTCTGGTGTCGTTATGGTCAACGTGGCAATTACTCCGGATCCGTGGCCAGTTCCGTGCCAGTAATCCCCTTGAGCCGTTCGTACATGTCCAGGACCTTCGCAACGTACCGCTCGGTTTCCGGATAGGGCGGGATGGCCTTGCCGGCGGCGTCCACGGCACCCGGCCCGGCATTGTAGCCGGCCAGCGCCAGGTCGAGTCGGTTGTCGTAACGCTTCAGTAGCTGAGCGAGGAACTTGGTGCCACCCATGATGTTGTCCGCCGGTCGCCATGGATCCTGCACGTCGAGATGCAACGCCGTGGCGGGCATCAACTGCATGAGTCCCATGGCGCCCTTGGGCGATTGCGCCGTTGCATCACCATTGGATTCGACCAGAATGACCGACAACACCAGGGACGGATCCACCTGGTTGGTGCGGGTGGCGTTGCCGATTTCTTCGCCGTAACGTCGGACGGTATCCTGGGCAGCGGTTCCCAGCGTCGCGGCCTGGGAGCGCAGGCGCGCCAGGTCGGCGATGTTCTCGCTCACCTGGGCTTGTTGCCGGTACCGGGCGACACCTTGCCCGGCTGTGGCCAGCATGACAGTGGTGGGTGAGGGAATCCTCAGATCGTGTAGGGCACTCATGTTGGGTAGCGAATCTGCCGCTTCCGCACCTTCCGTATCCGGCGGCGCCAGCGCCGCCGACTTATAGTGCTGGATGACGAGCTCCGCCACGCCGAGTCCCCGGCTGCTGCCGGCGGTCTTGAGCGCCAGCTGTTCGTCGAACATCTGCCGGTAGTACTTGATCTCACCCTGGTTATCGATGAGGTCGGATTCCATGACGGTGTTGCGCATGGAACGCAGCAAGGTCCCGATGAACAGGGCCTCGAACTCCCTGGCCACGTTGTGGAGCTGCTGCAGTCGTTGCTCGGGATTCTCGGCCTGCCGCCCCGTACTCGGGACGGCTCGCGTGATCGCCGTCGCCTCCGTACCCAGGTTGCCGCTCACTGGATCCATGACCACCTACATGATCTGCAGTTCGGCCTGCAGAGCGCCGGACTGTTTCAGGGCTTGCAAGATGGCGATGATGTCGCGGGGACTGGCGCCGAGTTCGTTCAGCACCGACACCACATCGGCCACCGTACTGGTGGCGGGGACCCGGATCACCGATGCCTGCTGATCCTGCACATCCGTCGTGACCGCCGGGGTCACCACGGTCTGGCCGCTCTCGTTGAAGGAACTCGGCTGGGAAACGTCGTACCGGGTATTGATGACCACCTTCAAGTTGCCGTGGGCCACCGCCGCCTCGCGCAGCCGCACGCCCTGGCCCACGATGATGGTGCCGGTCCGTTCGTTGAACACGACCCGGGCCGGCGAATCGCTGATGGCCTGGAGTTCGCCCATGCCGGCGATGAAGTTCACGGTCTGCTCGGTGTACGCCGCGGGTATCTTCACCTGTATCCGCTGTGCGTCCTGGGCCTTGGCCACCGCCTCACCGAACTGACTGTTGATGGCCGCCGCGACCCGGGCCGCCGTATTGAAATCGGGACTGTGCAGCAGCCAGGCCACCCGACCGCCCTCGATGAACGGGGTCCCCAGCTTGGTGGTCACCTTGCCCCCGTTGGGGATCATGCCCACCGTGGGATGGTTCTTGCGAAAGCTGTTGTTCGCGCCGCTGCGGATATTGAAGCCGCCAATGGAAACGCTGCCCTGCGCCAGGAGACAGACCTGGCCGCTGGCCGCCTTCAACGGGGTCATGATCAGGTAGCCGCCCTCGAGGCTCGAGGCGTCACCGAGCGACGACACGGTGACATCCGCCAGGCTCCCCACGGCCGCACTCGGGTCGAGGTCCGCCGTCACCAGCACCGCCGCCACGTTCTTGAGCTTGAGCTGGCTCGGGTCCACGGTGACCCCGAGCCGCTCCAGCATGGCCGCCAGTGCATTGATGGTGAACTCGGCGCTCTGCCCGTCACCGGTGCCGTTGAGTCCCACTACCAGGCCGTAACCGAGCAACGGCTCCTGCGCCAATCCCTCCAGGGTCGCCAGGTCCTTGATCCGGGATTCGCCGGCCGCGGTCGACAGTCCGCTGGCGGTAGCGACGGTCAGCAACAGGCAACAGCCCAGAATGATACGTGGTCCCTTCCCCATGGGGGCTCCTCCTTAGAACAGCCAGTTGACGATCTTGGTGACGATGCCCGGCTCACTGGTCGCGTTCACCGGACCGTTGCCGTTGTAGGCGATCTGGGCGTCGGCGATATAGGTGGAGAGGATGGAGTTGTCCGGCTGGATATCCCGTCCCCGGCAGATGCCGCTGATCTCGATGAGTTGCCGCTCGCCGTTGATGTTCACCATGCGAGTGCCGCTGAGCCGGTAGTCGCCGTTGTGCATCTCTTCCACGATCCGGGCGGTGATCTCGGCGCGCAGGTTCCCCGTGCGGCTGGTCCGGCCATCACCTTTGTACTTGTTCTCGCTGGTCAAACCCCACTGGCTGATGAGATCGAGGAATCCGAGGCCGGGACCTCCCTTGACCTCCGATTTGTTGTTGGCGTCGGTCTTGGCGGTGGCATTGGCCTGTGACTGTTCCACGATGATGATCGTGATGATGTCACCGATCCGGTGCGCCTTCATGTTGGAAACGAGGGAGCGTCCGGTTTCCAGGTCCACCAGCGGACCTTCCGCCCGACAGACCGGTATCTGGCCGATCAACAGGGTCAGGCCGACCACGGCCGTGAAACGGAGATAACGTGACATGTCTTACCTTCTCATCTCGACTTGCCCGGGTCCCACGACGCGGGCGGTGACAAGTTTGCCGTTCAGTTCGTTCCGAACCGTGATGATCTGGCCGAGGCGTCCTTCCTGTCGGGAGACGGCCCGTACCGCCACGGTGACCGCGCCTCGGCTGAGTCGGAGTTCCACCGGTTCGCCCTGCAACACCAGCGGCGTTTCCTTCAGGTCCGCCTGGCGGAGCAGCTTCCCCGCCCCCACCCGGCGACTGCTGCTCTTGTCGGCCAGGATGTCCCGTCCGACCACCAGTCCGTTCTCCAGATGACACAGGTCGCGCCACTCCCAGGTGAAGAGCTCCGGGGTGATTTCCGCACCGCGCTCGATGTCCAGCCGTGCTTGGGCCAGCTCGCCGAAGACGTGACACAAGACGGTGGCCGTGACCCGGGTCGTGACCCTGGTATCCCGGAACTGCACCGGTACCAGATTGCGGCCGGGCCGCAACGGGCGCGGTTCCACCAGTTCCCAGTGACACGCCGAGGTCACAGTGAGATCCGGCAAGTTCACCTGCACTTCCAGTCGGGTCGGCGGCGCGCCGTCGACGGCTGGCGGCTGCTGCGGTTGCAGTTGCTCGCGGAGCCAGGTTTCGACATCCGCTGCCTCCAGGCGCCGACCGCTGAACTGGATCCGGCACGTCTCCGCTCCCAGGCAACGAACACCGGCAGCCAGTCCGGCGGCCACCAGTTCGCGCAGGACTCGCTGTCGTCCCACTTCCACCACGCTGCCGGCCCGGTTGCCCGCCGCGATCACCAGTTCGCCCACCGTCCCCGTCAGGGCCGGCTCCGTGATCTGGGCCAAGCGGACTTCGCCCACAGGCAGGGTTACGGCCTCTTTCAACGACATGGTCCAGACCCGTTCGCCCGCAACCGAACCGGCGCCGACGTTGAACGCCAGCGTGACGGTCACCAGCCCCAGCAGTTGCAGCCGAACCCGTCTCAACATCCGAATTACCTCTTCAGCTGATTGACCACCTGCATCATTTCGTTGGCGATGCTGATGGTCTTGGAGTTCAACTCGTACGCTCGTTGCGCCGAGATCATGCTCACCAGCTCTTCCACCGTCTCAACATTGCTCATCTCCAGAAAACCCACCGCCACTTCACCGAGGCCCTCGTCGCCGGGAGTGCCGAGGATCGGGGTGCCGCTGCCGGGCGATTCCAGGAAAATGTTCCCGCCGCGCGACCGCAAACCGGCGGCGTTGGGGAACTTGGCCAGCTCGATCTGCCCCAGATCCTGCACCGTGGAATTATCGCCCTGGAGCAACACCGAAATGGTGCCGTCGCGAGCGATGGAGATATCGGTGGCATCCTGGGGGATCTGCACCGGCGGTTCGAGCCGATACCCGGCGGCAGTGACGATATTGCGCTCGGAATCCATCTTCCAGCTGCCGTCTCGTGTATAACCCATGGTGCCGTCGGGGAGCTGGATCTGGAAGAACCCGGCGCCCTCGACCATGATGTCCAGGGGATTGCCCGTCTGCTGGATGGCGCCCTGGCTGATGTTCTTGTTGGTCGCTACCAGCCTGACACCGTGCCCTACCTCGATGCGCTGGGGGGAAGAGAGCCCGGTGCCGCGACTGGCGCCACCCGGCGCCACGGTCTCGTACAACAGGTCCTGAAATTCCGCGTGACTTTTCTTGTAGCCGGCGGTGTTGACGTTGGCGAGGTTGTTGGCGATCGTGTCGATGTTCAACTGCTGCGCCTTCATCCCCGACGCGGCCGTGCTCATGGCCCGCAACATAGACAACCATCCTTTGCTAGCTGATCTGACCCAACGTGTTGATGCTCTTGTCCAGTGACTCGTCGTTGGTCTGCAAGATCTTGGACTCGATTTCGAACGCCCGCTGGGCGGCGATCATGTTCACCAGGGTGATGACGGGATCGACATTGCTTCCCTCCAGCATCCCCTGTTCGATGTGGACCTGTTCACGCGCTACCGGCTCGGCCTCCATACCGTCGGGCGCCGCGAGGCGACTGTTGCCGGCATGTCTGAGCCGATCCGGTGCCGCGAAGTTGACCACGCGTAACTGTCCGATCTGACCGCCATCCACCATCACGGCGCCGTCTCGCTCGATGCTGTAAGCCGCCCCCTCGATGGTCAGTGGCCCGCCCGTGCCCGCCAACGGAAGCCCGTCCGTGGTGACCAGCCGACGCTGATCGTCCAGGCGGAAGGAACCGTTCCGGGTGTACTCTTCGCCGTTTTCGGTCTGGATCACGAAAAAGCCCTCACTCAGCAGCGCCACGTCGGTGGGCCGCCCCGTGGTGGTCAAGCTGCCGGCGCGAACGTCGACGGCCTGGGTCAGCAGTTGTTGCTGGGTAGGCTCCCAGTTGAGTTGATTTCTGCCTGTGCGTCCGAGACCTGCCGGCAGACTTTCCGGCCCGGACTGCGGATTTTCTCGCGGCGGTTCCGACACCCGCGTGAGCACTTGCTTGAACCCGACCGCGTCCATGTTGGCCAGGTTGTTGGCCAGGGTGTCCAGCCTGACCTGCTGCATCTGCATGGCCTGCTCTGCCGTGTCGAGACTTCTGAGCACGGGGGCTCCTTCCGTCGTGGCGGGTGGCGAATGGAGACACCGCCCGCTCCGGACTATTCAGAATACTCCGGGAATCACAGCCGCAAGGCACATGCCATCTGTCAGTTCGACGCGGGATCTCGAGTGGCTGAAAACGCGGCAGGATTTGCCGCTCGGAACCACGCCGGATTCGGGTCTACCGAGGGGTTGCGGCTGCGACCCGCCCCACCCGGCACATACTGCCGCCAGGCTCAAGACCGGGCGGCCCGATCAACCGTACCGATTCAATGGGTTACAAAAAAGTGACTGGTAGGATCCGAGTCAGCAGCGGTCGATTACCTGACGGGCTCCGGCTGCGGCGCCGGTTCCGTGGCCGCGATCGTTTCGGTGTCGTTCGCCCGACCAGCCAGCGGTAATGTGAAGGTGAAGTCACTGCCGCGACCCGGTTCGCTGGAAACCGTGATCCCGCCCCCGTGGGCTTCGACGAGTTTCTTGACGATGACCAGGCCGAGCCCGACCCCCTTGATCTTGCGTTCGGTCCCGCTGGCCCGCTGATACGGCACGAACAGACCGTTGGCTTCTTCCTGACTGATCCCGATGCCACAGTCCGAAACCGTGATCCGCACCATGTCGCCGTCGGCCGTGGTGATGAGCTTGATCCAGCCGTCGTCCACATTGTACTTGATGGCGTTACTGATGAGGTTCCGCAGGATCTGCTTGATCCGGAGCGGATCGCCGTCTACCAGCATACAGCGGTCGTGCAACACCGGTTCGATGGCGATGCCGCGCGTGGTGGCCACCAGGCTCAGATCGACCACGCTCTCCTCGATCACCTCGTTCAAGGACATGGTGTCGCGCTTCAGGTTCACAAAACCCGCGTCGATCTTGCTGATGTCCAGGAAATCGTTGAGCAGGGCGGTGATCTCGGTGATCTTGGTGTCCACGCTGTTCAGGAACTCCTGCTGGGCTTCGTTGATGGCGCCGGCCTTGCCCGTATTCAGCAGGGAGACGTAGCCCTGGATGACTGACAGCGGTGAGCGCAAATCGTGGGCGATCATGGAGTGGAAGTCCGCCTTCATCCGTTCGTCCGCCACCTTCTCGGTGATGTCCTCGAAGATGTAGGCGATGGCCATCCGATCCTGATCCAGGGCGATGGGAGCGCTGCGGGCAGTGACGATCCTGCCGTCCTGATCGGCCTCTTCCTCGCTGACGATATCGAGCCTGAGCCGCATCTCTCGCCCGGTGCCTAGCCGGAGGTCCTCGATCTCCTCGTCCGTTACCGACAGCTTGCGCAACAAATCCGAAAAGGCGTGAAAGCTGGCCATCTGCTTGGGCAACTGGAAGAGCTTGAGAAACACCTGACTCGCCAGGACGATCTTGTCACTCTCGTCACAGATGACGATGGGTTCGTGCAGGAATTCGAAGATCCGGTTCAGCTTGTCCCGCTCACGCACCAGGTCGTCGCGCAAGGACTTGATCCGGATGAAGGCGCGGATCTTGGAGTCGAGCTCGGCGGGCGAGATGTCCTTGCCCACGTAGTCGTCGACGCCCATTTCCAGGCCCTGGATACGATCGGCGGAGGCGCTTTCGGAACTGATCATCAGGATCGGAATGTACTTGGTCTTGTTGTGTCGGCGGAGCACCTTGCTGACCTTGAACCCATGCATGCCGGGGAGTTCACGGTCCAGCAGGATCAGGTCGGGTAGAAGCTCCAGGGCCAGCTTGCTGCCAGTTTCACCATCATACGCGATGGCGACATCGTAGCCCTTCTTCTCCAGGATCCGCTTCAGATACAGGCAAGTAGGTGGAGAGTCGTCTATGACCAGGATGTTAGGCCGTTGTGCTTCCGACATTGACCGAGTTCCCCCTTCACAACCCTGGGACCAGCAATTCCTACAGTTAGGCAGGGACCGGGTGTGCCGGTCCAGCCGTTTACTCCTCCCTACAGTTCGGCAAAGAAAAAGCCCACCTGAGTAAAAAAGGTGGGCTCAGACAGGATAATTCTGGTCAGACGGTCGTGATCAGCAGGGCGATATGCTCCTCGAGGTTCTGCACGCCGGCCTGGTCGATGTTGGTGAAGAATACCGCGACCTCGTAATCGTCGCAGTTCTCCTGTTCCTCTTCCGGAATCACCCGCACCACGATACCCTCGCAAGGAACCGTCGCCACCTCGATGGCGTCACTGGAGCCTGCGACCCGCACCGGCAATTCGAGCAACATTTCCAGCTTGGTCATGGGCTCGATGAAATGATCTGATTTGAAGTAGACGCCGGAGGAACTGATATTGACCGTTTCGAGAGAGGCTTGCTGCTGACTGCCGTCAGCCAACGGCACTTGGACTTCGAGTTTCAGGGTAGCTTCTACCCGTCGTGCTTGACGTCGTTCATCCTGTCGATCCGTCATGATTTCAGCTCCTTCTCGCTCCGAAAGACTCCTTTTCCCATGTCATGATTTCGGCAGCATCGGTCGCATACTTGAGCCCAGTCACACGAGAATTGTATTTAGTGTTTCCGCGTGCGCCGGCGACGAAAACCGTCACTGGGACCAGTGCCGGCTTCCGTGAACGTTACTTCTTCTTGTGCCGGTTCTTGCGCAATCGCTTCTTCCGCTTGTGGGTGGCGATCTTCTTGCGCTTGCGCTTCCGTCCGTTCGGCATTCCACTCCGCCTTTCTCTATGACATCTCCAGGCCGCTTGCAGTCGTATCCATCACAACCGTTCGGCGCCTACCACATCCAGGCAGTCCGCCGGTGCCGTGACAAAATACAGCATCGACACCGTTTCGACAACCTGGGGTCAGCTCGGCTCGGTGGTTTGGACGTTGAGCCGTGCTTTCAGTTCGTTAGAGGCCTTAAAATAGGGCACTAACTTGGCCGGCACCAGGACTGATTCACCCGTCCGCGGATTCCTGGCGATGCGTGAGCGGCGACTCTTCACCTTGAAGCTGCCGAATCCACGCAGTTCAACCTTGTCTTTCCCTACCAAAGCTTTGCCGATATTCTCGAGGATCATGTTCACGATGAGCCCGGTGTCCTTCTTGCTGACTCCGGTGATACCCGAAATGTTCTCGACCAACTCGGCCTTGGTCATAGTCGCCCCCTGATCTTGATGTCGGCGGTTGAAAGTCGTGAATTCGGTCGGTAGCCCCGATGTTCACCTCATGTGCACATCTTTTTTTAGCATATTTCGTGCGAAAAGCCAAGTCATTTTTTCAGATAGATCCTGGTTAACTCCTTCTTTCTTAAGACGATCCGCCAGTGGTCACCTCGTCGATACGCCCCACTATGACCGATCGGATGGGCCCCTCCTGCCCCAGAACCAGTCCGGCGGCCCCGCCCTCGTCACAAAGCAGCACCTTCTCGCCCGGCCCCGCCTGGGCCGCATCGACCGCCAACAGCGGGACTCCAACCGGTTCGTCCGTTAAATCGACCGGTTGCACGATGAGCAGCTTGCGTTGGGCCAGGGCTTCGTGTTTGATCGTGGCGACCACTTCACCGACAACCCGGCAGATCTTCATGTCGTGCCCCCGTGCCACGGTTGGTACCGGACCTCGTCGACGATGCCCAGAATCGCCACATCCACCGGATTGAACTCGTCTGCCAGCGCCTTGGCTGCTTCTCGTGAAGTGACATAGAACACGATGTCGTCGGGCCCGGCTCTCACCGTATCCACGGCGATGAACGGCTCGCCGTTTTCTTCCCTGGCGAAGGTGAGTGGCTGCAAGACCAGCAGGCGGTGACCGTGCAGGCCGTCGGTCTTGATGGTGGCGGTACAACTGCCGGTCACCCGCGCGAGATACATGTCACACTCCTGGTACAGGATCGAAAGGTGGATCGTCCTCCCGGAGCCGTCGCCCGAGCCAGTGCCGGACATCCTCATGCACGGCGGGGATCACCTCGCGACCCAGGAGAAATTCCGGGATGTCCACGGCCGCCGCGGCTGCCTCCACCCCGGCCTCCACGGCCGCCACTTTGCCCGTCAATTGCAGAAATCCTTTGCCATTGATACCGTACGCCAGTCGCAAACGAATCAACTTCACGTTTGCGGCCTTGAGTCCCGCATCGGCGGCCCTTATGGCTGCCGCGGCGGTGGCCGTCTCCACGAGCCCGACCGCCTCGGTCACCGCTCGCGCCGAGTCGGGCAACAGGGCCGCCGGAACATCGGGATGCAGGTCGGCCAGAAACAGGGCGTCGTGCAGCTGTTCACCCGCCACGTCCATGCCGCGGGCGATGGCCGCTTCCACCGGAGCGACACCACCGTCCACCGCCACCAGCATCCGGCCAGCCGACACCGGTGTCATCATGATCAACCGCACGGGGGCGGTCTTGACCATGGCATCGGCGCAAACCACGCCGCGCGCCAGGCTGCAAAGCTCGATGAATCCCAGACTCCGTTCTCCCGCCGGTCGTGGCAGCATCTGTTTCCCCTAGACGATCCTGAAGGCGCCCACCAGCACGCACCGCCGCTGGCGACAGAACGTGCGGGCGGTGGTCAGGCCTTCGCCGGTTGGTGAAGCGATGGTGAAGCTGGTGTACCCCTCGCCGCCGGCACCCAGCCCGGCGGCACAGGAACCGTTCTTGATAAATATCGACGTATCCATGCGTTGGGCCATCAGGCTCAACATCTCGATGTTCCGCGAGTGCATCATGGCGGTGTGCCGGTTGTTGCGCTCGAAGCGGAAGGCGAGGTCGATTGCCGTCTCCACGTCCGGAACCGCCACGATGGGCAGCACCGGCATCATCTGCTCCGTCCAGCAGAGTGGATGCTCGGGCGGCACCAGCGCCAGCGCCAAGGGAGGATCACCCGCTGCGTTCACCCGCGCCGCGCGCAGGATCTTGACGGCGTCCTTCCCCACCCAGCGCCGCTCGATGACAGCCGGCCGGTTGGGGCCTCGCGTCTCGGTGAAGATGGTTTCCTCGACCCGTGTCAACTCGTCGGGCGTCAGGACTCGACAGCCCAGGGCGGCCATCTCACTCACGAGCTGATCGTGAATGCTCGCCTCGGCCACCACGACCTTCTCCGCAATGCAGACGATGTTGTTGTCGAAGGAGGCTCCCGCCACGATGTGTCCAGCCGCCGCCGCCAGATCCGCCGTGCTGTCCACCACCGCTGGTGGATTGCCAGCGCCGGCGGCGATGACCTTCTTGCCGGCGGCCAGCGCTGCTTTTACCACTCCTGCCCCCCCCGTCACCACCAGGAGGCGAACCTCCGGGTGCCGCATGAGCTGCTGCGCAGTCTCGATGGTCGGTTCGGCACAGGCGTGGAGTGGGTCCACGGGGCAACCCGCCTCCCGGGCCGCCATGTTGACCAGGTGCAACGCCTCGGCGGTCACCTGCTTGGCGGACGGGTGGGCGTTGAAGACCACCGTGTTGCCACCGGCAAGCATGCTGATGGCGTTGTTGATCAAGGTTTCGCTGGGGTTGGTGACCGGGGTGATGGCCGCGATCACCCCGAACGGCGCGTACTCCATGAGAGTCAGTCCCTCGTCGCCGCTTTGTGCCCTCGGAACGAGAATCTCGGGACCCGGGGTCTTGGTGATGACCAGGTGATTCTTCTGGAGCTTGTCGGCCACCCGCCCGAGTCCGGTCTCTTCCACAGCGTGTCGGGAGAGGGTCTCCACCTGCTCCAGCAACCGCTGCCGGATGTTGGCGATCATGGCCTCCCGCGACCGCAGGGGCCAGACCCGGTACGACTCGAAGGCGACGCTGGCCGCCTGCACCGCGCTGTTTATGTCCGGATGCAGTCCGCGCCGTGGCCCTCCCGGGGTAACGAACGCGGCGCCTCCCGAAAACGCGGCTGGAGAAGCAACCGGCCGGCGACCGTCAGCTGGCCAACGGGACCGGCCGCTACGCTGCTGCCAGGCGAACGAAACGGGTGGCTGGTCTTTCCGAGCTGGAGGGTTTTCGTTCTCGGCAGGCGCAGTCTTCTCGCTGGCTGGATCCAGATTCCGGCGAACCGCCGCTCGTAATCTCTCTTGAATGGAATCGTGACCACCGAGAGCCATTGTGCACCACAGCAGGCCGACTACCGGCCCGATCCCTTCTCGTAGCGTATCTCACCAGCGGTCTCGATCATGTCTACGATGGCCATGATCGTGCAATCCACCGGCTTGCCGTCCGTCAGCACGGTCTGGCGGGCGGACGACCCTTGGGCGTACAGGACGACCTCGCCCACGCCGGCACCCACCGCATCCACCGCCACCAGACAGGCTCCCTGACCACTGCCGGTCAGATCGGTGTCTTCCACGATGAGTAATTTCACGCCGGTCAGCTGGGGATCCTTGCGGGTCGCGACAACCGTGCCGACCACTCTTGCTAGCCTCACGTCGCCTCTACTCCTCCATCACGCCGCCGACCGGCAAGGTTTCCTGGACGTTTTGATGCGGACGCGGAATGACGTGTACGCTGATCAATTCACCGATCTTGCTGGCTGCAGCCGCGCCGGCGTCGGTGGCGGCCTTCACCGCCGCGACATCGCCCCGCACCATCGCTGTCACGTAACCACCGCCAACCTTCTCGTACCCCACGAGAATGACGTTGGCTGCCTTGACCATGGCGTCACTGGCCTCGACCATCGCCACAAAACCGCGTGTCTCGATCATGCCGAGAGCTTCTCTCATCGTAGCCTCCCTGTATTCACCTGGTGGAAAGCACACGTGTAACGTGCCGTGAAATGCCGAGACGAAACCGGCCGGCAGAATGACACACCTGCCGATCCGTGCGGTGCACGCTAACAATTCTGCTCTTCACTGTCAATTCGGAAGACGAGCGGTAAGACTCGCAGGGAGGTGTGGTTGCGCCTGCGGCGCCGGGTGGAAAATTTAAAATGTTCCCCACTTTTTGCCGCGTGCCTGACCGAGGAGGACCTACTTCACGGAGAGCGTAAGTGCTGCGGCAGACAAGGCGCGTACAGAGCAGGAAACATTTGGAGCCAGCATCATCAAGGGGCGTGCCAGCTCGTGTTTGCAGTTGTTCTGCTCCCTCCGCGCACAGCAGCAACGAAGCGCCATGTGGTTCAATGGCAGCCAGTTATCCAGATATATTCATTATTGAAGGGAGGCCTTCAAACGGGTGGGATCGAGAGGTCGGGTCGTTCTTGGCCGAGTCGTGGAAAGGCATTTCGAAATACGGGTGGGGATCCGCCAGCGCAAACTGCACGACCGCAATGGCCAGGGATCGGGCCCGGTCACGAACCGAGAAACTCGAACAGCTTTTGGTGCGCGGCAGAAAAGACCATCCCGCGCCGGTGGAGAACCGTCCGGGCCGTGGCCACGGCCTTGCTCACCTCGTACAGTGGCCCACCGGCGTCGCCCCAGGTGAAGTTGGGCAGGAATTTCTGCGGAAACCCGGTGGTGAAAACGTTGCAGGCCAACCCGACGCAGCTCCCGGTATTGAACAGGGTCCCGATGGCGCTCTTGCTGTGCTCACCCATGAGCAGGCCGGCGAACTGCAGTCCGCTGTCCACGGCGCCCCGTCCGAGATCGATCCGGATAGTGCCGTAGTTGTTCTTGAGATCACTGCAGTTGGTGGCGGCGCCAAGATTCACCCAGTTTCCGAGTACAGCGTGGCCGATGAACCCGTCGTGCTGCTTGTTGACAAAATCGGCGAAGAGACTCTCGCCCACCTCCCCGGCCACCTTGTTCCCGATCCCCAGCGAGGTTTCGCCGTACAGCTTCGCACCGCTCTTCACCAGGCAGCCCGGACCGACGTACAACGGGCCTTCCAGATACGACTGCGGCATGATCCTGACCCCACTGTCCAGCACGATGGGGCCGTGACGGGCATCGAGCACCACACCCGGTTCTATCCGGACCTCCGCCCCCACCCAGATGGATTCCGGGCAGAACAGGTCCGGCGCGCTGCCCGGCAACGAGACGGTCTCGGGAGAATACGCCGTGTAACCGGTGGTCCGCTGCCAGATCGGCCCCTCTGGATGGAGCGCTGGATCCGCTGCGAGACCGAACGGGAAACGTGCGATGGACCTTCCTGCGGCCACGACCTTCTGCACATCGTCGACGATGGCGTGTCCGTTGGCCTGGACCAGTTCCCAGATATACTCGAAGGCCGGCGTGATTTCCGCCTCGGCATAATCAAGAACCGCGGCTACCGCGCCGAGTAATGAATCGGCCACCGATTCCGGGGCCAGCAGGCATCCGTGCTGACAGTCGGTTCGGCGCGACCACTCGTCGAAGATCCTGCCCGGTCGCCAGGCTGGCGCCACCTGTTCGGCTCGCTGCCAGCAGTTGGTCCTGGTGCAGGCGGCTTCCCAGGCGGCCCAGTCAGCGAGGAGAGACGAGGCCAGTTGCCGGTCGAGACAGACAGCCAGCAGCTCGTCGTCCACGAACCAGGCCAGGCCATCACCGTTTGATCCCAGCCTGCTCCCCGCGCCGCAGAACGCCGCCAGCACATCCCACCGCGGACCAAGACGAGCGTTGAACAGCAACACCCGATCCGCCAAATCCACTGCGCGGCGGCAGGCTTCCAGACCTTGTAACCCCGGCTGTTGCTCGGCCAGCGGCAGGAGATACTGCCGCGGAAGACACCCCACGTCCTCGAGGATGACCTCGTTATCCTGCCCGCCGAACCTCGCTATCACGTCCTGCACCCGTTCACGGAGATTGTACAGACCGCAACGCAGCTCGTAGACGGGCACACTCCAGCTCAACGGCTGGAAATTCTGGGCGGTGTGATCTTCGAAGAGCAGTGGCAAGATCCGCAAGAAACGACCTCCTGGATTCGTGACCACCGGGAGCTGGTCGACTCAGTATGGCAGCTCGGTACGCAAAGTATCGGCGCCCCACTCCTTCAGCTTGAAAATATCCGGCCGCTGCTGGGTCACGGCTCGTAACCACACCTCGGGATAGCCGTGTTCCTGGGGTCGGCCGGCGTCGTCTTTCACGTAACCGTCGTTGTACTTGGTCAGGAGAAACTCACCCAGTTCGGTCCACCGCTCGACGGTCCGGGCAGCCCGGCCGCCACTGTAATCGGTGAGATAGAGGGCCAACAGCTCGGGATCGTTCTGGGCCATGGCCACCGCGGCCCGCTCCACTTCCGGTTGCAGGGCCAGTGCAGCCCCCTCCAGATCCGACTGGACCTCTCGGATGTCCGCGATCATGTACGAGTACTTGAGGTTGGCGTAGTTGGCCACGAAGTTGAATACCCACCAGGCTGAATCCCAGGTGAACTGTGACAAGCTGCCTCGTGCGTAAGCCGGCGGCACGTCACTTATCCCGCAGTAGAGCGGGATGTAACAGGTGGTGTAGGTGTCGTCCACTCCGTACCAGAGCAGTCCGCCGATGGGATCCGGCAACCAGTCACGAGACTGCGAGACGAAGGAGAAGCCGGTTTGCTGGGTGGAGATGGGACGCTCCCAGGAATACTTGACGTCGTCCAGCTCCCAGGTCATGGGACGCCAGCGATTGGGCGTGCCGTACGGTCCGGCATCGACCCCCTGGGCCATGTCGTACGGAGTCCCCTCGTAATGGTCGCGCATGAGGGAAAAAACGTCGGCCACCGACAGCTTCCGGTCGGGCTTGATCCAGAGTGGGTACGGCGCCGACCCCGGCACCGCCCGGTGGTGATCCGGCGTCAATTCCAGTGACGGGGCACAGCGGCGGAACAGACTCCACACCCGGGTCGCCGTGTAACGAAGCGTCTGTGGTGAGACGGGGCAGTACGCCTTGCGAAAGCTGAACGGTTGCCCCGTAGCGGGATCGTAGAATCCGCGCTCGGTGGCGAACGAGATCACCTCATCCGAGTAGAGGCAGCTTTCCGGATCGTCCAGGGGGAATTCCCCGATGCGGGCCGTGTTGGCGTGGGCGCAGACGTACCCGTCCGGCACCCGCAAGGCAACCCAGTGGGCGCCCCGGCCGCCGGGGCCGGGGCCGATCATCTCCAGATACCAGATCTCCTCGGGATCGCCGATGGAGAAGGATTCACCTGTACTGGCGTAGCCATACTCCGTAACCAGTTCGGTCATCACCGTCACGGCTTCACGGGCCGTGCGAGCCCGCTGCAGCGCTAACCGCATGAGCCACCAGTAATGGAGAACACCGTCGGGATTTTGCAACTCGAGTCGTCCGTCGAAGGTCGTCTCGCCGATGACGACCTGGTGTTCGTTCATGAGATTGACCACGGCGTAGGTGTGCGGCACCTGCTTGATCTCTCCCATGAGCTTGCCATCCCAGTGCCGGATCTCCAGCATGCTGTCCGGCTCGTGGTCCGAGGCGGGCTGGTGGCGAAGTATGGGATGGAACTCACCATCGCAGGTATAGGTCACCATCACCGACCCGTCACTGGAGGCGCCGCTGGTGACCATGAGATTGGTGCAGGCCGTAGTCGGACAGGTGAATAACATCAGTGCGGCCATGCAGGTGAGGGGAAAGACAATGGACAGGCGCATGACACGCTCCCTCCGGCACGATAGGATTCAGGCGACAAGTGTCAGGAGTTTGAATCCCCCCTGTCAGATTGCCGGCGAGCCGGCTATCGGCCCCATCCTAGCCGATAACCCAGGGGATGCAACCAGAAGCGCAGGCCAAATGCTGATATGGTACGGTATTCAATGATAATCGACGGCCAGTGCGGTAGTCGCTGCAACCGTCGTGCCGTGTCCGGGCTCAGCGCTTGGTATCGACCAGGGTGCCGAGCATCTCCTCCACGGTACGTATGGTCCGAGCATTGGCCTGGTACCCGCGCTTGGCGATGATCAG
>JBDRBC010000607.1:0-3478 GCA_043823125.1 bacterium | reverse complement strand
CTCCTGGTAGCTTTCTCCGCTGTCCCGCCGCACGATGCTGCGCAATGCCGCGTTCGCTTCCAGGGTGGTCGCGTCCACACCCAGGGTCTTGCCCTTCAGCAGTCCGGAACGCTCCAGAACTTGCAGCACCCAGCTGAACACTTCCTGGTGGGTCTCCAGATCGATCCGCCGCCGGATCACCGACAGCGTCGAATGATCGGGCGTGTCCTCACCTGGCCCGTAGCCCAAAAACGCCCGCAGACTGTAAGAATCGGCGCAACGCCAGGCGATCCCTCGCTCGGAGTCCAGGCCTTCGAAGAACCCCACCAGCAGCATCCGGAAGTAGACGCCAGGGGGAATGCTCGGGCGACCGAGCCTCTCGGCATAGAACTTCGCGCACAGGGCCTCCACAAAGCGGTCAAAGCCGTGCTCATCGAGCAGCCGGTTCAACCGCTCGTAGAATGGGTGCCCTGGGGAGTGTGCGAGATCGCTACTCGGAATCCAGAGTTCCCCTTGTTGCGGCCGGCGGCGTTTCATCGCCATCGAGATCCCTCCATGTTCAAGGTGAGTCGAGGCGAGTATAGATCAGTTGGGCGTGTCGGTCGATAGTCGGGTCAGGGATTGAGACTTTTTCAACGGGCTGCTAGAATGCCTATCCGCTACGAAGCGGAATCCTGGACCGATTTCCTGGAGGACATGACCGAGCGAGCGCAGCTCGATGCGGAGCAGACCGGGCAGGTGACCGACTACGTTCTGACGAGCCGGGCGTGGCTGGATTCGACGAAAGTGAAAGATTGATACATCAACGACCGCTCTCATCTCGAGTTCGAACGAGACACCGCCTTATCCCTCCCCATGCTAATTGCTGATGTGTATGAATCTGCAATCAAAGAGTAAAAACTCCTTGCAGTCAGTTGAATGATTGTTGTAAACTGCCGGCAGTCTACATCATGCTCGACAACGACTCGTTGCACCACGATCTCGCATCATTTTGGCCACAGACGGAACAACCATACTTATCTCGAAACACGCCGGCGTTTGCGCGCCGTTGTTGACATCGATATCGAGCAACTTGACATGCCATAAGGAAAGGTAATACCGTGGCCGAAGATCTCGCCTTCGTGCCGGCATCGTTTCTGATCGTCTTTTCGAGCGTGGCCTGCCTTCGTCGTTCCGGCCATAACACACGACACTGTGCCCAGCACCCCTCACAAAACTATCTGAATCTTAATCTGATAACGCCCTCGCATTTCCGAGCCACATGCACGACCCAGATCAACCGGCTGTATCCGGATTCGGACGGTCGGGGATTCGCGTAAACGAACCCCGGCTGCGTACGGAACGCCGCCAGACGGGCAGTTTCTCGGCAGCTCAGCTGTCCATGAATCTCATTGCATTGAAGACTGCTCAATTCTTCAGATTAAGGAGGTCGTCATGTGGTCGCCCGGAACTGCTTGCAGGAGGGGAGTTCTCATCCCTCTCACGGCAATATTGGTTCTTCTCTGCTTCTCCGGCATCGCCGGATCGGCAAATGTTGTTCATCGACATGTCGTGGGAAGCGGAACCATCGACCAGACGGTTTCCAGTCACAATCTCCGGGGTACCGTCGGGCAAGCCACAGCCGGCAGATTGAGTCACGGAAGTTATAACTGCGACGTTGGTTACTGGCATATCAGGTTCTTTGATGTGACGACGAGCGCCGACGGTGAAGGTGATGAGCTCCCGCGCGCTTACCGCCTCGACAGGAACTATCCCAATCCGTTCAATCCGACAACCACCATTCCGTTCGCACTCCCCAAGACCGGCCGCGTGACACTCAACCTCTATGATCTCACCGGGAGAATGGTTGCGACTTTGATCGATGAGGACCTTCCCGCCGGAGAACATTCGATAGTGCTGAAATCGGACCGTCTGGCCAGCGGGGTGTACTTCTACCGCATCCAGGCGGGCGACTTCGTTCAATCACGACGCATGATGCTTGTCAAATAGCTGCCTCGTTCTATCAAGGTGAAAGGAGCCTGCAATGCGTTCCCTCGTCACACTGATCCTCCTCTGCCTCGTTGGAATCGTGCCAACCGCGCTGGCCGGAGTCCCGCAGACAATCAGCTTTCAGGGCGTGCTCGACGACACCGGCAATCCGCCGTTGAACGGCAGCTATCTCTGTAGCTTCAGCCTGTGGGATGCGGAGACCGGCGGCGATCCGGAGCTGTGGTGGGAGGACATCCTGGTCAACTTCGACAACGGTGTCTTTTCGGTGATCCTGGGTCAGACCGAAATGTTCTACCTCCCGTTCGACCAGCAGTACTGGTTGCAGGTCGGGGTCGACGGGGTCGGCGATTTCCCCCGGATCCCCCTGACAACCTCGCCCTACAGCTTCTGCGCCGACCAGGCCCTCGCAGTCGCCAGTGGCGGCGCGGTGCTCAGCCTGAACGAGCTGACGGATCACGTGGCCCTCAAGGCGGGCGACAACGTCACCATCCAGGAGATTCCGGGCGACACCCTGCTCATCTCGGCGACCGCCCTCGCCACGGGCAGTTCCCTGGACGACGCCTACGACGCCGGCGGTTCCGGCGCTGGCCGGACGATCGCGGTGGACGCCGAGGGCGTGGTGCTGGACGCGACGGACAACCTGTCCCGCCCGGCGCTGATCCTCCGGGGGGATGAACTCTATGAACCGGGACTCGAGCTGGACAACGGAACGCAGACCTGGCGTGTACATGTCGATGGGGACAACAACCAGTTCGGAGTGACGAAGTTCTCCGGCGGCGCCGTCACGCCGCTGCGAATCAATAACAACGCCTTGAACAACTCCCTGGTGTTGACCTCCGGCGGTGTCGGCATTTACACGAACGACCCCAACGAGATGCTGCAGGTGGTGGGTGCGGTCAACATCGGCAACACGACGGACAGCAACGCCGGGACGATCCGCTGGACGGGGACGGATTTCGAGGGGTGTTTCGGTCCCACGTGGAAGTCACTGACGGCCGTAGGATCCGGGGCCGATACGGACTGGATAATAACCGGGGACGACATGTCGGCCAATGTGACCGGTAGCGTGCGGGTCGGTTCCGCTGATACCGATGCCAGACTCCAGGTGGCCGCTGACGGCACGAAAGCCGGAATAATCAGCATGACCAGCAAAGCAACGGATGGCGGTGCACTCTCGGCCGCCGTTGCCGGCATCAACACCGCCACGGAAGGCACGGGCGGTCCGGGCGTCTATGCGGAAAGTGGCATCTATCACGCCATCGTCGGGACCAACACAAATGCGTACGCCAGTATTTACGGGTTGAACCTGGGCTCCGGTGCGGCAATAAAGGCAGAGAACCAGAGTACCGGTCCGGCATTCCAGGGATATTCCGATGGCGGGGATATCCTGCAACTATACGATCTTGATCCCGTGGACCTGAGATTCTCGGTGTCCAACGCCGGCGATGTCAATGCCGCCGGCAACCTCTCGGTTGGCGGCTTCACCATGGCATCCGGTGCGGCGGCTGAC
>JBDRBC010000606.1:0-9512 GCA_043823125.1 bacterium | reverse complement strand
TCGCAGGCTGGCGGCTCGCCCCTGAAGAGCTGTTTTCAGGCCAACGGCATGCGGACCGAAGGAGTCGTTGCCTTCCGGTTCTTCAAGAACCTGCTGGCGCAGGTGTGGGGCGAGCTAGAGGCCGTCACCGATCAGCGCAGCTACGATTACAGCAAAGATCTGCCGCGGGCGGTGAGTGATGGGGCTGTGGAGTGGCTCGAGAAGAATGGCAAGAACGGGCCATTTTGCCTGTTTCTGCACTACGACGGCCCCCACGTGCCATACCGCCTGCCGGATGAGTATGCGACCATGTTTGACACAGTCGATCCCGGGCTGGTAGAACGCTCGATTCTGGACATCCTCTTTCCCCAGCACCTGGACCGGATTGGCGGCGCTAATTCAGATGATCACACCATCTCGCGGTTGCACGAGTTGATCCTGGATATCAACCGCCGGGGGCGACAGGTGGGCGCACCGACCCGCACCTGGGTGACTGACAAGTACGACGCCTCGATCCGTTACACCGATGACATGGTGGCACGTGTCTACGAGGCGCTACAAACCCTCGAGCTGGCAGACGATACCGTGATCGCCGTCCTGTCGGATCACGGAGAGGAGTTGTGGGACCACGGCCATTTCGGTCACGGTGGCGTCCACATGTACGACGAGATCATCCGTACCGTCGGTTTGATTCACGATCCGGCCTCGCCGCGTTCGGAGCGGACCGCAATACCGGTCAGCCACATCCAGATCCTGCCAAGTCTGCTGCGCTTGGCCGGTGCCGTCCAGTTACCGGCGGAAATGGCTAGCCTCGATATCCGTGAATTGATGCGGCGGCAACAGGCAGGGGCCGAGCCGGAGACGATCTTTTGCGTCGGGCCGTTCAAGTCCGTGGTCCGGCGCGGAGCCCTGAAGCTGATCCGCCCTAAGTTTGGTCCTCAACACACCTTGTTCCGGAAGATGAAGCTACTGATTCGAATGCTGCTGACCGGCGAGTTGGGCGGCGAACTGTTCGATCTGGCCAGCGATTCGGGCGAGCGGGAGAACCTGTACAGACAGCGGCAGCGGTCTCGTCCCCTGGTCGACTTGCTCGACGAGCATTTCCGGACCGAGGAGCAACGGCCGCCCATCGATTCCCCGGGCATAGACCTCGACGAGGCCGAGCGGGCACGGATCGAGAAGGAGCTGAAGGACCTGGGTTACATGTAGGGTGAAGCCCGCGAGTACGCGCCCCGTACTGTTGGATGTTCACTACGAATTCGATAACCTGGAGAACGACAGTCCGATCGATGACATCTGACGCCCAATTGTCTTCGCTATCTGGGCTGTGGGTAGTGATTCCACTTCTCGACTTTTTTGATCCTGTTTGAGAGGACGCAGTACCAGCAATGACGATCATGACACAGCCCGATCGATTCGTTTTATTGGCCGCCTACCTAGCCGACCCTATCGGTAGCGAGGCGCCGGATCTGGAGGAGGTCCTATCCAGGGCCGATGAACTCGTACCCTTTCTCCAGAAAAACAAGGTTCCCCTGATCGGCATTGCTGCCGGCAATGATCCAGTGCAGCAGGCCTTGGTCGAGACCTCGGCTTTCCAGGTAGGTCTAGCAGCCGATCGAGCACATCACGACCTGATACGAGGGGAATTCGCGGTCGTGGCTGAAGCTTGGGCAGAAGCCGGGATCCAGAATCTGCAGGTCAAGTCCGTGCCTGGCCTCTCTCCGGCTTTTCCCTACCGCAGCGACAATCTGGACGTGCTGGTGCCGCTGGAGAGAGGGCCCGCCGCCGCCGATATCATGCTCGACATGGGATATGTCGAGCTTAAGAATGTGGAGGAGCCGCACAAGTTTCTATTTCGCAAGTTCGTTCTGGGAAAGGAGGTCTCGGCCATCCACATGCACGAGTGGGCTGGCTGGGGCACCGGTTTCCTGGATACGGACAACCTGTGGAAGTTCAGTCGACAATCTCCGGACGACCCGGTTGTCAATTTCCCCTCGTCGACGGACGGCCTACTCATCACCATGGCCCACGCCTTCTACGAGAACAAGACCGTGATCATGACCGACGTGCAGAAGGTCCGTCATTGTTTGCATCAACCGGACCTGGACTGGGACCGGGCCATCGACACCGCCACGCGCATGGGGTGGAAGGACGGCCTGGGAGTTTGTCTACAGATCTGGTCACATGTGGAAGGGGTCCTCTTCGGCCATTCGCTGGTGCCCGAACAGATCCTCGCCGAGACACATACGTGGCCGAGCCGTGCTCTCCAGAACAAGATTGACGAGCTGAAACGGTTGCACGGCTATCCTTTTCATGTACCGTTCTGGCTCAGCAAGCGATTTTTCTATGGGAAGATGTGGCGCGACAAGACAATCGGACTGCGACGCAAGTTCTGGGAGGCCCTGCTCCACACCACAGCGGGAATCCGCCGTAATATCAAGGTTGACAGTCATGCCGTGATGCTCGTCACGGTCAGTGGACTGGATGGGGCCGGCAAGACGGCTCACGTGAAGAAACTCTCGGAGGCCTTCACCGGCTGTCACATCAAGAACGAGATCGTGTGGGCCCGAGGTGGGTCCACCCCGGTCACCGATGCGGTCTTGAGGCTTGTACGCGGATTTCGGAGCGGGAAAGACGAGCAATCGGGAGGTGCTGATGGTCCGCTGGCGAAAGTAGAACGACGGCGCGCCCAGCTTCGGACCGCTTTCGCCCGCCAGGGTTGGACGGCGGTCGTGGGTTTCGATCTGCTGATACGGTACCTGCAAGATGTCTGGTGGCCCATGCGCCGGGGCCGGGTTGTGATCTGTGACCGGTTCCTCTACGACGCGCTCGTGGAGGTGGCTGCCTATGCCGAGGATGCCGGTCTTCCCGGTAGCTTGCTGGCGCGATTTATGATCTGGCTGGCGCCGAAACCCACGGTGCGATGGCTTCTGGACATTAGCCCCGAAACCGCCGCTCAGCGTTCGGCAATCCCCGAAAGCACGGACTTCCTTGCACAGCAGTGCGATCTCTTCCGGCTCGGAGTGAACCGCTGGGGCCTACAGGTGGTCGACAACGAGGCTGATTTTGTCACCATCAGCGATGAACTTGTTCGGGCGACCCTGAGACGCTACTATCGAGATTACAAGACCGTTATCAATGCCCTGTTCATCTTCAATCCCCGCCGGGAGATGCTGGCGTGCAAGTTACGCGAACAACCAAAGGGAAATCCCGGTCCATCGGCCTTCAGGGGGAAATCGTTGACCGGGGCAAGTACCGCCAAATCCACTGAATCGAAGGAGTGACTGCTTGCGACTGCTGATTGTGACCAACATGTATCCCACTCCTGAAGACATGTCCTTCGGCACCTTCGTTGGTGAGCAGGTTACAGCTCTGGAAAAGCGAGGTTTCGAGGTTGACGTACTCTTCATCAACGGTCGCAAGAACAAGCTGAACTATCTCTGGGGCGTGTTCCGACTCTGGAAAAAGATGCTGACCCGACGTTATGATCTCCTGCACGCCCACTATGTGTTGGCCGGCGTGATCGCTCGTTGCCAGCTGCTTCGTCCGGTCGTGATGAGCTTTCACGGCGCAGGCGAGATGGAGGGGTGGCAGGGTTGGCTCTGCCGGCGAGTGGCGCCTCTGGTGGACGGAGCAACGGTCACCTCGCGCCGGCACCATGCTCATCTGGGTCTGAAGGATGCCCGGGTGGTCCCTTGCGGGGCGGACATGGATCTGTTCCGGCCCGCATCGCAGGCAGAAGCACGTCAGCAGCTCGGCCTACCACTGGATGGGAAGTTGCCCATCTTTGTGGGGGATCCCCGCCCCGAGAAACGGGTTCCGCTCATAGAAGAAGCTGTCGGCCGTTTGACCGCCAACGATTCCTCGGTCCGGCTGATCAAGGCCAGCGGTGTGCCACACGATCAGATCCCGGTCTGGATGAATGCGGCCGATGTCTTGGTGCTGGCCTCGGATTGGGAAGGCTCGCCGGTGGTGATCAAGGAGGCCATGGCCTGCAATTTGCCCGTCGTTACCGTTGACGTGGGTGACACCGCCGAGGTAGTCGACGGGGTCGCGGGGTGCTGGGTGGCCGAGCAGTCGGCGAAGGATCTGGCCGACAAAATCTCGCTGGCATTGGCGTTCGAGGGGGAACCTGGCGGGCGCGAGGCGATCTCCAAGATGTCCCTGGATCACACGATCGATGGTGTAATTACGCTGTACGAAGATGTGCTGCACAGGAAAGGCGGGCGACCTGCATGAAGGTAGCCTTGATTGGACCCTATCCTGTGGAGACCGATAAGATCGTCGGTGGCGTGGCGGCGGTAACCTACTACCTGGCCCAGGGACTCGTGAAGGAATCGGACCTCGAGCTGCACGTCATCTCCTCGTCCAAGCTGGTCACTGAGGAGCGCACGGTTCATCACGACGGAATGACGGTCCATTACCTGGCCCACCGTAAGAATCGCCTGGTCCCCAATCTTCTGCGAGACATCGTGCGTCTGCGACCGTTCCTGCGTGAACTGGCGCCCGACATTGTGCACTCGCAGACGGCTGGCGGTGCTATTGCCGCGGCCCAGGAAGGTTTGCCGCGGATCCTGACGATCCATGGGATCCCGCACCGCGAAATCCAGTTCGCCAGGAACGTCTCCGAACGGTGGGCCGCCCGCTTGCAGGCGTGGCTAGCCCGTACGGCACTGAATCGCGTCGATACGGCCATTGCCATCTCGCCCTATGTCACGGAGGCTTATGCTGAGTTTCGCCACATTACCTGGCACCATATCCACAACCCCATTGAAGACCGGTTTTTTGCGGTCAACGGTGATGAAGTATTGGGCAAGATGCTCTTTGCAGGAGTTATCCACCAGCGCAAGAATCTGCCCGGTCTGGTCCGAGCCTTCGCCCGGGTCTGCGCCGAGAATCCACAGGCGGAGCTGTATATCTGCGGCAAGATCCGCGAACCAGAAATCATCAAGGAGGTCGAACGGTTCATCGGGGAACACGGGCTCGAGCGGCACGTGCATATCCTGGGATTCGTCAGCCAGGAGGAGCTGGCTCGGCATTTTGCCGAGGCGGCATTGATCGGCATGTTCTCTGAAGAGGAGACCGCACCGATGATCATCGCTCAGGCCATGGCTGCCTGCAAACCGTCGGTGGCCACGGCAGCCGGTGGTGTGCCTTATCTGATGCGTGACGGCGAGACTGGATACGTGGTCGCCAAGGGTGACGAGAAGACCTTTGCCGACCGCACCGTGACCCTGCTGGCCGACGACGAGTTACGCGCCCGGATGGGCCAGCGCGGCCGCGAGCTGGCCGAGGACCTGTTCCGCGCCGAGGCGGTCGCGAGCCGCACCCGAGCTGTCTACGAGCAGGTACTGGCAGGCAAGACAACGGCTGATTGATCCCGGAGGTTCTTCATCGTGGGCAATGCGAGCCAACTCCGCGCCGTCGTCTTCTCCGAGCTGCTGGCCCCGCCGTTCGATGAGGGATTCAAGAATCTGGCACTGGCCCTGATCCGCGAGCTTGGCCGTGAGCGGCAGGTTGTCGGTCTGACCAGCTTCGGCGCGGATATCCCCGAGTACGGAATCCGCAAGGTAAAGGCTGGCAAGAGCTTGCTGAGCAGTGAGCTAAGACGGGTAGTGCGTAGTTTCGCGCCCGATGATATCTACTATATCCCGACCGCCAGTTACACCCTCGCCAGCTTTTTACGCGCTCAGGTGCTTCGGCTGTACGGAAGAAACACCCGGGTTCACCTGATCGTTTTGCAACCGCGCCACCTCGGACCGTTTGCCCGGGCCCTGATCCCCCATCTGGCGCCGTACCGGGTCTGGGCCCAGTCGCCAAACACCGTATCCCTGCTGACCGCCCTGGGCCAGAAGGTGGGCACCATGCCGAGTGGCGTGGACGCTGATCGCTTCCGTCCGGTGAGCTCGAAAGAGAAGCGGGGCCTGCGGGTGGAATTCGAGCTTACTCCTGATGCTTTCGTGGTCCTTCATGTGGGTCACATCAAGGAGAAGCGTAACGTGGAGTTGCTGGCTCGCGTGCAGGAGTTGCCTGGTTGCCAGGCAGTGCTCGTCGGTAGCACCAGCACCCGGCAGGACGAGGCCCTCGGACGGCGTCTGGTGGCTGCAGGGGTGAAGATCATCAGGGATTACGTGCCGCGCATCGAGCAACTCTATCAGCTGGCCGACTGTTATCTGTTTCCCGTGCTTGCCGAAACCGGTAGCATCGAGATCCCGCTGTCCATGCTCGAATCAATGGCCTGTGGCGTTCCGGTGGTGACGACGCCGTACGGCGGGATGGAGCAGCAGTTTCCCGCCAGCGAAGCGCTGCGCTACGGGAACGACGCCGCGGAACTTGTGCTGGGCGTCCAGGCGGTCCAGAAGTCGCGTCCAACCGGGATGCGCGAGCTGGTGGAACCGTTTACGTGGACGGCAGTGTTCAAGAGAACGATTCTGGCCACCGGAGCCGACACGATAGACAAGGAGCAAACATGAAATTCCTGATCGTCCTGGGTGAGGGGGGGCACACCAAGGAGATGATACAGCTCGCGGACCAGCTCGGGCCCGATCACCAGTACAGCTATCTGCTGGTCCAGGGCGACGACCTGTCGAA
Organism: bacterium; assembly: GCA_043823125.1. Lineage (GTDB taxonomy): Bacteria > Krumholzibacteriota > Krumholzibacteriia > LZORAL124-64-63 > LZORAL124-64-63 > JBDRBC01. The sequence continues at coordinate 2,942 of JBDRBC010000606.1, read as the reverse complement.
GGGCAAGATCACGCGGCAGGGCCCGATTCACTGGGCGCGAAGGCCGCGGGACAAGACCCACAATTTCATCCTGGACTCATACAAGACCATCCAGTGCGGCTGGCACGCTTGGCGAGCCCTCCGCAAGGAGCAGCCTGACGCCATTCTCAGCTGTGGGCCGTCGGTGGGAGCGCCGGCTTGCCTGGTGGCCAAACTGATGGGTGTGAAGGTCATTTTCGTCGAGACCGGTTCCCGTGTCACCGCTCTCTCCATGACCGGTAAGATTGTCTACCGCTTCGCCGACCTGTTCATCGTCCAGTGGCCACAGCTGGCCAAGAACCATTCGCAAGCCGTCTTCGGCGGGAGGTTCTGGTGATGATCTTCGTAACCGTGGGCACTACCGATTTCGATGACCTGGTCCGGGCCATGGACAGTCTCGCTCCCAAGCTAGATCCCGATGTGGTCATTCAGTACGGACATGGCACATACGAGCCGCACAATTGCGAGTCCTTCCGTTTCGCCCGGACTCTCGAACCGTATTACGAACGGGCGGATGTGGTGGTCAGCCACGGCGGGCTCTGCACAGTCATGGAGGTGGTCAAGCGTGGATTGAAGCTTGTGAGTCTTTCCAATCCTGATCGCTTCGATGACCACCAGGAGGATATTCTGCGTTACATGTCAGGCATGAATCAGCTGGTCTGGTGCCGGAGTCTGGGCGGCCTGTCTGCCGCCATCGCCGAAGCTCAACAAACCGAATTCGCACCGTACGAAAAACCGGATTGCCGGATTGCCGAGATTGTCACGAACTATTTGAACGGTTTGTCGCCCTGAAGATATATAATTGCCCGACACCCTTCTCATCCTGGCGCCTGCCCGGGGTTCATAACCTCGAACAAGCATGCATCACGACAGGGGTGGGGTTTCAGACAGAACCTCATCTCTTGATCTGGCCCCGTATCCCCGTGACGGTTGTACTTGACCGAAGGCCCGATAATTGTGATGCTTGGAGGCGTTATGAGTCATGATATCTTCATCAGTTACTCGAGTCCGGACCAGCAGACGGCGGTCCGAATCTGTGCTGCCCTGGAGTGCGAGGGTATCAAGTGCTGGATCGCCCCGCGGGACATCACGCCCGGTGTGCCCTGGGGCGAGGCCATCATCGATGCCATCAACGACGCGCGTCTGTTCCTGCTGATCTTTTCCGCTCATGCCAACGAGTCTCCCCAGGTCGATCGCGAAGTGGAACGGGCCGTGGCCAAGGACACGCCACTCATCCCGTTTCGAATCGGGGATATCGTTCCGTCGAAGCAGCTCGAGTATTTCCTGAGTGCCCAGCACTGGCTGAACGCCTCCTTGCCGCCGACCACCGAAGAGGTGGCCTTCCTGGTCGTTACGGTGAAGACCCTGATCAGCAAGCTGGATGGAGGAGCCTCCCGAGGTGAGTCCTCCCCACCACCGCGCCCGCGGCCCGAAAGACGGTTCGGTGGCAGCGTTGATCCTGCTGGCGGTGGCGGAACAGGCCTGGCGCCAAAGCAGCCCGCCTGGCGCAAGTATCTCATCAGGGGATTGCTGCCCGTCGTCCTGGTCCTGGCGGTTCTGGGCGTGCTGAAAATCTTGTCGGGAGGTTCGGACGAACCGGATCTGGTGGCCATGGGACCGACAGAACGAACAGACCCCGCCGTCATCGTGGGAGCCCCGCAGCACGGGGCGACGGATTCCTTGCCGGGCGAGACGGACGAGCCGGTCAGCGGGAGGCCCGCGGTGGTCGCCCCCGACCGGTTTGGCCCGGTGGAAATCATGACCACACCAACCGGGGCGGCGGTGATTATTGATGGCCAGCGAGTTGGTAGCACGCCGTACCGGAGTCATGAGGTGGCGGTCGGAGAGCACAGGATCCAGCTGCGCCTGACGGGGTACGGTGAAATCGACCAGACCATCCAGGTCCACCCGGAACGTGTCGAGCCACTCCAGGTAACCCTGCAGCCGTTGACCGGCCTGCTCACGGTCACCTCGACACCACGTGGAGCCACCGCTGTTCTGGACGGCGGCCGACGTGGCATCACCCCGTGCTCCTTTTCTGGCCTGGAACCAGGCGAGCACACGCTCGTGATTTCGAAATCGGGATATCAATCGCGGCGGGCTACGGTCAGGATCGAGCCGGAGCAGGGGGAGTCGTACCACACGGACCTGGTGGCGAGAACCTACGATCTGACCATCAAGGTCGAACCTTCCGGCGAGATCTTCGTCAATGGGGACCAGAAGACCGAGAACAGCAGCGAGTCTTATACCGCGTCTCTCAGCGCCGGCAGCTACGAGATCCAGGCCCGACATCGGGTGTGGGGCCGCTGGACCAAAACAGTCCAGCTCGGCGGCGCCGACGATGTGGATCTGACCTTCGACTTCCGCCGGTTATTCGATTATCGGATTACTTCCAACGAGCTTTATGCTAAGGTTTTTGTCAACGGAGAATTCCAGGAGCAATACACGCCGTGCACCCTGAAGTTGCGTCCTGGTGACTATCGTATCGAAGTGGTCAAGGACGGGTATGAGACCGTTGATGGGGCGCGAGAGTTCACCCTCGAGAGCGAGCCGGATGAGCCGCTCAGGTTTACCCTCCAGAAAACGCAATAATCACCGACTTGGCTTCGTAACAGGGGAGATGGGCTGATGTTCAGTGCTGCGCGTAACTGCCTGGGGTCAGGAATTGGTCTGTTGATCAGCTTGCTGGTGATGGCGTTTTGCCTGGGGGGCGCCGTAACCGGTCTGGCCTATGACTGCGCCGAGGAGATGGAGCAGGCCACTGCGTATTATGCAGAAGGCTATTTCGAGGAAGCCATCGAGTTGCTGAACGATTGCCTCTACCAGCCCGACCTGGATTCCGGGACTCGCGGTCAGGCATATCGCCTGCTCGGCATGGTGTACGTCGCCTCGACGCATCGCGAACAGGCCAAGTCGGCCATCGA
>JBDRBC010000605.1:0-6086 GCA_043823125.1 bacterium | reverse complement strand
CCTCGGCGGTATCGAACAGGTTGACGCCGCGATCGTAGGCGTTACGAACGACGTTGGCCTCCTGGATCCGGCCGCACCCCATGGTCACGTCCGCCACCTGGAACCCGGTGCGTCCGAGGGTTCGGGAGAGCCGGACCTTCGAGCTATTGCCCACCTGATCCACTGCCTTCTCCACACCCTTCCTGCCGGTGGGGCAACAGCCGGTCACGACCAGCGAGCCCGCCGCCACGGCCGCGGTACCGGCCTTGAAGAAACTCCGGCGGGTGATCTGCTGCTGGGCGGCCAGCTCTTTCAACTTCTTGGTCATGTTGCTACTCCTTGGATGAGGTTCCCGGTTGCGGGGACTATACGGGAGTCATGATCGCAATTCAATGGTGGGGGGTGCAGGGTTTCGAGGATCGATCGGATGCCCGATCGGATGCCCGGCCTGAAGCGTGGCCAGACACGTCCGGCCACGCTTCGCCCAGACAGAGATCACGAGAGGTGATCATTCACCCGACTTGTTCTTCCGCGGATAGGCCGGGACCGGCGGGATGGCCCAGCGGTCGCCTTCCTCGCGCAGGGTCCGCAGCAGCTGCTCGATGCCGGCCTCGAGCTGCAGATCCTCGCCGGCCACGACGGAGGCCGGCGTGTTCTCCACTTCGATGTCCGGCTCCACGCCCCGGCCCTCGATGAGCCAGTCGCCCCGGGCCAGACCGTAGATACCGAACTGCGGCGGCGTGGTGCCACTGCCGTCCACCATGTCCTGGTGCGGCTCGATGCCGACGGCGCCACCCCAGGTCCGGGTACCGATCAACGGCGCCAGCCCCTTCTCCTTGATGGCCTGACTGAAGTACTCGGCGTTGGAATAGGAGTCCTGGTTGATCAGCACCACGAACGGGCCGTGGAAATCGCGCTCGGGATCGCGCAGGGTGCCGCCCTCGCGCGGGGTGGTGATGGCCCACAGCTCTCGTTCGAGCCGGTCGATGACCATGTCCCCGGTGAAACCGCCGCCGTTGTACCGCACGTCGATGACCAGTCCCTCTTTCAGGGTCTGGGGATAGTAGTAGCTGGCGAAATCTATCAAGCCGCCCCGCGACATGTCGGTCATGTGGAAGTAGCCGAGACGACCGTCGCTCGCCTCCGCCACGGCGGCCCGGTTGTTCTCCACCCATTCTCGATGACGGATGCCGTACTCGCTGCCGAGGGTCTCGACCCGGTGGGTCTTGGCGTCGCTGGCGGACGGACGATCGTTGTAGGTCAGCGTGACCATCTTGCCCGACTTGTCGAACAGGGCGCGGTACACGTTGTCGGCGGTCGTGATCTGCTGCCCATCGATGGCGATCAGGTAATCACCCTCCTCGATGGGACACCCCGGCATGGCCAGGGGCGAGATCTCGCCCGGTTTCCACGGGTTGCCGGGCACGATGTGAGCGACGCGGAAGAAACCTGCGCCCGCTTCCGCGGCGAAGTCCACGCCCAGCAGTCCGGTGTTCACCGGATCGGCACCGTCCTCGTAATCACCGCCGTAGATGTAGGTGTGGCCGGCGTTCAGCTCCCCGATCATCTCACCGATGAGGTAGTTCAGGTCGGCGCGAACCCCGCAGGAAGCCACGAAGCGTCGGTACTTATGGCCGATCTTGTCCCAGTCCACTCCGTGCAGATCCGGGTCGTAGAACCAGTCGCGCTGGATCCGCCACGCCTCGTCGAAGATCTGCAGGAACTCCTCGGCGCGGGTGACCTCGATACGCGCCTCGCTCAGGTCCACGCTGCCGTCGCCCACGGACGCCACGGTCTGAATGTCCACCACGCCGTAAGACGAGCCGGAGCGGTAGATCAGCTTCTTGCCGTCGGCCGACAGGTGATAGTTGTTGATGCCCGACATGAGTTCGGTGACCTCGTCATCCTCGAGGTTGTAGCCGAGCAGGTCCACGCTGTCGCCGGTGCGGTCGGTGATCACCTGGTACTTGGTGAATTCGGGATCGTCCTTCTTCAGGAACAGGAAACCGTCGGCTGTGGCCTCCAGCCGGAAGTAGTTGCCGTTGTCCACACCCTCGGCCACCACGACGCGGCGCTGGATGCCGTCCAGATCGATGCGGGTGACTTTGTCCTTTTCATCTTCTTCGTCTGCCTCGTCTTCAGCCTCGTCTTCTGCCTCATCGTCGCTCTCTTCAGCTTCCTCGTCCTCGTCGGCCACTTCCTCTTCGCTGTCCTCGGGCACGAAGGGCGACTGGGCGTCGTCGGCCAGGATGACGAGGTACGGCCGCGCCATCTCCAGGAAGATGTGGTTCTGGTCCTGGAAGCCCATGATCGGGTTGAAGGTGCGGTTGGAGAGAAAGTACAGGTACCGACCATCCGGATCGAAGGACGGGCTCCAGTCGGTGAACATGTCGTCGGTCAACGCGGTGGAGCGACCGCTTTCCAGGGAGTAGAGATAGATGTTCTCGTGCATGTTGGCCGTCATCTTCGTGTAAGCGATCCACTGGCTGCACGGAGACCAGACGTAGTCCTGGATACCCCACCGCTCCCAGGCGTCGTCGTAATCGCTCTGATCGATGACGGTGATGTCGCCGCTGTCGACCGCCACCATCCGTAACCGCATGAACTTGTCGTGGAAGATCAGGTACTTGCTGTCGGGCGACCAGACCGGCTGCTCCAGGAAGCAGTTGCCGTCGCGGGTCAGCTGCCGCCACTCCTGCTCCCCCTTCTGGTCCACCAGGTAGATCTCCTCCTCGCCCGTACGATCGGAGACGAAGGCGATCCAGCGCCCGTCCGGCGACCAGGTCGCGTTCTTCTCGCGGGAAGCCGAGGTGTGGGGTCAGGTTGATGGGGAAGCCGTCCTCGGCCGGCAGGTTCACGATCTCGCCCCGCGCCTCGAGCAGCACCCGGGTGCCGGAAGGCGAGAGGCCGAAGGATCCGGTCCGCGGGCTGATGGTCTCGATTTCGGGGCGCATGTGGACCAGATCTGTAGTGATCTGCACATCCACCTGACGCGACTGGCCGCTCACCAGGTCGAGCACCCACAAGGTCTCACCGTACTGATAGACGATCTTGCCGTCACCCACGGAAGGGAACTTGATGTCGTAATCACGATTCCGCGTCATCGGCGTGATCTCGCCGCTGTCCAGCTCGTACTTGAAGATATTCAGGGTGCCGTCGTTACGATCGCTGGTGAAGTAGATCGCATCGCCGTACCACATGGGGAAATGGTCCGAGCCGGGCCACTGCGTGATCTTCTCGAACTCGCCGGTCTCGAAATCGGCGATCCAGATATCCTGGGCCGTCCCGCCCTGATACCGTTTCCAGGTGCGGGTCTCGCGGGAGAGCCGGTTGTAGGCCAGCTTGGTGGCGTCGGGCGAGAGGCTCGCCAGACCGCCCCGGTCCACTGCCAGTTTCTCGGGCATGCCACCGTCGATGGAGATACGGTACACCTGTTCCGCCATGGTGGGGTACTCCCGCCGCGAACGGAAGAGGATGCCCTCACCGTCGGGATACCAGTCCAGCACCCGATCGCCGGCCGGATGGAAGGTCAGCCGCTCGGGCACGCCGCCGTAAGTACTCATGACGTAGACATCGTAGCCGCCGTCGTACTGGGCCGAGAAGGCAAGCCACTGCCCGTCCGGGCTGAACTTGGCGTTGCCCTCGTAGCCGGGATGGTTGGTGATCCGGTGGGCCAGCCCCCCCTGGCTCGACACCAGCCAGAGGTCGTCCTCGTAGGTGAAGACGATCTTGTCGTCGTGGATGTCGGCGTAACGCATCAGGTGTCCCTCGGCCGCCACGGCCGGCAGACTGCCCAGCAAGACCAGAAAACAGAGTACGATCAGCGACGGTTTCATGAATCCTTCTCCCTTTCCCTCAGCAGAATCCCTGCCCGGTCGACGCACCTGCCCCCAACCCCGGCATCGCCCGCTTTACTCGACAACAACTGTCGAAAATAGCCACGGATCCGGTACTGAACAAGACAAGAAGACATCGGGGGACAGTGTCCTCGTTCGGTGCGATTCTCGTGATTTGGGGTCACTGCGGCCTGACGAGGTTGGGGCGGGAGCAGCCAGGGACGCAGGGCATGCAACAACGCGGTAGTCTACGGAAGACCCTGGGATTTTGTTACCGGTCGTCCGGGACTTCTAGTAACTCGTCAGACTGTCCAGTTGCACCGCCGTGTCCACCGACTCGCACGGAAAAAACAGAGTGAAGCTCGAGTCGGGCGCCCGGGCATCCAGGAACGGTTGCAGGATGTCGTCCCCGCTCCCGCCAGAAGAGTGCGCAGCGCCATAACCGGCCAAAAATCCGACAGTTACCAGGGCAGCGACCTTGACCCAGGTGAACCGAGCCGTCTGGCGTTTAGGCGGTAACGGGTAGAAGGTCCGGGCGATTTCCGGTTCCAGGCTCCCGATCAGCTCGGTCTCCTGCCGCAACTGGTCGCACTGCCGACGGCACGATTCGCAACCGGCGAGATGCTCCTGCAGAGCCGCCGCCGCCGCCGGCTCCAGCGTTTCCAGAATGGAGGCGAGCAAGGTGTCTTCGGTGGGATGTTTCATGGCACGATTCCTTTCTCGCGCATGCCGTGCCGGCACGCCTTCACCGCGTTGAACAGCCGCGACTTCACCGTCCCCAGCGGCAGATCGAGGATCCGGGCGATCTCCTCGTAGCTGTGTTCTCCGTAGAAGCGCAGCACCAGGACCAGTCGATGGTGATCCGGCAGGGCGGTGATCACTGTGGCGAGCTGACGATCCCGCTCCTTGCAGAGCACGGATTCCAGCGGCGATACGGTCTGGTCCGCCAATTCGACAGTATCGATATCGGTGTGGCGCTGCCGTCGCGCCTTCTCCTTCAAGGCCAATCGGAAGGCGATGGTGGAGAGATACGCCTTGAAACTGCCGTGCTGATGCTTCGGCTGACAGTGCAGCAGCCGCAGAAATGCCTCCTGGACCAGATCCTTGGCCGCCGCCAGCGACCCGGTGACCAGAAAAGTGGTCCGCAGCAGGGACTGATCGTGCTGAGCGATGAGCCCGCGCCAGGCGGTCTCGTCCCCCTGGCGAGCCCGCTCCAGATTGTCCCAATCCGAGATCATTGCTTGTATCCCTGACTCGAGCACCACGCCTGGACCGCCTCCGATTGTGACTCCTCGCACCAGTTCCTGATCACATAATCCCGTTTTTCCGGAGAGACCGCCCAGATGGCGTGCTGCTGCAGCCATTCGAACAGGTCGTCCTCGTATTCGGGCGTATGCCGCCGTATGGCCTCCTGGGTCCGAGCCAGGGCACCCGCGTAATTGGTCACGATCCGCCTGCCGGCATCCTCGGGCCGGGCCTGCCGCAGTCGCCAGTCCTGAAGGCCACGCGTGCGGAAATCGTGCAACCACGCCTCCAGGACGGGCGCCAGATCATCCCGGTACTCGCGCGTGGGTGGAGTCACCAGAGTCACCAGTCCGAGCACCCGACCAGCCGCCCAGAGACGTTCCAGCGACTCGGTGGGCGCAAGGGTCCATGACAGGTACACCGGTCGAGCGGCCCGCGTCGCCGCCTGCACCAGCCGTTCGATGAGCATATCGCCGAAGGGGCCTGAAGCAGGATGAAAATCGGGTCTGGGCTCCCGGCGTAAAACGGAAAGCTCATCCGGCGTGATGAACTCGGGCAGGCCGTGCCGCTGCAGATAGGCAGGATACCAGTCCGTGTTGAGCAGCGATCGGTTGACGAGAATCACATCGGGCCGAAAATCCAGCAATCGCGTGTAGATCCAGCCGGGATAGGTGTCGTTGTCTCCGTTGGTGATAAGGATGGCGTTCTTTGCCAGACCGGCCAGCATGTTGTACGAGTACTCCATCACCTCGGCCTGGATGGCGTCGCCGTCAAGGAGATGCCTGAGCGCCTGCCCCAGCTTTTCGTCATCTTCCTGATCCATGTAATGGCTGACCAGGGAGAACCACGGCTCGAGGAACGAAGGATCCGCCGCCGCCGCGCGTTCTAGATAGCGCCGGCCGGTGCTGTCGTCGTGGGCGCCGTGCCACCGTTCCCCGGTCAGATAGAGCAACATCGGGTCATCGGGATACCGGGCGAGTCCGTCAGCCAGGAGCGGCAGATACTCCGGATCGCCGGCGTAGCGGG
>JBDRBC010000604.1:0-4857 GCA_043823125.1 bacterium | reverse complement strand
CCGGTTGTACAAGAAGTCCAGAATGGCGATGGGTACCGGGCCGGCATCAGGCACCGATCGTGATTCCGCGTGAATTCGCGCCACGCCTGGCAAGGTCGGTTCCTGCAAGGAGGCGCGGGGCGATTCGTGCAGCATCTGGCGCCAGGCGGGAAGGGTCACGGGTGCGGCGTGTTCAGACCCGTCGTGATCCTGGATCCGGGACATGGTCACGACCCGATCCTGGAGGATGCCGGTCGGTATGCGGTCTTCGGCTTCGGACTCGGAACGGAAGCAGTCCAGCACATTTTGGGCTTGCGCGGATTGATAGTGATGGACGAGAGGTGACCGCCAAGCGATACCATCATTCGCCACGCTGGCTGACCAGTACCAGCGCCGTGCCCTGTCGCGAATCGTCGTGACCGTTCGCGGCGGTGGAGAGATACCATTCACTTTTCGGCCGTACGATCCGAAAACCCGCGGCTTCCGCATACGCATACTCGATGGCCTTGCGAATCATCAGCAGGCAGTAGCCACGAAACGAGCCGTCCAGCCCAGGTCGAAAGCGCCGGCAAGCAGATATCAGGGCCACGTTGCCTTCGGCGACGCGGTCCATGAAACTCAGACGATCGTCTTTGTAGGTCTCTGACACGGCAACAACCAGGGTCTGGTTGGCGTTGACCAGTGTTTCCATGGTCTGTCTCTCACCAGACCTGGACCTAGCCAGCAGCTTCCTTTCCTGCCCCAAGGTCAGACGCTTCTGTCTCCTGACAAATTTCAGGTAATGTCCGCGGGCGACATCTCCCACCATTTCGGTTACTGATTGCTGTTGGACTTGCATGAGATCCTTCCCCTGGTCTTGATACCGGTCGTTATTCCTCATGAGACACGGACAATTCTGCTGTCCAGCTTTGAATCGTCGGTAACTGGCCACGGCCTACGCCGGCCCTGGTCAGGGATGCGGAGCAGGCCCACTCAAGGAAACCCCGGCCACGGCAGCCGGCACCGGTCTCAGGACCCGCCAGAGCAGTGACGGAGTCCATCGCCATGCCCGGTGCAGCAGCAATCAGCATCATGCGGGTCCGCTGCAACCGTGTGACCCCATCCACTTTCCGGCCGTACGATCCGCAAACCTGCAACTTCCGCGAGCGTTTGCTCGATGGCTTCACGAATCTTCAGCAGGCAGTGCCCCCGAAACGTACCGTCCAGCTCCGGATGATAGCGCCGGGAAGCCGATATCAGGGCCGCGTTCCCTGCGGCGAAGCGATCCAGAGAATCCAGACGATAGTCTTCGTTGGTCTCTGACACGGTAACGATCAGAATCTGGTTGGTGTTGACCAGCGCTTCTGTGGCTTTTCTCTCCCCAGACCAGGACCTTGCCAGCAGCTGCTGTTCCTGCGCCAAGGTCAGGCGTTTCCGCCTCCTGGCGAGATTCAGGCAGTGAACAAGGGCGACATTCCCCACCCCCTCTACCGCCAGTTGCAGTTGGATTTCCATGAGATCATCCCCCTGGTTTTGATTCCAAGCACTTCCCTCGTGAGACACGGACAGTTCTGCTGTCCTGCTTGCCCCAGCGAGTGCTCATCGCAACGCAACCGGCCAGCGACCGGCTCCAGGCCAGGGCTGACTCGGGCGCCGGTGTCTCCTGGTTCTCGGTCGCGAGAGGGTCTATACTGCAAGCTCAAAAGCTCGTGTGACGATCCGGAGAATATGTATGGCCGCAAAACAAAGCCGGCAGCTGCAGGAATAGTGCGTTCACTATTTTATTGAACCTGGATTTAGCATCCCTACGCGGCCATACACAATCTCCGGACCGCCCCGCGAAACTCGAACTGTAATCGTCATCTCTTCACCGGCCGCTTGCCGATGGTCTCCATCTGATGCCTGTTGCGATTCGCCCTCCCGGGAGTCCAGACGATCCGGCATTTCTGCGCGGCGGCCGGAAATGTGATGAAATACCACCGGTCGTGTCCAATTTTATAAGCCATTCTCGCGCCACAGTGAAACTGCCTACTATATAAAGAGTTGACCCAAATAGGTTCTTGACAGCTCCCTCAGAATGAGGCAGTGTCAATCAAAATGACGGGGATGAATCATGCGCGTCGAGGACATGAGCATCAACGAACTGGTGGAGTTCGACTCCGAGGACGGTGTGATCCACTTCGCCGGTCAGCGCGCCCTCATCATCGACGCGACGGCGAAGGGAAACCTGCGCAAGGAGCTGATCACTCACTTCGGCCTCAGCACGGCGCGCGCCATCCTGACGCGGTTCGGTTTTGTCCAGGGCTGGCGCATGGCCGAGGCGATGCAGGACCTGTTCCAGTGGGAAAGCGAGGAAGACTGGCACCATGCGTGCGGGCGCATCCACATGCTCGAGGGCATGTACCGTCTCGGGCCGGGGCCTCCTGGTTCGTTGACGAAGGAGGGGTTGACACTCGTCGGCTCGTACGAGGCGGAGCAGCACATCGCCCACCTCGGGATTTGCGACGCGTCGGTGTGCTGGACCATCTGCGGTCTCACGAGCGGGTACCTGAGTCGGGCGCTGGGCAAGCAGATCTACGTTCTCGAGGAACGCTGCATCGGACGGGGCGATGCTGTGTGCCACCTCCTCGGCCGGACCCTCGAGGAGTGGGGCGACGAGCGGGCAGAAGAACTCCGCTTCTTTCGGGTCGAGAACCTCGAGGATTGGCTCGAACCCTCGCTCCACCAGATCACCGAGAATCTCAAGGAGGCCGAAAAAAAGCTGCGCGCGAAGAAACGCGAGATCAAGCGCTTGGCCCCCGAGGCCGTGGACCTGCTCGGGATAGTCACCCGGAGTGCCGCCATGCGGCGTGTCGTCGACACCGCCCAGCGGATCGCCAAGGTGGACTCCGCCATCCTCATCTTGGGCGAGAGCGGGGTGGGCAAGGAACTTATCGCCCATCTGGTTCACGATGAATCCACCCGCGCCTCGGGTCCGTTCATCGCCGTTAACTGCGGTGCGATCACCGAGACCCTTCTCGAGAGCGAGCTCTTTGGCCATTCGCGCGGCGCGTTCACGGGCGCCACGCAGAACCGGATCGGCCTGTTCGAGTCGGCCAACGGCGGGACCCTGCTCCTCGACGAGATCGGCGATGTCTCGCCCGCCATGCAGGTCAAGCTGCTGCGGGCCCTCCAGGAGCGCGAAATCCGCCCCGTGGGAGAAAGCAAGAGCCGACCGGTGAACGTGCGGGTGATAGCCGCCACGAACCGCGATCTCGCCGCGGACGTTGCGTCGGGCCGCTTCCGCAAGGATCTGTACTACCGGCTGAACGTGGTCCAGCTGCAGGTGCCGCCGCTCCGGCAGCGGCGGGAAGACATCCTGCCGCTGGCCCGCTTGCTGCTGGCCGATGCCGCCAGGCGGTTCAAGCGCGCGGTGACCGGACTCTCCCCGCGCGCCGCAGATCAGCTTCAGCGGTATGACTGGCCGGGCAACGTGCGCGAGCTGGAAAACGCCATGGAGAGCGCGGTCGCGCTCGGCCGCGCCAACCTCATCAAACTCGACGCTCTGCCCGATGAGGTCCGGCAGGCGATCCCGGCGCCGTCGCTTTCCGGCCCGGTGCGGGCGCTCGACGAGATCGAGAAGGACTACATCCTGGCGGTGCTCGACCTCAACGACGGCAACCGGACCCGCACCGCCAAGTTACTCGGCATCGGTTCGGCCACGCTTTCCCGGAAGCTCAAGAGTTACGGTGTCGTTCGTGGGAATAATTCCGCGAAAGGCGAGGGATCCGCCCCGCGCTGAGGCGGTTCCCGCCAGGGATCGGTCGGCCGGCCCGCCGGGTGGGACCTGCGCCGTCGTAGACGTGGGGTCAGGCATCGCGTCGTCCTTCGGGCGGAATCTCGAGCCAGAGGGCCTTGAGGGAGAGGTTGGTGTCGAACAGGAACATGAGCAGCGACAGAATCAAGCTGAGCATGCAGAGACTGAACAGGGTCACGATGATCTCTGCCATGCGAAGCTGAAGGAGCGCACCCAGAAACAGGCTGATGATCATGAGAGCTGCCAGGAAGACGCTGAGAGCTGCCAGGGCGATGCCCGCTCTGACGAGCCTGGCGCGGCGCGAAAGGATCCTGAGCTCCGCGAGGATACGGGCGCGATCGGCATCCGCTGCGCCGCGGAGATCTTGCGAGAGGAGACGAGAACGGTCGATGACGCGCCCGAAGCGATTCGTCATGCTCAGGAGGATCAGGCCCACCCCCGAAATGAGGATGACCGGGCCGATGGACAGCTGCAACGTCGGGATGAGATCGGCGAGTGACATGGGGCTCCTAGAAGATCCGTTGGGGGCTGCGGCGCTGCGGGCCCTCTCCGGGTGATGGTCAGCGCCCGGGAACTCCGCCGCCGGGTCGAAGGGACTTTCCCGGGCAAAATCGGGCAGGTGGTGCTCCTGGCTTTCCAGTTCCTGTACGAAGGCCCTCTCGAGGCCAAGATCAAGGGCATGTTCGACGACCGCATCATACTCGTATTCCGTCAGGGCCCTGTTGAGTCCGGGTAAATCACCCGCCTTATACCGAGGAGAATACTGCGACATGATACTGAAGAAGGTATCCCGAGACAATCCCGCCTGGAGGTCGAGACAGCTCCGGGTGTTTCCCACGCAATCGGGCAACACCAGATGCCGGACCAACAGCCCCCGCACCGTGATGCCGTCAGCATCCATTTCCAGGTGGCCCACCTGATCCAGCATCTCCGCGAGAACCCCCGGGACGATGTCCGCATAATCGCCCGTCGCCGAGAACCGCTCGCCGAGCCCGTTATCCAGGTATTTGAGGTCCGGGAGGGAGATGTCCACCAGGCCCCGGATCTGCCGGAGCGCCTCCACTGAATCATATCCGTTGGAGTTGTACACGACAGGAACGACA
>JBDRBC010000603.1:0-34421 GCA_043823125.1 bacterium | reverse complement strand
AGGTAGCGCACGACCTGGGTATGAAATTCAACACGCTGCGAACCACCCTCTACTTTGCCAGAAAACGTCTGGCGGAATTGATGTTCGCGGGAGAGGCCTAGTCATGAACGAGTTACCGGCATGTGAACGATTTCAGGACCTGTTGAGCCGGCTCGGTGGCGATGAACTGGAAACGGAGCAAGCGGCGTGGCTGGAAGAGCATGCCGCGGGCTGTCTCGCCTGCCGGCGGGTGCTGGCCATCCAGCGGCATCTGGCCACGCCCGGTCAGTCGGAACTGGAGTCCGCGGTACCGGAAGCGCTGGTGCGTGACATGTGGCCACGTCTGGTTTCCCGATTGGCCGCCGGATCTGTCCCGAAAATGAAACCGGTTCGGACCTGGTTCCGACAGCACTGGTACGTGCCACTGTTGTCGGCGGCGCTGCTGGTATTCGTGTTCCTCACGGGGTTTTTCCTGGGAGAGGTGCATCAGTTCCGACGGCATGAGCAGGACCCGATTAAGCTCGACCAGCTGAGCCATACGTTCGCACAACCAGCAGGCAGGTCGCTCGATGTGGGGGCCGAACGGGATCCAGCGTATCCGCTGGCGCCGGCCGGACCTGGTCGCCGCTGGCGTCGAGCCGCCGTGGCCGCCAGGGTCGAGTCGGCTGCGAATCTGGAAACGTATCTCGCCAGGCTTCCGGCGGACACCGAGCTGTTGAGCGGTTTTCGACTCCAGCTCCTGCTGAACCGATATCCTCAGTGGCGACTGGTTCTGGGAGAGGCCGGACGCCAGGCGATTGAAACGACGGATGGCTTGCAGGCCGGTGAGTTGCGGCGAGTGCTCCAAGAGCTGCAATTCGATCCGGCGGCCAGCCGTCTGGGACGCCAGCTGCTGTCCCACTTACCCAACGATCTGTAACCGGAGGAATGTGGGCCCAGTGAAACCGAAACGTTTGCGGGCCGAAGGAGTGATTCTCATGAAGAGACGGAAATTGATACGGCTCGGGATCGGGGTGGCGTCTCTGCTCTGTCTGGCACTGGCCGGCTGTCAGCACTACGAGCTGGAGATCGTCCTCGAACCGGACGGGAGCGGAACTCGCACCGTTCTGCTGGATGCCGGGCAGCAGGTCGATGAGAGGAGTGATCCGCCGCTGGCAATGTACCGGGAATTCGCCGGGATGAGTGGCGAGAACGGCTGGCAGGTCATCACCTCGCCGGCCGGTGATGATCCCCCCCGGACCGAGTTCCGCAAGACAGTCCAGGCGGCTGATCAACAGGCGTGGCACGATCTCAGTGGCGACCTGGCCATCCGGGCGGGACCTGCCGGCACCAGTCATGCCGACGTGCGGATGATCAACGAGATAGAGGTGGTGGACGGCCGTGAGTCTGGAGAACCCACGCTCTGGTACCGGGAAACCCTCCACTGGATCGGGTTCCGGGAGACCATCATCGCTTTTCAGGCCGACCGGTACCGGGAGGCGATGGCGGTGGGCTACCCGTTCCTCGGCGAGTGCGAGCTGGCGGAATTACGAGGGCTCATGACGGGCGCGCTTTCCCACGGCTGGCTAGACTGGTTGTGGGAGGACGACGCGGAGATCCAGAATCGACACCTCGTCGCCATACTGGCGGACAACGCCCAGCGGATTGTCGAACCGGTGTTGCCGGACAACCGGTTCGTGGACCGGGACGGAGTGATGGAGATTGCGCGGGATGTCGTGCAAGACCGCGATGAACTGGCGTGGCAGTTCGTGGAGCGAGTAATGCCGGGTCTCGGTCTGATCGCCTTGACGGACATGCAGGTCAGTATCCGGATGCCGGGCCGGATCCTCGAGACCAATGCGCACCGGGTGGAGGGAGAAACAGCCTACGGGGAATTCGAACTCACCGAGGTTTTGAGTGGAGCGGTGGAACTCTCGGTCCGGTCAATCCGCCAGTAGCCACACCGTTTCCCGCACCCGGTACCCGGCCATGCGGGCGGCATAGATGACGTGTCGCCCGGCCTGGAGGATGGTCTTGATCCGGTGGCCGGTCGGTGTCTCAGTGGCGCCGGCGGCCTGACCGGCACCCTTTCCGGCCCCGGGACCGGAAACCAGGCTGGAAGCAGCCGGGATTCGAGCCAGGGCCACCAGACACCATTGCCTGACCAGCTTTTCGTACCGTTCCTGGTTGAACCAGAGGGAACCGGCGTGCTGGTTGACCTGGAGATATTCCTGGGCCGGCGGGAAACGGAACAGGTCCTGTAACTCGGTTGCCAGAGCATCCGGATCCATCGGATCAGCAGAACAATCAGGGGCCAGCAAACCTGGATAAGCCGTCAGTATCTTCGCTTCCAGCAGGGTGAGATATGCCTCGTGATCGTGGCCGGTGACGGCCTGGAAGCAGTGTTCGAGCCGTCGCGGCAGCAGCCACTCCTCGGCTTGCTGCAGGATCTCGGAGCCGGCTGATTCGGGTGCCGATTCGTCCGGCTCACGCCCGATGGCGCTGTCGGGCTGACTGTCCGGCACCGATACGGTCGCGGGTCCGATCTGTCCGGCCAGGGTCAGCAAGAGCCAGCCGACCAGGGCAGGGGATGGTATCGTGTCCGTTTCGAGGTGGGTGAATTCGAGATAATCAGCCAACACGGTCTTGGGGAGCTCGAGTTCGGCGAGTCTTTCCTGGGGCCTGAACAGTCGACTCAGCCGCGCCACCTCCGCGGCCAGGCGCGTCACCGCGGCCTGACTCACCGGCAGGGGAAAGTCAGTCACGGTCGGGTCCGCGCTGTACAGCTCGAGGGAGGCGAGCCAGGCCGCCAGATCCTGCTCCCAGGATCGCTGGACGGATACGTTTCCCGCCAGCAGCATCTCGATTCGTTCCGCTGCCAGCAGCTCGGCCAACGGGGCGAGTAACGGCCCGAGCCGCAGCTCCTTGCGCGCTTCTTCCATGCTGGCGACGCCGTCCCCGCCCAGCTGTCCGGCCAGCTTGCGCCACTGGCCATCGGTATCGTGCACTTCTTCCCAGTCGAGCAGCGCGATGTACTGGTACCCGCCCAGATTCAGCAAGAGGCCCTCCACGGCGAGTTGCGCAGCGTTACGCAGGTATTGCATTCCGGTTCGCCAGTCACGGAAGATGTAGTAGCGGTCCTCGGCCGTGGACAAGGCCAGGGCCTCCACCAGACCGGGCCGCTGGAGCAACGGCGCATTGGCGGTCCCGACATTCTTCGCGCACGCCGTCTGGATACAACCGCTGGTGGATTCGTAGGCGTTGTTGTAGAGGATGAGTGCCCGCTCGTTGGCGGTCCGGTTGCTGAAGGCGAAGACATTTTCGTCAACGTGACCGGCCGGCGTGATGTAGTCGAACAGGGCGAAGTTCGCGGCGCCGCTGAACAGTTGCCGCCGCCGCATGAGGGGGAAGATCTCTCGCTCGTGGCGCTGGATCATCTCCAGGTCCACCTGTTCGTCCCAGTAGGCCCGGCGATACTCCATCCCGTACTTCTCGGTCAATCCCTCCACCTGGCCGTGGCCGAACATGGGCAGCCCGGGCATGGTGACCAGCAGCGCGGCCACGCCGAAGTACTTGTCGCCCTTGCCGAACTGCTCGATGGCGGTGCGCTCGTCGGGATTGTTCATGAAGTTCACGAACCGCTTGAGCACTTCGGGACTGAACTCCAGCACGTTCTTGATGGTCTGCCGGTACTTGCTGTTCTCCTCCATCTCGAGCATGTTCATGAACGCGCTGTTGTAGACCCGGTGCATGCCGAGGGTGCGGACGAAATAGCCTTCCATGAGCCAGAAGGCCTCGGCCAGCAGCAAGGTGTTGGGCACCTCGGCGGCCACGCGATCCACCACCTCCCGCCAGAACTCCACCGGGAAGACATCGTCGAACGATTTCTTGCTCAGCCCGCGTTCGGCGCGGGACGGAATGGCGCCGGCGTCGCCGGGACGCGGGAACCAGAGCCGCTGGTAGTGCTTCTTGGCCAGGGTCATGGCGGCGTCGAAACGGATGATGGAGAATTTCCGCGCCACGTGGAGGATGGTCTGGATCACCGCTTCCCGTACCTCGGGCAACAGGAAGTTCAGCTGGGCGGTGTCGTTCCACGGCATGCTGGTGCCGTCGTTGCCGTGGTAGATGTAGCACGCCTGGCCGGAGTTGTGATCCACCCGCTTGAAGATCACGGCCGCGTCCCGGTGTTCCCAGTAACCGTCCTCGAGATACAGCCCGACCCGGTCGTCGCTGGACAGGTTGCCGCCGGTAAAGGAGTACCAGGGGTAGGGGGGTGCGTCGAGCTGCAGGAACCAGTCCGGGTGTTCCACGATCCAGCGCGAATCGACACCCATGTGATTGGGCACCATGTCGCTCGCCAGCCGGATGCCGCGTTGCCACGCCCGCTCGCGCAGGTGACGGTAAGCTTCCTCGCCGCCGAGATCCGCCGCGATGACGTAGTCGTACAGCGAGTAGGCCGAGGCGGCAGCCTCGGGATTGCCCATCCACTGCTTGATCTTCTGCGAGGCGGCCGACCGTTCCCAGACGCCGATGAGCCAGAGTCCGCGGAAGCCCCAGCCCGCCAGCCGATCCAGTTCTTCGTCGGGAATATCGTCGAGCCGAAGGATCGCCCGCCCGTACCGCCGGGAAAGCTGGTCGAGCCAGACGTAGACCGACTTGGCGAGGAGCACCACGTTGGACATCCAGTCCAGATCCTCGCTGAACCGCTCCACCTCGGGATAGTCCCAGTCGCTGGCGGCATCGCCGAAGGTCAGGACCGGGGTGGCACCGGGGCCGAGCCCCCGGAGCTGACGGTCTTCCCGCCAGATGTCGGCCACCAGGGTGAGCTTGGCCAGCAGCTCGTCCGGCAGGACATTGGCCCAGTGCACCCGGATGTACGCCAGCTGTCCCTCCAGAGAATCGGGCGAGGCGAGCATGGGCGACCGCAGGCAGTGGAACAGGGTCTGTGCCTGACCACCCACCGGCGGTTGCTCGGCGAAGAACTCCTCCAGGCGCACGACGAACGGCACGTACGGCGACTCGTGCTGCAGCTCGTTGTCGTCGAACAGCTCCCGATACGGTCGGGAAGCCGGATTGCGCATGGTCAGATAGAGCAGGATGATCTCGATGACCACCGCGTCCAGGCGACTGATGCCGTCGTCGCTGCCGGTCAGGTACTTTCTGGGCGTGACCTCTTTCTCGAGCCGTTCGCGGGGCGGGAAAAGCCGGATGAAGGCCAGGGGTGGTTTCCGGGACTGGGCCGGCCCCAACCGCTTTTCCACGTCGGCGAGACCGTCGGCGAGGATGCCGGGATTATCCCGCAGACAGTAAGTGCGGGCCACGTATCGCAAGGCGTCGGCAATGAGCCCGAGGGTGATGAGCGGTTCGGCGCGCAACGGGGTCGGCTCGTGGGTGCCGACGCTTTTCTGCTCGTTGATCCGATGGGTGAGTCGGCGCAGGAGCCCGAATTCGTCGGCCACCAGGTCGGGCCCGGCGGATTTCACCAGCGGCGCCAGACCGTACTGTTCGCACACCCGCAAGGAGGTATGGAATCCGAACGGGAACAACTGCCGAAGGCTCTTGCTGGTCAGGTACTGCAACATGATTCCAGTCCAGTTGCCGGCTCGTTGCCGGGGGCTTTTTCTGCTCGACCTTTGCCGATTCCCTGTCTTCCCGAACAGCCTGCTAGATAATCCCGACCGTCACGGACGGCAAGCGGGTTCCTGGTTCACCGACCGGCTGTGCCGGTCTACGGTCGGCCACTGGTCTGTCCGAATTTCTGTCCGGGTCGCTGTCCGGATGGCAGTTTCACCGGGCGGGGCGTAAAATCCACGCTGCCGTCGGATCGATCCACGCCCACGCTGAAATTGCGGTCGATCCAGTTGGGTGAATCTTCCGGGTCGAGCCAGTGACCGTTGTTCTGGCAGTCGTCGCACCAGTAGCTGTCCTCGCCGCCGAGGTCGAGGAAGGCGGCCAGGGAGGTGGTGTCCGCGAAGTAGGTGCCCACACCACCCCGGGCGCGAAAGGTCTCCGCGTTCATGGCGTACCCGGGCCGGGGGATTTCCACCGAGTGATACTCGTCATCCCCTTCACTGTCCAGCAGCAGGGCCACGCTGCGGTTGATGGACTGGCCCAGCCCGCTCTTGTCACAGCTGTAGTAATCGTCGCCGCCCAGGTTGACCAGCAGGGCGATGGTGAAGTCGTGGGCCATGGCCAGGGAGAGGGCCGAGTTCGCCTCGGCCAGATGCCGGTCGTCGCCGCCCTCGTCCACGCAGGCGCCGATGCAGAAGTGGGCGCCGCTGCCCTGGGACCAGGCCACGCCGTGGTACTCGTCGTTGCCTTCCCTGTCGTGCAGCAGGCCGATACCGAACCAGTAGCCACAGCCCATGCTCCAGTTGCCGGCGAGGTAAGTATCGTCACCTGCGCCGTCCAGCAGGGCGCCGAGGCCGCCGGCCCAGGAGTGGCCGTCCGCGCCGTCGCCGCGGCGGCCCATGCCGCACCCCTGGCAGTTGGAGACGCTCACATCCAGTTCGGGGGAGTGGTACGACGGGCGCTGGGTGACACTGTGTTCCCGAACGGCCGTGTAGTGATCGTTGCCGCTCCGATCGGCCAGGACTCCGACTCCGTTGGCGCCGCCGAAACCTTGCCCCTCGGCATGGAGCGTGTAGTCGTCGTTGCCGGCAGCATCGAACTGCAGGCCGATACCGAAGTAGCCGCAGCCCTGTCCACTGTAGCGGG
Organism: bacterium; assembly: GCA_043823125.1. Taxonomy (GTDB): domain Bacteria; phylum Krumholzibacteriota; class Krumholzibacteriia; order LZORAL124-64-63; family LZORAL124-64-63; genus JBDRBC01. The sequence goes on along the minus strand of JBDRBC010000603.1, from coordinate 27,746 downwards.
TGAAGTACTCGTCGTCACCACCGAGGTCGGCACAGAGACCGAGGCCGAACTGGCCCGCGCCCTGGCCGTAATGGCGAGCCCGGTAGCGGTCGTCCCCAGCGGCGTCCAGCAGGATACCGACGCCGCACAGGCCAGCGCCCTGGGCTGGCACCTCGGATTCGTAGCGGTCGTTGCCCCGAAGATCGAGCAACAGGCCGAGGGGGCGGGTGGCCGTGGAAGCCGCCACCCCGCCATGGTACGTGTCATCGCCGTCGAGGTCGACGATGAGCAGGGCGTCGGTACCGTCCACCTGGTCGTTCTCGCCGCCCCGGATGCGGATCCATCCCAGTGGCGTCTCCCAGTCGCACACGAAGCCCGGCACATGGTCCAGGTCCAGCGCCAGCAGTGATCGGCGCGCCAGATCGAGTCCGTCCGTGCACTGCTGGGCGGCGTACCACAGACTCGCCTCGTCCCAGGTCCGGGCCACATCGTCCACCTGCGGACAGTAGTCCAGGGCGTCGATGAGTTCCTCGCCGAGGTTGTACCGTCGGGCCACGGTCTGGCGATCGGCGGCGTCCACCTTGCGGAACGCCAGCTCGGTCCAGCGGTGGGCGCGGGTGATGTTGATCACGAGCTGCCCCAGGATGGGACTGACCCCGGGCGGCAGCTGCGCCACCAGCTCGGCCAGATCCGCCGCCGGCCGGGGATACGGGGAGTCCGATCCGAAGGTGACGAACTCCGTGGGCCGGTCCGCGGCCCGGATCAGCTCCAGGATGGCCTGGTCCAGTTCGGTCGGTTCCGCGGTGATATTGGCGCTGTACCCGCGAAAGCCACCGAACTTGGGGTTGATGCCCAGGCGCTGAACGGCCTGGAACAGCATGCCGCTACCCCGTTCCTGGTTGCTGTCCAGGACGGCGGGGTCCAGTTTGTCCCAGGCGGTTTCCGCGAGGGAGCGACTGTAGGTCACCACGTCCAGCGGTTCTGCGAACAGGGCATCGAAGGCGCGCAGCTTGTAGGGCACCTCGGGATACCGCGGCCACCAGCCCTTGGGAACCCAGCCCAGATCGGCTCGTTGCATCCCCACCAGCGCCAGCGCCTCGTCCAGGGCGTCAGCGGTGGGTTCCGCCGCGACGGCCGGCAACGGCAATACGGAGATCAACACGACTGTCCAGATGATCTGCATAATCCAGGATATCTTCATGATTGCCTTTCTCGCTCGACCCGGATGGCGCTTCCTGCGGTGCCCAGACCCGGGCCGGCAATAACCGCCTCGCACCACGGAAGCTGGTCAGGAGCATTGTGCGGCCGGCGCAAGCCGGCGTCAAGGAACGCTGCCTGCGAGTCATGCTTCCCTGGTCCCCTGTTGACCTGCCTGCACGGAAATGATTAAGTCGTCCGATCAGCGAATACCCGCCAGCAGTCGGTCTCGTTTCGTGGTGTGGCGGATCGCGGCGGATCGCGGCGGATCGGGACAGACCGGGACAGACCGGGACGGATCGGGACGGATCGGGACAGACTACAACCTGGGAATCCGGAGGCCACCTCATACCACTCGCCAACCGACACGAAGTTTTCCCCGGACGGCAGGCGGCTCTTCTGGGCTCGCTACTGTTCCTGGTTGCCGTTCTGCTGGGCTGCTCCGGCGGTGAGTCGCGGGAGCGCGAGTCCGACCCGGCATCCTCGAGCCCGACCGGGCCCTCACCGACGTCCCTGGTGCTGATCCAGCCGGGGATCTTCCTCATGGGGGGCGACGCCGCCCTGCCCGAACCCGACGCCGTCCAGAAACCGCCGCACCAGGTGGAACTCACCCGGCCGTTCCGGCTCGCCACCCACGAGGTGACCCAGGCCGAGTGGGCGGCGGTGATGGCGACGGATCCCAGCTACTTCGCCGGCTGTGATCGCTGTCCCGTGGAGTCGGTGAGCTGGCTCGACGCCGTTCTGTACTGCAACCGGCGGTCCGAGCTGGAACAGCTGACGCCGGCGTACGAGATAGCGGACGACGCGGTGACCTGGCGCCGGGAGGCCGACGGCTACCGTCTCCCCACCGAGGCGGAGTGGGAGTACGCCTGCCGCGCGGGGACCACGACCCGGTACCACACCGGCGACTGCCTCGGCACGGACCAGGCCAACTTCAACGGCTACGGACCGGGGACGGACTGCCCGGAAGGCATGTATCGAGCCGAATCCATCCCGGTGGGGAGTTTTACAGCCAACGCCTGGGGCCTGTATGACATGCACGGCAACGTGTTCGAGTGGTGCTGGGACTGGCGCGCCCCGTACCCGGAGCAGGCGGCGATCGATCCCACGGGTCCGGACAGTGGTCAGCTGCGCACCCTGCGGGGTGGCTGCTGGGCCAGCGACGCCGACCGCTGCCGCGCCGAAACCCGCCAGAAAGCCGACCCGGGATTCCGCTCGGACTTCGTCGGATTTCGGGTTGCGAGGTCAGCGAAATGAAACAGGATCATCTCGACCGACATCCGGGCGTTACCAATCGTGCCACGCCGTCCCGGCGCGATTTTCTGCAGCTCCTCGGTACGGGCGCCCTCTCGCTCTCGCTGGGTGGGCTGGCGGGGTGTGGGCAGACGAGTCGACGACGCCCCAACATCGTGTTCATCCTGACGGACGATCACCGGTTCGACGCCATGGGCAACGCAGGGCATCCCTGGTTGTCCACGCCGAACCTGGATCGCCTCTCCACGGACGGAGTCCGGTTCACCAACGCCTTCGTGACCACCTCCCTCTGCAGTCCGTCCCGCGCCAGCTTCCTCACCGGCTGTTACGCCCACACCCACGGCGTGGTGGCCAACGAGCTGAACGATCCGCCGCCGTCGCTGCCGACCTTTCCCCGGCAGTTGCATCAGGCGGGGTACGAGACGGCGTTCATCGGCAAGTGGCACCAGGCACGAAAATCGACGCCGCGGCCCGGTTTCGACCACTGGGTCAGCTTCAACGGGCAAGGGCACTACAACCGCAATACGTTCAACGTGGACGGGGAGTGGGTACTGTCCAGAAATTACATCACTGATGAATTGACCGCGTACGCCGAGCGGTTTCTGCGGCGTGACCGTGAACGGCCGTTCCTGCTCTGTCTGAGCCACAAGGCGGTGCACACCCCGGTCCGTCCGGCGCCGCGGCACCGTGACTATTTTCGGGATGAGCGCGTGTTCTCGCAGGATCGGCCCGGAGACGAGCTGGACAGCAAGCCGGACTGGGGCGGTCGGCGCCGGGAGTTCTCCAACTGGAGTCACTACATCCGTGACTACATGCGCTGCCTGGTTGGTGTCGACGAAAGCGTGGGCACGATCCTGGACTGTCTGGCGGAGCAGCAGCTCCTGGACGATACGGTGGTGGTGTATGCCGGGGACAACGGCTACCTGCACGGTGAACACGGTGGCTTGTGGGACAAACGGGCCGCCTACGATCCGTCCATCCGGATTCCGTTGCTGATGCGGTATCCGCGGCTGGTGAATCCGGGCAGTGTCTGCCGCGAACTGGTGCTCAACATCGATCTGGCGCCCACCATGTTGCAGGTGGCTGGAGTCTCGACACCGGAGTACATGCAGGGGCAGAGCTGGCTTGATCAGCTGGCGGGACAACCGGGACGTAGCAGCTTTCTTTACGAGTACTTCCAGGAACAGGGCGCGGTGCCCACCGTTCTGGCCGTGCGTGACCGACGCTGGAAGTACGTGACCTATCCTCGACCCGAGACCCTCGGGCCGGACGAGCCGTGGCACACCGACGAGCTGTACGATCTACTGAACGACACCCACGAACTGCACAACCGGATCAGCGATCCCGAGCTCCATTCCACCGTGAACCAGCTCCAGCGGGAACTCACCCGTCTGCGGGCCGAGACGGATTATCCCGTTCCGTCCGCTGGCCTGAACGGATAGGGAACGCGAGGTTCCATGCCGCCCTTCATGCTGCTGATCAAACCGGCGGCGGCCGACTGCAATCTCCAGTGCGAGTACTGCTTCTACCTGGACCGAGCCCGGCTGTACCCAGACCCGACCCGGCACCGCATGGACGGGCAGGTGCTGGAGCGTCTGGTGCAGAGTTTTCTCGCCACCGATCAACCGCAGCACGTGTTTTGCTGGCAGGGCGGTGAACCGACACTACTTGGTCTCGATTTCTATCGAGCCGTCACGTCTCTCCAACAGCGGCACGGACGCGCCGGCACGGTGATCGCCAACAGTCTGCAGACCAACGCCATCCGGATGAACGACCCGCTGGCTGCTCACTTCGGACAGTTCCGATTCCTGGTGGGATGCAGTGTCGATGGTCCGGCCGAGCTGCACGATCGGTACCGGCGTTTCCGGTCCGGGCAGCCGTCCTTTGCCGACACCTGGCGCGGCATCGAGACCTTGCGACGCCATCGGGTGGCCGTGAACGTCCTGGTGCTGGTGAGCCAGGCCAACGTGCGCCGGGCCCGGGAAGTGTACGAATTCCTCACCGATCACGGGCTTTACCAGCAGCAGTACATCCCTTGCGTGGAATTCGATGCCCAGGGCAAGTTGTTGCCGTTCGCCATCAGTGGCGCGGAGTGGGGAGCATTCCTTTGCGAGCTGTTCGACGTGTGGCACCACAGCGGGTTGGCGCGGGTGACCATCCGGGATTTCGACGCGTTGGTCCAGCGACTGGTCACCGGGGAAACCGTCATGTGTCGCCTGGGGCGGAACTGCTGCCAGTATCTGGTGGTGGAGCACAACGGGGACATCTATCCCTGCGACTTCTTCGTGGATACACCGTATCTGCTCGGCAACGTACTGGAGACCTCCTGGGAGCAGGCCCTCGCGCATCCGATCTACCGGAACTTCGGTGCGCGAAAGTCGCGCTGGCACGAGACCTGTGATGACTGCGAACAGCTCGCGCTGTGTCATGGCGATTGCCTCAAGTTCCGCGGCACCGAACGTTTCCAGTCAGGCGACCTGAGCTGGCTCTGTGCCGGCTGGCGACGGTTCCATGCCCATGCCGGGCCCAGACTGCAAGCGCTGGCCGACGAGGTCCAGCGCCGCCGCCGGGCCGTCACCGTATCGCCCACACCGGAGATCGGTGCAGCAACGCTGGAGAGAACGCGGCGAGATCCCGGCCGCAATGATCCGTGTCCTTGCGGCAGCGGCCGAAAATTCAAGCGCTGTTGCGGCGGGTGATCCGACGATCAGCGAGGTAAGATGAGCTGGTCGATACCCGAGAGCTGGGATTCGCTGAGCTGATCGAATTCCAGGCCGATCCCCGGCATGCGACGCGGTGTTCCCCACGGTGTGAACCAGCGGACGGCGGCGGCGATGGCCAGTTCTCCCGGCAATTCCTCGATGGTGATCCAGGCCCGTTTCTGTCCGGTCCAATTCTGGTTCGAATAGAGGAAGCAGCCACCTACGGAAATGTCGAGGGTGTTGGTCTGCTCGATGGTTTCCGGGGAGAAGGTCTCGTCCCGGCTGATCTTGATGTTGAGATGCACCGCCCGGCGAACGTGACGGCGAATGCTGCGGGCCTGAAACCCGGTGCAGTGTTCCCGAATGAACTCGTCGAGTTGTACCGGATCACCACTCGTCTGACCGAAAAAGAGCGAGTGCACGCGAGAAGTGTCTGCGTCCCAGCTCAGGCGGAGAACCGGGAACAGATCCAGCAGATCGGTCACCAGCGCCCGATCCTCGCGGCTGGCTTTGGCCATGACCCCCACATCCAGCAACAACCCGTTGTACGGCTCCTCCAGCAGGGCGCCATGGAGTCCGGCCAGAGTGCCGACGACCTCGAACTTCACGTCGAAATCCGACAGGATACTTACATATTCCTTGTGGGCGGTGGGATCCTGGACCACGAGGAGGAGCTTGGTTTCCATGGTTGTTTTCCTTTTCCGGACTGGATCTCGCTGGACATCCGTGATCTCGGGCAGCCAAATCGGAGTAGAATACATCTTGCTGATGGGATCGGTCTAAGTCAAGCAAATGCGTGATGGATGTCGGCTTGACCGCGGTTGCAAAGAAGTGCACGTTTAGTCTTGCCAAATCACGACCAGGGCTCGTGGCAACACGATGGAGTGATTGACATGAAACGTCGGGTTTTTCTGAAGCTCGCGGGCGCCGCCTCGCTGCTGGCCTCCAGTTCCGTGCTGTTTCTCGACAAGGTGCTGGTCCCGTTCCGCGCGCTGGCCGCGCCCGGGTCGGCCGCAGGCCGGAAGGTCATCTGCCTCGGCCTGGACGGGATGGACCCGCTCCTGTTGCAACGGTTCGTGGACGAAGGTGTACTGCCCACATTCGCCCGGCTCATGGCCGAGGGCGATTTCCGTGTCTTCGGCACGTCGACTCCCCCGCAGTCGCCGGTGGCGTGGTCGAATTTCATCACCGGTCAAGATCCCGGCGGGCACGGCATCTTCGATTTCATCCACCGGGACCCTGTTACCCTGACCCCCTTCCTTTCCATCTCCGAGGCCAAGGCCCCCAGTGAATTCTGGCAGCTTGCCGGCTGGAAGTACCCTCGTGACGGTGGGGAAATCTCGCTTCTGCGTCAGGGACGCGCTTTCTGGGAGTACTTGGCCGAGGCCGGGATCGATGTGACCATGTTCAAGGTCCCGTCCAATTTTCCGCCGGTGGAGTGTGATGCCCGTAGCTTGTCGGGGATGGGAACCCCTGATATCCTGGGCACTTACGGCATCTTCAGCTACTACACGGACGATCCGCCCGCGAATCTGGATATCGGGGGCGGCCGTATCATCCCGGTGACCGTGGCCGACGGACGGTTCAGCGCCGACATCCTCGGACCGGTCAACTCGTACCGGGAGGGTGATCCGGAGTCAGCGGTGACGTTTTCAGCCGTGGTCGACCAGGTGAACCCCGCTGTTTTATTCCGTGTCGACGACACCAGCTTCATTCTGCAGGAAGGCGAGTGGAGCGACTGGATCACCCTGCACTACGTCATGATTCCGGGTTTGAAGGACGTCACGGGTACGTGCCGTTTCTTGCTCAAGTCCGTCCGGCCGTTTCGCCTGTACGTCACGCCGGTGCAGATCGATCCCGCCAATCCCGAAATGCCCATCTGTACACCACCGGAGTATTCACGCGAGCTGGTGGACAAGACCGGTCTCTACTACACCCAGGGACTGCCGGACGACACCAAGGCCCTCGACGAGGGGATCTTCGACGACGGCGATTACGTCTCGCAGGCCGACCTGGTGCTGGAAGAGCGGCTCCACCAGTTCCACTATGAACTGGCCCGGTTCCGCGGGCTGGACAGCGGATTCCTGTTCTTCTACTTCAACAGCCTGGATCAAAACTCGCACATGTTCTGGCGCAACATGGATCCGGAATCGCCGCTGCACGCCGCTGCCGGCGGTCTGTACCCGGATCGGATCCGTGACATGTACATCGCCATGGACGAGGTACTGGCGGAGAGTGTGGCGAACCTGGAAAAGAACACGACTCTGTTCGCCATTTCGGATCATGGGTTCGCCCCGTTCCACCGCAATTTCCACGTCAATTCCTGGTTGCGGGAGAACGGCTACCTGGCGGTGAAGCAAGGGGTGCGGCCGGAAACCGTCGCCTACCTGAGCGGTATCGACTGGCAACGAACCCGCGCCTACGCCTTCGGCATAAACGGCCTCTATGTCAATCTCCGCGGCCGTGAGCGATATGGCTCGGTAAGTCGTGGCGTCGAGCGGGAGGAGCTGCTCGACGAACTGGTGGCGAAGCTGGAAGCGGTGGTCGATCACGAGAACGGCCGGCCGGTGATCAGACATGCCTACCGGTGCGACAAGGAATACCGGGGGCCCCACGCCGCGGACGGACCGGACCTCATCCTCGGGTACTACCGCGGCTTCCGTGGCTCCAACGACTCCGCCCTCGGTCGGATCAACGAGTCGGTCTTCGATGACAACCGGAACAAGTGGAGCGGGTGTCACTGCATGGCGGCCGACGAGGTGCCGGGTATCCTGGTCTGCAATCGCAAGCTGGCGGTGGCTGATCCGAATCTGCTCGATATGGCGCCGACGTTTCTCCGTCTGTTCGACTTGGTACCGACCCCCGAGATGCGTGGGCGCGATCTCTTTGCCCCGGACCTGGGTGGGGAGGCCGGATGAAGGGCGCTTCAGCACCGCGTCTGATCCGGTAACACTCCGGGAATTCATCACTTCAGCCGCCTAGTTTCCCGACGATACTTCAAAGGACGACTGAGAAGTCCCGCCGTCTGCGGTGGGGTTGGGAATGACATCTGGGGAAGTGCAACCATAAGGGAATTGATAACGGTGAAAGAAACAGGATCCGGAGTGATCAAGCTCCTGCTCGCCACGGACAAGATCGACCATGGCGCCCGTCTCCGTGAACTCACATCCGACCGTCCGGCCCTGGGGCTGGACATCGAACAAGTGGTTTCACTGGATTCGGTGGTGGTATTCCTGGCCGAGCATCAGGTAGATGTCTTGTTGCTGGACCTGTCACTGACCGACTCCGACTGGGTGTCCGGTATCGGTGATATCCGGGTCGTGGCGCCGGACCTGCCCCTCATTGCCCTGGTACCGCCGGACGATCCCCAGGCAGTCGCCAACGCGTTGGCCGCCGGGGCGGACGACAACCTGAGCCTCGGCTTCGAGAATCGGGAGCTGGTCTTGCGGGTGATCGAACATGTCCACGAGCGGTCAACCCTGCGCCTCCAGCTGACGAACACGCGCCAGTCCCTAGAACGGCTCTCGCTGGTGGATCTGCTCACCAAGCTGCCCAACCGCCGGGCCATGGAACAGAGCATGTTGCGGGAGGTCAAGAAGTGCCGTCGCACCGGCACCGATCTGCTCATGCTGCTCATCGGCCTTGACAACTTCAAACGGATCAACGGCTCCATGAGCCATCGGGTGGGCGATATCGTCCTGAAAAAAGCCGCCGAGAGAATCCAGTCCGCCATCCGCGACAGCGACGAACTGGGGCGGGTCGGCAACGACGAATTCATCGTCCTGCTGCCGGACACGCGGGTGGCCGAGGGCATGGTCGTCGCCGAGCGAGTGCGGCTTTCCATCGGCCAGGACGCGGTGAAGGTGGTGGGCAACACGGTGCAGGTGACCGCCAGCATCGGCTTGACTTCCATCACCCCGGATACAATGTCCATCACCGAGGCCATCGCCAAGGCCCAGGTCCCGCTCGCTCTGAGCAAGTCCCAGGGCAAGAATCGGGTGGCCTGCGTGCTGGAACCCAACGGCAGCGAGCTGGACATGGCCTCGGCCGACTCCGAGGATCTGGTGCGGACCCTGCTCTATGACGACGTCCTCACGGTGGCCAGTCAGCCCATCCACAACATCGTCGCCGGCGAGGTGTCGTCCCACGAGCTGCTCATCCGCGGGCCCAGGGGACCACTCGAGAGCCCGGTGGAACTGTTCCGCTTCAGTGTGGAACAGGATATCCTCACGGCCCTCGATCTGCGCTGTCTGCGCAAGTGCGTTGCCATGGCGCGGTTCATCCCGGACATCGAGCGTTTCCATCTGAACATCATGCCGTCGACGTTGCTGGAAACCCCCGCTTCGGAGCTGGTGGCCCTGCTGGCCAATCACGATCGTCCCGAACGGTTCTGCCTCGAGATCAGCGAGCAGCAACTGCTGGGTGATCCGTCTTGCCTGGCGCCCAACGTCAGGGCGCTGCAGCAGGCCGGGTTGCAGGTGGCCATCGATGACGTGGGATTCGGTCACAGCTGTCTGGAGGGATTGATCCTGTTGCGCCCCGAGATCATGAAGGTCGACAAGAAGATGATCAACGGGATCAGCGCGGATATAGGCATGCAGCAGCTCCTGCGTCGCCTGTTGCGGGTGGCCGAGGTGCTGGAGACCACGGTGGTGGCCGAGGGTGTGGAAACCGCCGAGGATCTGGAAATCTTGCGGGATATGGGCGTGGTGTACGCCCAGGGATACCACCTGGGTCGCCCGCAGCCGGTGGAATCCTTGCTGCCCCACGACTGCGTCCGAGCCGTCACCCATACCGGGGCTCGGAAGCCGTTGGTGCCGGTGGCTTGATGGAGCCTCTGCGGCCGCAGAGCCACAACCGGCGCCCGTACCTATCTGCCCACCCGCCTCTGGTAGACGTCCACCCCTTCCGCCCCGGCGGCGGCACCATCCCGTAATTCGAAGGGAGAGTCCGGTCGTTCCAGCCACGGTCGGATGTCCGTTTCCTCGACGCCGAGAATGGTCAAGGTGGGGCGAGCGCCCACGAAAAGCAGTTCGATGTCGCTGGCGACAATCTCCTGCCGCCAGGCCGCGTACGATTTCCCGAGACAGACGGCGGAAACCACCGGTTGCCGGAGTTCGGGTCCATACAGGGGATAGGTCAGTCGGAGCATGGCATACCCCAGGACCGCCTCGGGATCGGCCTGAGTTGCTAACCGGTAGGTACCGCCGAGGCTGGCGGGGCGGCGTGTTTCGCGTATATTCCGTCCGGAATACAATCCCCAGCAGACCAGGCAGATCCCCAGGATCAGCACGACCGGCCGGAAAATAAGCCGTCGTCTCGTGGTCCCCCGGAAGTGGTTTTCTGCACCACCAGCTGACGAAACCGTTCCGGATCCCAATCCGGACCGCAACGAGACCGCCGCCAATCCCCAGGCGAATCCGGCCCAGATCCAGAGTGCGGTCCGGTCCGGCGCCACTTCCACCGCCACACTCCAGCCGGCGAGCAGCAGCCCGGCGCCGGCCAGGATCGGGTGGGGCAATCGCACGATTCGCCAGCCCAGGGCGGCCAGCAGCCCCACCAGCGCCACGAAGATGAATCCGAACCGCATGTTCAGCCCGATCCAGGTGGTGAGCTGGTAATTGTTGTCGCCGTTGTCGCCGCCGTACGGAGTGAACCAGTAGATCAATCCGGCACAGACGGTCAGCAAGAGCAACAGGAGCAGGGGGCGGCGGTGGCTGACCGCACGGTTGCCCGGGGCGAGTCCCTTGACAAGCCCCAGCAGAGCGAGCACGCAGAGCAAAAGGATCGGCAGTCCGAACCGCTGCCAGGCCACCAGCCCGAGCAGTCGCCAGTGGTCGTCGCGAGTCGGCTCGAAAATGCTGGCCAGGGTGGATCGGGTGAGTTCGGCGGCGGTGATGACGCCTGGCCACAGCAGCCAATCTCCCCGCCCGATCTGGACGTGGCCGAGTGGATTGCCCAGTTCGACAAGATTACGCAGGTACCAGAATCCCCCCAGGAAACAGGCCGTCAGCGTGATCACCACCAGTGGCCCGACGCCTGGTCGCGAGTGGGTCGATGTCGAACCGCTCTCCGCTCGTGATCTGGTCCCGCGCCAGAAAACCACCGCTCCCACCGCAACCGCGGCGTATAACGGCGCCGAACCTTTCAGACCGGCCAGGTAACCCAGGCAGAGCAACCAGAGAAGTGGTCGTCGGCCGCCGGCGGGGTGGAACAGACCACCCAGATACAGGGCCGCCAGGAAAAACGCCAGCACGGCGAGGTCGGCACGCAACTCCTCCGCCTGGAGCAAGATCAGCGGCGCCACCGCCAGTAGTAACACGGAAAAAAGCGCCTCCGGACGCGACGGTATCAGTCGCCGCACGAGGCCGTACTGGGCCAGCGCCATCAGCACCCAGGCCAGAGTGGGGGGCAGTCCCACCAGGAGATCCTCGCCGAACGGGAGCACCAGCAGACCGGTGACCGCCTCCAGATTGAACGGGTACCGGCCCACCTGGCCCAGCTCGGGCAACGGGATGAAACCGCCGGCCTGGTACCAGCGGGCGATGACCGGCAGGTGGTAGGCCTGGGAGTCCCAGTCGGACATGGGAACGGCGAGATTCCGCCAGAACAGGGCGAAGCCCACCAGCAGGAAGCAGAGCAGCAGCGCGGCCTCGGAGACGGTCCAGCCACCGGAGGGCCAGAGGTTTTGCGGCCGGAAGACTCGGTTGTTCCGAATGTCCTGCTGGTTCCGGTTGTGCGGATGCCGCCCTAGCAGCCAGCCACCGCCGGCGAACAGCAGCAGCTCGGCGCCCACCAGCCCGGTCAAGTGATACCAACCCACAGCGCCGAGTAGCAACCCCACCACCCCCTGGAGACAGATCCAGCCTGCCAGCAGACCGAGTAGTCCATCGCTGGTGGCGGGGGTGGCGGCGAAACGTCGATCGCTGCCATACAGCCACCAGACCAACGGCAGTGGCCCCACGCACAGGAGCAGGAACAGCAGGCAGTGACCGAGAAAACGGAAGAGACCGGGTCGTTGCCGAACGGCCGGGGCACCGGCGCTGCGGACTTCTTCACCGTCGATGACGGCGATTCCGTGTTCCCAGACGATCTCGCGATACGGTGGTTCGGCTCCCGGTTCGTGGTACCGCCAGCGGCCGTTTAAGGCGCCGGCGACGTATTCGCCTTCCTTGATCAGATTGCCGTCACGGTCCCATTCGCGCCAGTGACCATGGGGTACGGAATCCTGGTAGGGGCCCTCCGAGAGTTTACCGCCCTGGCGGTAATAGGTGATGAGGATACCGCTGCCGTCTTCGTATTCGCCCACGGTCTGCAGCTCGCCGCTTTCGTACCACGATTGCCAGGCGCCGTGCCGCTGTCCGTCACGGAATTCACCCTGCTCGGCTTGCTGGCCGTTGCGGTAATACGCCACATGACGGCCGTCCCGTTTCACTCGGCCGTCGCGGTAACAGACGGCGTCACTCACGCTTCGGGAGGTGCCTGTGGGCCAAGTGGTGGAGGACTGGCCCCGGTAGGCAAAGAGGTCGGCGAGGTAGGGCGCGGCCACCAGGCAGAGACAGACGATAAGAAGACGTTTCATGAAAAGTCCGGGTTTCGGTGGGCGGCCGGTCGGGAGTGTCCGCCGGCCGCCCCGTGCTGAACGGGCATCACAACGATCGTTCCCTGAATGTCCGGATCACTACGGCGCCTGCATGCCGAGCTGATCCATCAGGAAGGCCCAGACCTCGGCCTGCTGCTCGATCTGCTTCGACAGGGTCGTGCCGCCGCCGTGACCGGACTGCTTGCGAATCAGCAACACCACCGGCCCGCCGCCGGCATCGGCCGCCTGCAGCCTCGCCGCCATCTTGCGGGCGTGCATGGGATCCACCCGGGCGTCGTTTTCGCTGCCGGTGACGATGAAGGCCGGATAGGCCACGTCGTCCTGCACATTGTGGTAAGGCGAGTAGGCGCGCAGGTACTCGAACTGCTCGGGATCGTCGGAGCTGCCGTACTCCTCGGACCAGATATTGGCCAGACCGAACTTGTGGTACTTCAGCATGTCGAGCAACGGCACGCCGCAGTAGACCACCTTGTACAGATCGGGCTGTTGTACCGTACATGCCCCCGTGAGCAGGCCGCCGTTGCTGCCGCCGCGGATACCGAGGCGCTCCGAACTGGTGTACTTGTTGGCGATAAGCCACTCCGCCGCCCCGATGAAGTCGTCGAACACGTTCTGCTTGTTGCCGAGCATACCCGCCTCGTGCCACTCCTGGCCGTACTCGCCGCCGCCGCGCAGGTTCACGTCCACGTAGACACCGCCCGCCTCGAGCCAGACCACCACCATGGTGGAGAATCGGGGCCGCCGCGAGATGTTGAAGCCGCCGTAGCCGTTGACCAGGGTCGGGTTGTCTCCGTCGAGTTCGAGGTCCTTACGATGCACCACGAACATGGAGACCTGGGTGCCGTCCCGGGATTCGAACCAGACCTGCTTGGCGGTCATGTTGTCCACGTCGATGTCCAGGGGGAACTCGTGGAAGATCTCCAGCTCGTCCCGGTCGAAGTGGTACTTGAAGGTGGTCGAGGGATAGGTGTAGGACGAGAAGCCCACCCACACTTCCGGCTGCGACCAGTGGCCGCCCACCCCGCCGGTGCCGATGGTGGGGAACGGCAGGTCCCGCAGGTAGTTGCCGTCCAGGTCGTAGATCTGTACCTGGGTATAGGCGTTGTGGGAATAGCTGGCGTAGATATGGCCGGCGATGGCCGAGATGGAGTTCAGCTTGTCCCGCTCGTGCTCCGGGATGAACTCGCGCCAGTTCTCCCGCTCCGGCCGGTCCACGTCGGTGACGTACACCTTGAACAGCGGCGCGTCCTCGTCGGTGCGGATGAGGATCTGGCCCTCGATGATGTCGATGTCGTACTCGTTCTCGAAACCGGTGGCCAGAGGGATGGGCTCGCCGTCGCTGCCGAGCGGCTTGAAGTATGCCTCGTTGGAGTTGAACAGGCTGCGGTTATAGATCTCGTACTTGCCGTCCTCGGTCACCCAGACCATGTGCCAGTATTCCTTGGTCTCGTCGTGCCAGAAGACCTTCACGTCCTGCTCGGGGGGTGTGCCGAGCTTGTGCAGCCAGGCGGCGTGCCAGTACTCGTGCTCGCCCTCGGCCACCTCGCCCTCCAGCGGTTTACAGGTGTAGTAGAAGCCCGAGTTGTCCGGCAACCAGGAGACCACGCTCTGCTTCCAGCCGCGCAGGCAGTCGTCCAGGATCTCGCCGGTTTCGGTGACCATGATCTGGATGATGGGATTCTCGTCGCCGCCGTGAGCGGTGCCGAAGGCCACGTACTTCCCGTTCCGGGACGGATTCACTCCGGACAGCGTTTCGGTGGGATCCCACTGGTTGGGGTCGAGCAGCACCTGAGTCTCGGCGCCCTCGTTGACCTTGGTGTTGTACACCCACTTCTCGTCGTCCTTTTTCTTGGACCAGTAGAAGATCCGCTCGCCCTGCAGCACACGGTCGGGCGTCCCCTCGTCGTCGTACCGCCACAACTCGTTGAAGCGTTGGACCAGAAAATCGCGCTGGGGGAGATCGTCGATGAGCGAGTGGGTGAAGGCTTCCTGCGCCTCGGTCCAGGCGACCACCTCGTCGGCTTCCTCGTCCTCGAGCCAGGCGTAGTCGTCCACGATCTCGACGCCGTGGTAGACGTCGGTGGTGGGCCGCTTTTCCGTCTCCGGATATTCAAAGGCCAGGCAGGGCAGCACCCAGACGGCCAGAATCGAGAGAGCCAAGACGGCTCGGATTCCTCTTAACCGTGTCATTATCGGGTCTCCTTGTCTTCGGGGGCGGGGGTATGGTCGCGAAAACGAGAATATACTCAGCTTGCATGTATAGCATCTGGGCTGGGGGGAGACAACTGCCGGCATGACTTGGCATACAAGTTTCCACGGAAGATGAATTCAGATCAGATGTCGAAATCATGGCAGATTTGTGATAAAATGCGACCAGAGTGAAGAGAGTGGAATCTGTTCAGCTCGATTCCGCCTGTATTGGACCTATAAATGGAGGGAATGTCATGTCTAGATTGATTCTTATTCTATTGCTTCTTGCCGTGCCAACCGTGTGTCTGGCCCAGGGTACCATTTTCGGCACCATCGTTGCCGAGCCGAATACCGGTAATCCGGAACTGGGGGCCTGGACGTACCGGCTGGTGATTACCTGGAATACAGGAACTCCTCACGCCCTGAGTCACATGAATCTCAAGCTGGACGATCCGGATGGGAATTGTGAGTGCGAGGAGATCGAATCCGCCCTGACCTGGGGGGATCCCATCGGTTTCTCCCACGAAAGTCCCAGCTACTGTCTGGTGTACTACTACGGGGAGTTTCTCTGCCACGGCGATCCGAGTATCTCGGTGGACGGCATCATGCTGAAATTCGAACCGTACGAGAATCCGGAGTGCGAACCGGGTACGGGGGGAGTGGCCACCTTTACCTTCTATTCCGATTACCCGCCAGTCCCCATCGCCGAGGACAATCTCTTCCTCTCGGACAAGTTTTCCGGCTACGTCGGATTTGGTCCGGTCACCGGAGTGTTTCCAGCAATCCCGTGCGATCCGGTGGAGACGGAACGAGCCACCTGGGGGGATCTGAAGCAGGGATATGGTGACTGATCGGCAGGGTCAGATCTTTACCTTGAAGATGTCCTTCACCGCCAGCCCGAACACCAGGGAGATGACGCAGAACGCCAGCAACCAGTGCATGCGTACTCCGGCGTAACGGGTCTCCCGCTCCGGCAATTGGAGCGAGATCTCGGTGAGAGGGCAGTCCGACGGCAACGGCTTTTCCCCCGGATTGAGCAGCGCGTGATGCAGGCCGGCCCGTTCCCGGATCTTGGCCAGACGGGGCAATCCCGACCCGGCGGTGAGCTGCTTGGTCCAGCTCTCGGCGCCGGGGGCGGAAACCGCCAGATCATAGCTCCCTTCCCGATCCACCCGGATACGCCAGGTAGCGGAAAGGTCCACCCGGTCGCGCACCGGCATGCTCTCCACCACCACACCGTCGGGTGCCTCGAGGGTGAGTTGAGTCAGCAGCGTTTCCTGTGCCGACTCGAGGATCGCCGTGACGAGGGCGGTTTCACCGGTCTGGAACGGACGGTGGGCGAACCGGCTGTCGAGCTGGGCAAGAATGAGCACTACCGGAATCAGCACCGCAAACAGGGCCGGGAAGGTGACGCGCAAATATTTCAGATTGGCCAGCGCCAGGTCGCGCTGGATCTTGAACAGGACGCTGAGATTGTCCTGGTACAGCCCCATCTCGTAGATGTGGCCGAACAGCCGTCGCTTGGCCACCACCAGTTTATCCTGGTTGGTGCTGATCTTGAACAGCAGCAGCATGATCAAGCCGCTCACCACGGCGACAGCCAGCATGGCCCAGGCGGCGGCACCACCGAACGGCTTCAGCAACAGGTCGAACAGCCCGTTCATGAGATCGGCAATAAACGTCACGGTCGCGCGCCCTTTCTGATTGGTCCTGCCAGTTCAATTCTGCGCTGGTACCCGCCGGTGATCAGGAGATGTAGCCGAGCCCCTGCATCCGCTTCTTGATCTCCTCTTCCGAGTCCCCGCCCTCTTCGAACTTGGCGATCTCCTGCTCGAGGACGTGGTGCACGAATTCCTCGGCCGACGAGTAGCCGGCGATAACAGAATACTTCTTCACCTTTTCCAGCAAGTCCTTGTCGACTTTTATCTTGCTGCCACCAAACATCAGCTGTCTCCCTTCTCTGCGAACAGGTTGCCGCCCACCATCTCCGGGATCGGTTCCAGGTCGAACAGGCGCAGAATGGTGGGGGCCAGATCCAGCAAACTCGGGTCCGGTTTGAGGATCTTGCGATTGCTGACGATGATGCCGGGCACCTCGTCCGCGGCGATCAGGTGGTCGCCGCTCCATTTCAACATGTTGTCACTCACGACCTCGCCCGACATCCCGCCCAACGCCGACTCGTTGGAGCCGCGAATACCGCGATGATAGCCGATCATCATGTCCGGCCCGTCCACCCGGCACGGACCGCTGTAGATCTCGTCGCATCGGTAGGCGTACTTGATTATCGGCCGGCCATCTTCCGGATCCACCACGCTCTCCAGCTTGCTCTGCAGTTCCTGGAGCAGTTCGTCGTACTCGGCTCCGCGTCGCACGATGCCGCGCCGCTCGCGACCCGCCAGATTGATATAGAGGCTGTTGATGCCGAAGGCGTACGCCTTGGTGCGGGTCCAGTCGATGCCGCGCAGGTAGTTGACGTCCGCCGGTTCCAGGCCGGGCCGCAGGTGGATGTACCCGTTCTCGTACAGCCAGACATTCAGGTGGAAGGCGCGGTGGAACGGCGCGAAGCCGTGGTCGGACAGGGCGATGATCAGGGTGTTGTGGGCGCAGGCGTCCAGCGCCTTGCCGAGGGCCCGGTCAGCCTCCTCGTACATGTACTGGATCCGATCGGCATACAGGCCGGCGGCGTCCTCGTGCATGGGCGATTCCGGATCCATGTTCCGCCAGAACATGTGGGAGGTCTGGTCCGGACTGTTGAAGTAGAAGAACAGGAATCCGGCGTCGAGCGCTTCGAACCGGGCCAGCTCGTGATCGAACTGCCGCATCCGTTCTTCCAGCACCAAGGTGCTCTGGGCCACGTAGCCTTTATCATCGAGCACGCCCTCGTCCAGAGCGCGGGTGTCGTCGGGCATGCCCTGGGTGTAGTACCGCCCCAGAGCGTCCACGAGTTCGGCGGAGTACCCGCTCGGGGTGGAGATGGGCATTTCCGGTTTGGCCGGATCCATCTGTACCGGGGAGATGTAGAGGCGGAAGTCCGGGCGCGCCTCCATGAGATAGAAGCGGCAGATACCGGCCACGCTCTTCAGCATGGGGATCATCTCGAAATCGAGCACCACCCAGTCGCTCCACTCGCCTTCCTGGAGCAGGAACTGGGTGTCGTCCACCTCGAAATAGCCGGCGTTGTGCACCGGATCGAGCACTGCACTGACGGTCACGGTGGAGGTGGGATCATCCACGAGGTACGAATTGACCGGTCCCGGCAGCTCGAATTCGAAGCGGTCGTTCTCGATGGCCACGGGAATCATCCGCCCACCGCCGTAGTCGGCGTCGGCCGGCGGATTATCGGTGACGTAACTGAAGATGCCGTAGGTGCCGGTGATGTCGGGGGTGCCCATGCCGGATAGAGTGCGTGCGTCCGTTTCGGCGGGCGGGAAGTTGGACGGCACCTTGAAAATGGTGGCGTCGATGCCCGCCTCGGAGAGGAACTGCCAGAAAGCCGCGCCCTTGCGGTACAGCAATGCCCCGCCGCCATCCCGGGGGAACTTGTATTTTCCCAGAGTCCACCACTTGGTGGGGACGTCGGCCTCGCCCACCGACAGGAACGGGATCATGGTCTCGGGATCGCGATGGAAGAAATCGAAGATGCCGTGCCCGCCGGGATTCAGACCGGTGATGAAACTGGCCCAGGCCACGGGCGAGGCGGGCGGCATGGTGGTGCCCAGGGGCTGGAAATCGCCCTGGGCGATGAAGCGATCGAAGTTGGGGAGCAGGCCCTTTTCCCGGAACTGGTTGAGCAGGTCGGGATCCATGCCGTCGAATCCGAGGACCAGAACCTTGTCATACGCGGGATCCTGGGCGGTGCCGGGTGTGGCGGCCAGCAGGAAAACGATGCAACACAGGCACAGCAGGGCCAGCTTGTCGACCAAGGTGCGACCGACCACCGACGCGTGCGAGTCTCGACAACGACCACCGATCATGACGTCTCCTTGAAGATACTGCTGCCGGTCATGTGGCTCGGCTTGTCGATGCCGAACAGCTCGAGAATCGTCGGCGCCAGGTCCATTAGGGACGGCGTCTTGCGGGGGAAGGCCACCGAGCTGAACAGGATGCCGGGCACGGCCCGGGGATCCATGCAGTGATCTCCCGACCAGCTCCGGGTATTGTCCAGGATCGCCTGGCCGGTCACCCGGCCCACCGCGGCGTCCCAGTCGGCGCGATAGCCGATGCGATAGCCGATGATGAGGTCCGGGGCGTTGCGCGCGTACGGCCCCTTGAAGGCCTCCAGGCTGTCCCACACCTCGGTGATGGCTTCCAGTCCCTCGCTCTCGTCCGGCAAGCCGCGCAACCTCTCCATCAGTTCGACCTTGAGCGCTGCGGCCTCGTCCGGTTCCACACAGCCGTCCCGTTCCCGACCCTTGAGGTTCAGATAGGCGCCGCCGAGCCCGTTGGTATAGGCCCGTGTCCGCGGCCAGTCGATCTCGCGTGGTTCCGCCTTGCGGCCGTTCAGCGGCGGGAGCGGTCCCGTTTGCGGGTCGTCCTTCAGGAACAGATAGCCGTTGTCGCGGAACCAGCTGTTCAGGTTCACGCCGCGCTTGAACTGCTTGAAGCCGTGGTCGGAGATCACGAACAGGATGTCGTCCTTGCGCAGTGCTTTTACCGTGCGTCCCACCAGATCGTCGGCCCGCCGGTATAGATCGAGAATGGCGTCGGCGTGTTTTTCCGTGTCCTTGTCGCGGTTGGCCGGGTGTTCCGGGTCGAGGTACCGCATGAACATGTGCTGGATCCGGTCGGTGGCGTCGAACACCACCGAAACCACCCCCTCGCGCTGCCGGTCCAGGGCGAGAAAGAACTGCTGTTCCCGTTCGTCGTGGATGGCGTAGGTCTGATCCAGGAAGGCCTGCTCGTCGATGACCCGCTCGTTGAGCGCCCAGGTATCCTCGGCCAACCCCAGCGTGGCGTACGGCCCGTGCAGCTTGGCCAGGGCGATGGCGAAGTGTGGCGGGTTGGAGATCGGCATGGCCGGGCTCTCGGGATCGATGTGGAGGGGGGTCACGTAGAACGAGAACGGCTCGTCGAACGAGGTGACCCGGAACTTGCAGATCCCCTTGGCCTTGGCCCGTCCGGAGACGAACGCCACCTGGATCCAGTCCGAATTCTCCTCGGGGCCGATGCTGAACTTCTTGTCGTCCACGCTGAAGTGCGCCTGATGCCGGGCCCGATCCACTTTCACCGCGAGCGGCAGCGACATGGTGGCGCCGGCCTGTCCGCCCGGCAGGTCCGGACCGATGAGTTTACTGCGGAAACCGCCGTTGCCGTCCGCTTCCAGGGTCATGCGGACGCCACCGGTGGTCTCGCTCTCGGGCCGGGGCGCGGCGGAGTAGTGGGAGAAGGTGCCCTGGGTGCCGCGCAGATCGGGCACGCACATGGCCGAGAGCTGGTTGCCGCCGAACTTGTCGGGCGGGAAGGTGATGGGTACGCGCAGGATGGTGCTCTGCACGCCGCGATCGGACAGGATCTTCCAGTACGGCGTGCTTTTGCGCAGCAGCTCGATCTTGGGCTTGCCCCGGGAGATGACCCAGTTGCCCAGCTTGCGGACCTTGCCGCTGGTGGTGATCCGGGTGGAGGAGAGAATCGGTAAATGGGTCACCGGATCGCGGCTCAGGAAATCGAAGATATTGTGGCGCCCGGCGTCGACGCCGGTGGCGTAGCTCGACCAGGCCACGGGGGACATGGCCGGCATGGCCGTGCGGAGCGGGCGGAACCCCCCCGATTCCTGCAAGCGGGCCAGGTTGGGCAACTGTCCCTCGCGGATCCAGCGGCGGCACAGGCTGGGATCGAGGCCGTCCAGGCCGAGGACCACCACTCGGTTGGTCTTGGCGTGCTTGAGCCGGCCCTTGCTGCGCAGGCTGCGGATCAGCAACCGGATGGGCCACATGAAGAGCGCCCCGATGGCCAGGAAGATGCCGATGAGGGCGAAGATGAACGAACCACCCAGGGCAAAACCGGCGCCGGGTCCGATATAAGCGGCGGCGGGGGCGGCGGCCAGAAGAGCGAAAACGAACACCAGAAATTGCGCTCGTCGATGTGGCTTCCTGTTGTCGGAACGGGTCAGGTGGCTTAGCATGCGCAAACCGTTTCGGAAAGCGGTGATAGGAACCGAAGTCTCGCGGACATCAGCTAACAAGAATCGTTGAAGTGGGCTGAATTCGCAACCTTCTGTTGATATTCGCGAACCTGGATCGGCGCGGAAACGAACTCCCGTTTCCGCCTTCGGCTCGGCGCGGTTTTTTACCGGGAAGAGGTGGCGGCCACATGCCCAGCAGACATCGTGTCGTTCTCCTCGGCTTCCTGCTTAGCGGCCTGCTCTGCTTCGAGTTGATCCTCGGCAGTTGTGTGCAGGAAGACGCCTTCATCTCGTTCCGCTACGCCCGGAACCTGCTCGACGGCCACGGGCTGGTCTTCAATCCCGGCCAACCGGTGGAAGGCTACACCAATTTCGGCTGGACCGTGCTGCTGGCGGGGGGGATGGCCCTGGGGCTCGATCCGGTGCCGCTGGCCCGGTGTCTCGGCATCGTGGTCAGCCTCGGGCTGGTGATTCTCGTGTTCCGGATCGCCGGCCGGCGGGACCGGGAGCGGGGGCAGACCGGCGGACTGCTGGCCGCGGCGGTCATCGCCGCTTCACCGGCACTGGCCGGAGAAGCGGTGCAGGGGCTGGAAACCGTCTTTTTCGCCTGGCTGGTCACGGCCGGTGTCTGGTTGGGCGTCCTGGCTAGGCAGCGGGAGTGGGGGGGGCTGGCGGGTAGCGTTCGGTTCCATCTGGCCGCCGCCGGTGTCCTGGCGCTGGCCGCCCTGGTGCGGCCCGAAGGCGTGGGGGTCTTCGGCCTGCTGGTTCTGGCCGGAATGGTCTGGCGCGTGCGCCACGGTCAGCCCCTTGTCACCCGTGGGATGCTGTACGGTCTGGTGCTGTTCGCTTGTATCTATCTCCCGTATTACGGCTGGCGGTTCGATTACTACGGTTATCCGCTGCCCAACACCTTTTACGTCAAGACCGGTGGTGGCCTGCACCATGTGTTACGCGGCTGCGGATATCTCGGTCGATTCCTGCTCCAGAACCCCGTGCTGGCGCTGCTGAGCGGTTGGCTGCTGGTCGACGGTTGGCGGCGACGGCCCGAGCGGCCGGTGACGGCGGTCGCTGCTCCGACGACCTTCCTGCTGGCGGCCGTTCTGGTCGGGTACCTGCTGTATGTGATGATCGTCGGCGGTGATTTCAAGAGTACGTTCCGGTTCATCATCCCCGTCCTGCCGCTCGGTGCCCTCCTGCTGGACGGCGCGGTTTCTCGGCGGGGGTGGACGGGGCAATTCCGCGGGGGAGGCTGGGTGGTGCTGGCCCTGGTGGTGGTCAACAGCCTCACCAGCGCGCCGGCGGTGGCGCACTGGTCCCACGATCGGGCCCGGGATCTCCAGCGCCGCACCGCCTGCGGCCGTTATCTGGCCGAGAACGCAGCACCCGGTGATGTCCTGGCCATCCATTCGGCGGGGATCATTCCATACTACTCGGGGCTGCCGACCATCGACATGTGGGGGCTGAACGACCTGCACATCGCCCACAAGCAGATCCCCGACATGGGACAGAAGCGGCCCATGGGCCACGAGAAGACCGACCCGATCCATGTCTTCGAGCGGCGGCCCACCTATTTCCTGGATGAGTTTCACTATCTGCTGGAGGATTCCATCCCGAACCTGCGGGAGCTGGTCTTCGGCCGGCGGCCGGAGGTCCACCCGTACCTGACGGACTACCGGGTCCGGATGGTGCCGCTGTTGCTGGACCTGGGGCAAGGACCACGGCAGTACTGGTTCAACTACCTGGAACTCGCCGGGGAGATTCCCGCCGTTTCCGCTACCGCCGGCTCTGCGAGATGATGAACGCCAGGATGACGCTCGCCAGGTAGACCGGCTGTTCCAGCATCATGTAGTGGCCGGTGTTGGCCATACGTTTGAAGCTGATGGTGCGGGCCTGGCTGAAACCGATCTCCGCCAGCCGGATCTCCACGGACTCGGCATCGGGGAAGAAGAGTCCGCTGCCCACCACCAGGATCGGCACGGCCTGCCGCGGCAACTCCTCGGTGAGATCGAAATCGAAACTGCTCAGCAACAACGAGACGAAGCTGGAGCTGTCCGTGCGCAACGCCTGGTCGATGAGGGCGTCGGTGATTTCCGGCGACGGGCTCATATGCAGGTAGTGAGCGGCCACGAAGCGATCGTAATCTGCCAGGAGCTGTTCGGTGACGTGGACCTTCTGCTCGTCCGTGGCGAGCTGCTTCGGCGTGGCGTCGAGCACCACGAGTAGGCGGACCTCGGCGGGATGGTCGAAGGCGTACCGCATGGCGATGAGTCCGCCCATGCCGTGCCCGATGAGGATGGGATAGTCGATGTCGTTGGTCTGCAGGTAGCGCTCCAGATCTCCGGCGGCGGTTTCGATGGTCAGGCCCGGCATGGGCTTGGTGGTGCCGTGTCCCGGCAGCTCGTAGGTCCAGACGTCATAGGTACCCTGGAAGTACGGCACCATCTCCTCCCACACATTGGCGCTGGAGCCGAGGCTGTGGATAAAAACCAGCTCCCCGGTTTCGGCGTCCATCTGCGTCGAATCGATCTGGGCCAGGGCTGGCGTGGACAGTAGAACGAGAACACAGCAGAGGAAAATAGACTTCACGGTTGCTCCTCGGAGTCGGGATCTGGTTGCGATACCTCGTACAGGTCTCCGTCGTGGGCCACTTGGAGGGGACCGGTGAAGGTCCGTCCGACCCGGGTAAATAAACGCTGTTCATGTTCCGGGCTTGCAGCAGCTCCCGGCGTCGGCTGGAGATGCGTCAACACCAGTTTCCCCGGTTTGGTTTCGGCACCCAGCGCGCCCACGTCTTCCGCCGTCAGATGTCCGACGACCGCCTGCTCGCACCCGCCGGCGCACTCCACCACCAATAAATCGGTCTCACGGGCCATCCGGCGTAAATCGGGGCAGGGGCCGCTGTCCCCCGAAAAGACCACACTTCGGCCCGTTTCGTCCACGAAGCGATAGCCGAGACTGACCTCGCCGGCCGCCGGGTCCCCGTGGGCGGCGGCGAACGCAAGCAGCGACGGGCCGGTGGCGGAGTGCCGGTGTCCGCTGGTCTCTGCCCGCCAACCGGCGACGGGAGCGTCGGCGGCGAGTAATGTCTGTCCCGGTTCGATCTCGGTCAGTTCGAGTCGGCGCCGCAAAGGCGTCATCCAGCGGCCGTAAAGCTGACGCAGACCGTCGAGGTACCGGGTGAGACCGGGGGGACCGACGAGGTGGAGCGGCCGGGTCGCCTCCAGCAGGGGGCTACGCAGGGCGAAGAGCAGCGGCGCCAGGTCCGCACAGTGGTCGAGATGGAAATGGGTCAGAAGAACCGTCTCGATTCCGTCGAGACTGTCGGGGCAGTGGGGAGAATTCACCAGGCGCACCAGCGCTCCCGGCCCGGGATCGAGCAGCAGGGAGTGACCATCCACCACCACCCAGTACGCGGGTTGACCGTGATCGGGAGAGGGGACGGCGGAGCCGGAGCCGAGAACGTGAAAGGAAATCATGGTCTAAAGCAACAAAGAAGAGGCGGAACGTCAAGCCGGAACCGGCGTTTGATGGCGGGATGCCCTCGGTGCCGCTGGACAGGCAAGACGCCCGCCACTATCATGGCATCCTGTTTGAACCGCTGATCGAGCTGGATCAATCTGGACAGTGCTGGATCGGAACCGGAGGTCCCCCCGGCAGTTCGGGGAAGCCGTCGCTGACGAGGAGTATTCTGGTATGAGACAATACGCGGAGTCCGTTTCGTCGCCGCACCACGAGCGCAGAAAGTTCTTCTCGACCCCCCGGTTTCTTTTCCTGGGCGGTCTCGGCTCGATCCTGGTTTGCGCCCTGGCCGTTCACGGGACAGTCTCGGCCCAGACCGACGACCCTGCGGACAGTGCCCAGGCCGCAACGGAAGTCACCGGCGAGTCGTTCGGGTTCATGACCCTGGAGGACCGGATCTCCGATCTCAACGCCAAGATCCTCGCGGAACCTCGCAACGCCGATAACTACAATAATCTCGGCGTCATCTACGCCGAGCAGGAGGATTGGCTCCTGGCGCGGGACGCCTTCATCTCGGCGGTGCAGGCCAATCCCATCGAATCCAGCTTCCACCGCAACCTGGGCCACGTGCTGGCACGACTGGAGAACTACGAGATGGCGGCGTCGGAATTCGCCGCCTATCGGCGACTCGATATGGAGGGCGGCGCGGAAGGGTACCGCCTGGTGGGTGATTGCTGGGTTCAGGCCGGCCAGCTGGAGCAGGCCGCGGCCGCCTA
Organism: bacterium; assembly: GCA_043823125.1. Classification (GTDB taxonomy): domain Bacteria; phylum Krumholzibacteriota; class Krumholzibacteriia; order LZORAL124-64-63; family LZORAL124-64-63; genus JBDRBC01. The sequence goes on along the minus strand of JBDRBC010000603.1, from coordinate 2,465 downwards.
TCGCGAGGGGCTCGACTCGTTGCCCGCCGAAGAGGGCACGGAGCAGATGCGTCTCGTGCTGGCCCTGGCGCGAATGTATCTCGACGACGCCCAGTCCACCCAGGCCAGCAGCGTGCTGGAGGAACACCTGGAGCTGGCGGCAACAGTGGGGGACGAGGCCATGGCGGCCGGCGACGGCGAGACGGTGGAACTGGCTCGCTCCGTGTCGACCAACCTGCTGGCCATTTACATCGATGACGCGAAGCTGCTGGAGGAATCGGGACTGTCGCTGGAGGCGGCCGAGCTGTACCAGAAGGCCTTCGGTGTGGATCCCGCGCGTCACGAGTTGCTGCCGCGGATCATCGATTCCTATCTCGACGGGGGCGAACCGTTGCAGGCGCGGGTGCAGGCCCGGATGGCCCGGAACAACCATCCCGAAGCCGCTGGCACCTGGATCGCCACCGGCAAGATCGCCGAGTCCGAGAGCCGGTTCGCCGACGCCATCGAGGCGTATCTCGAGGCGCGGCGGCTCGGGTGGGAGAACCGTGATCTCGATCTGGTCATCGGCAACCTGTACATGCGGATCGGCGACAGCGCCAAGGCACAGCAGTACATGGCGGCCGGTATCGACTCGCCGGACGCCAAACCCGAGGTGATCTACAACTACGGCATCAGCCTGCTGCGCGAGAAGAAATTCAGCGAAGCGGTGAAAGCCTTGCAACGAGTGGTGGAGCAACGTCCCGAGATGCCCCAGGCGTGGCAAGCGCTGGCCCTCAGCCTGCGCAACGCAAAAAGATATAGTGAGGCGGTGACCGCCTACGAAAAAACCATTTCTTTCGGTGAAGACTCCAAGCTCTCCTTCAATCTCGCCTACTGTCTCAAACGGGCCGGCCGCACGGACGAGGCGGTGGCCCGGTACGAGGAGGCCATCTTTCTCGATCCCATGTTCAGCGAGGCGTATCACAATCTGGCCAACACCCTCATCGCCGCCCAGCGCTACGAGAAGGCGCTCGATGTCTTGACCGATTTCCTGGTCATCGAACCCGACTCCTACCGGATCCTGTTCAATCAGGGACTGTGCCTGTATCACCTGACGCGGTACAACGAAGCCATCGAGAAGTACGAGCTGGCCATGGAGCAACAGGAGACTGCCGACGTCTTCAACAATCTCGGCCTGGTGTACGATAAACTCGGCAACAAGGAAGAAGCGAACGCCATGTACAAGGAAGCCAAAAACCTGCAGGGAGGGTGACGGTGAATCCGCAGCGGAAATCCAGCCTGAACGGGCGGAAACGCCCTCTGTTCTTCTTCACGGCCGTGCTGGGGTTGCTGCTGGCATCCCTGGCCCTGGGACAGATCACCTACGAGGAGCGGGCGGTGGCCGTGGCCCGCGGCACCTTGCCGCCCGGGGACGAGGGGATCGTCGATGGTCTCCTCGAGTTTTGCAGCCTCTTGCCGGCCCTGACCCCCGATGGACCGTTCCCCCGGTACAGCCCCGAACAGCTCCAGTCCTCCAGCTTTCCCGATCACATGCACGCTTTCTACTGGCCCGGCTGGAGCCCGCCGGTGGACCATGACGGGAGTCCCTACGGCCCCGGCAGTCTATGCAGCGGGGATGCGGTCATCCCGCGCGAAGGCTTGATCGCCGAAGAGGGACACACCAGGTATGGACAGTTCGAGATGTTCTTCAACGAGGGATACGGCCAGTGCAAGCTGATGAAGTTCATCGAGCTGTGCGAGGTCGGTCGTATCCGCTGCCGCGACCTGCTCGAACTCGAGAGGGACGGGCTGTTACGCATCGTCAACCCGGACAAGACGGAAGACTACCAGGCCCAGAGCGGGCTCGGCGTCTGGCGCACTTACAAACTCATGGGCGATTCCTGTCTCGTGGAGCCGGTGCCGGTGTTGATGGCCAGGACCCTCATCGGGCACACCGCCGTGGAACTGGTGACCCGCTGGATCCTGCACGGGAGCGTGGGCGAGCAGTTGCCCCCCTGGCTGGAACACGGACTGGCCAACTACCTGGCCGACATGGGGGCGCACCTGGTCAACTTCATGGCCGAGTTCCGGGTCGCCGAAGAGGTTCTCATCACACCCGCCGAGGTGGACGCGATCCTGTCCGCGCCGCCGGCCGCCGATGCCCATGTGGATCGGCAGCAGCATCGTCAGGCGTTGTACGGCGCGTTTCTTTTGGTGTGGCGACTCATCGAGGACAACGGTGGTCTGCCGATGATGCGCCAGTTCCTGGCCGCCGTGGCCCAGGGCCAGACACCCGACGCCGCCAGTGAGGCGGTGTACGGCGAAAACATCACCGCCCTCGCCGCCCGCCTGGATCCGGTGCAGCACGGCGATCCCCTGGAGCGGGTCAGCAAGATCGCCCCGTTCGGATCCCGCCCGTCCCACCTTTCCCCGGGGCGGATCCGCGAGGCGGCTGCCCGGAAGCGGGCCGAGGAGCAAGGTATCGAATACGTGCCGCCGGCGCAGCC